>JAWPOF010000001.1:0-144992 GCA_033345275.1 Alphaproteobacteria bacterium
TTTTTTTCTGAATTGTTTTTTGCATTTTTTACTGCCTGCATTATCTCTTCGTGAGATAAAGTCCCTGTTTTTAATATGATATCGCCCCCATCTTTAAACATATCCATTAATTCATTTATAGTATCATTTGTCTCTTGGTCTAAACAATTATCTCCAGCAAAATCAAACAAATCGCATAATGTTTTTACTAAATCTGTTCTTATATATTTTCTTGTTCTGCCCTTATCATTTAGCTCATCTTTTTGGATATAATCTATCAAGGCACAGTTTTCTAATATATGTCCGGCAATCAGCATAGCGTCATTATATCTATGATTATCCATTAATAACAAATAAGTATTTCGTGCTTCTGAAAGTCTATTTAGTAGCAAATGATGATTATACTCACACGAAGATATATATGTTGGTATATTCTCTAAAAAATATACTTTAATTTTACGAATTTTATTTAAATAATCTAAATAATCTGACATATACCATCCTTTCATTATGATGAGTATATCATTAAAATAAAAAAACTGTAAAGAAAGAGAATTAATATTTGTAATAAAACAATGAAAAACAAGTTTGTCGTTGTCAAATATTGGAATCACTTATTTTTATGCTTCTTTAGGAAGAGTTTTAGAATCTGTTTTGCTAATGATTAGATAAAAATATTGTATTTTCTATAAATTATGGTATATAATACTGCTGAGATTCTTGAAAAAGAGTCTTGCGATATAAAGAGTGCAAGGGTTTAGACACCTGATACACGATACGCTCTGTTTATATCCCGACTGTCGGTCGGGATGTCGTTGTTATAAGGTTTTACCAAAAGCAACGAAGTTTCGTGTAAACTGTCTAACTCCCGACCACCTTTAAAAAGTGGTCTTTTTTATGGTAAAAACAGTTGGGACATTCCTTTTTTATACATCTATATTGGCTTTAACAGCCTGTAATTCTAACAATTCAAAAACTGTTAAAGAAAATTCAACTCAACAAACGAACATTAAAGTCTTTTTTACTCCTGGGCCAGATTGCGAAAATAACATTATTGAAAGAATAAACAAATCAAACAAGATAGATATCGCGGTTTATTCAATTACTAACCCAAATATTACCAAGGCCATTGTTGCAGCATATAATCGTGGAACAGATATAAGAATTATTACAGACAGAGTACAAGCCAAAGGAAAAAAATCCTTGGTTGAAACAATAAAAAAAGCAGGTATTCCAGTATTAACTAATAAAAAACATAAAATTGAACATAATAAATTTGCTGTGTTTGATGATGTTCATATTGTATCTGGTTCGTATAACTGGACAACTAATGCAAGTATGTATAATAGTGAAAACTGCATATTCTTTAATCAACCAAATAAAGAATATTCACATAGATTTGAGCAACTGTGGAATATCTATAAAAACTAATAAAACCTAGTATACAATGTGGATTTTAACAGGCTTTGATTAGTATACTAGGTTTTAAGTTAATGATTTTTTCAATCATCTATATATTAGAACCACTTTTTTATGTGTTTTTATAAATTATTTTTCCGATTTATAAACATTTCTCGTCCTTAGCGTCGGGAAGTGTTTTTTTATATAAACTCCATAGACAAGCCGGTTTTGCTCTGTTTTTTCTGGCTTATAGTTTATTACATTTTTTGTTTTCGTTGTTCTGGGATTGTCTGGGCTATCGTTATGAGCGTTTTATTGCAGATAGTTGTCTTGTTATAAACCATTTGAGAACACATAGCATTATTTACTGTATCAATCGTATAGTTTTTAAATTACCCGTAGCAAATTAAGGATATTTTTATAACCAGTACCATATGTCCTATAACAGATAATAAGAACACTCAACCGACGCCCGCGATTGTTAAAAAAGTGTAAAAAATAGCTAATTTTGCTAAAAAACAGCAACTTTTTCTAAAAAAACTTGCTCGTTTTTGTTTTGTTTCACGGTACGATTTAAATAGTAATCAAAACAAAAGGACTAAAAAAATGAACGAATATAAAAAATGGTTAATCAATAAAGGTTATGCAACGGTTGTTAATAACCGTCCCTCAACTTGCTACGACTATCTCCGTGCTATTTCTTATATAAGAAAACACCAAAATAATATAACTGTTGAAGAATTAGCAAAAAACATTTCTACAATAGCACCACAATACCAGAAAGGTGGCTGTTATGAAATTATCGGTCGTGGTATGTCGAGAAGCATTAGAGCAAGTGCCTTGGCTTTTTATCGTTTTGTCTTAGAAACACAGGTGGCTGCATAATGAATACGAATAAGATTGCAGAATTAAACGATAAACTGCGTCAGAATCTTTTTAACCCTGGTAAAGATAAAGTGATTTTGACGCAGGGTGTTTCAAATTTACCGTTTGATGAACAGTTGCGAATCTTGATAAAGGTTAAACTGTTCAATAATTTCAATGCCGGGAACGATGTTTACCAAGAACACGATTTTGGAATGATAGAACACAGTGAATTGAAATACTTCTTTAAAATTGACTATTACGATACATCAATGGAATATGCGTCAGAAAATCCCGCAGACGAAACAATAACTATAAGGGTTTTAACGATAATGCGTGCAGACGAATATTAAACAAAAGGAATTTAACAATGATTGCATATGCGAAACAAAACGGAAATTCAGTCAGCGTATATAACATCAAAGGTCAAATTATGTTTAAAAAGTATGGTTCTTTGGTGGGTTATACAAATGAAACAGTCAGTGTAAAGACAACAGGTAATACTATCTGGACATACAATTCAGCCGGAAATGTATTGTTCAGCAGATAAAAAGGTGATTTTATGAAAAAATATGTAATTACAGACCCATGTTATATTATTCCAAGTGCAGATTGGGATAAGTGCTGTAAAATATTTGACTCAGCCGAATATAAAGCAGCAGAAGAAAGTCGTGATTATAAACTGCAACGCGAATTGTTTGATAATGAAATAACCAAAACATTACAACAGTTCAGCGGTGATATTAATGCCAAAGCAACAACATCCGGATATGGGGATTGGACAAACAGTATCTGGGGTAAAAATGTATTAAAACACGATTTCTTTGCAGATTCCGGCATGGTATGTGTATGTGAACTAACCGATAATGTCAGGGAAGTTATTGATTCTAGATTTATTGGTATGGCTGTATTCGAAACAGACAAAGATATTGAAATTGAATTTGACTGGTCAGATTCAGATTGGACAGTAGTACGCATAATCGATAAAAATACCGGTCGTGAAATTGTATCATCCCAAGAACCATATTCAGACGATGATGATTACGACGAATAAAATTAAACCCGCTGATTTGTTTCAACGGGTTATTTTTTATATTTAATCCATATTTGACGCGTGGTTGCTCTACTTTGATTTGGCTTATAACATGTCAGAATAAGAGAACTCGGCTTGTTATGGCTTGCTATAATCACAATATGGTATGTTATAAGCAACCAGCGCAGATTAAAATGGAAGTTCAGGAACAAAACCCCTCTTTTCAGCAGCACTGTACAACTTTAATAAAAGATAAGCTTGTTTTAACGATGCATAACCTTTATTAATATAAAAATCCAAAATTTCTATTTGTTCGCTAAAAAATATACCAGCGTTTTCTTTAGTAAAAGATTGGAGACTTATCCAATCAGTCATGCTAATCGCTTTAACTCTGTCAATATCTGACTGCTCTGATTTTGTATAGAGTGGTTTACTAGTACCTTTTTGCGTTAATTGTGTATATTGCTGTTTATTAAGCTCTTTTAAAAGAATATCAGCATCCAAATCTACTGTTGTTATTACTGTGTTATTAAATTTAATATCTATTGATAAATTTTTCATGATATTACTCCTTGTTTTATATATTTTATAGAATCTCGCGGCATGCAAATTAGTTTTTAAAAAAATTTCCAATTCTTTAAAAAATATATCCCACAATGTAAAGAAGTGAGCTTATTGCAGAACCCAATAAACTCACCAGATTTGCTCTAATTCTATTTGGCTTATACTTTATAGTCTTTTTCTTTTACGCTTAGTTCTGGCTGGTTTATTTGACGATTTGGATAGCTTTATCTGATTCTTTTGTATTTTGTTAATCGGATTAGGTACAGATAACAAATTACCAACCTTTAATTTAACCGCTGCAGATAACATTTTAAATAATCCAGATTCTCTAAAAGATACTTTCATAGGCTTTGTATTTTTTACTTCCACATGAAACAAATTCCATAAAGACGCTAAATCACTATATTCCTTCTTTAAGTGATTGTTATCTGGACTTTCTAATTCCTTTACTAAATATGTACATAACCCTTCTTGGTCGTATACATATGTCAATTTTATACATGTATTAAATAACCCTGTTTTTTCTAATACCTGATTAATAGCATGCTGTAATCTGTTATAAAATGTTTCATGAGCCATAGTATTAGACACAACTGCTAAATGTACATGCCAATAACCTGCTTCTCCATGCTCAAATGCTAAATTAAAATCAAATCCATCATATTCCCAATGACTATGACCTGTATATGCTCTTTCTATCTGCCTAATCAAATCTCTATAATGCTTTTTTGCTTCTTCTTGATTCTTTGTCCTTTTATAACCATTAATCACTCTGTGTGGTAATTTAATAGTTATCATATACTTATACTCCTTCTGCATTAACAAGTCTTTCCATTGCTTCTGATAATCAGTTAATACAAATTTATGATTTCTATAGATTCCCTTATCTTCTTCATCACACTCATCTAAATACTTTAATACCATATCAAATACAGATAACCTAAGATTATCAATATTGCTGTATCTGTGCCTGTTTATAGTCTTTTCATATCTGTTGTATGTTGCTTCTTCTGTCTCTCTTGCTTCTATCAGCTGTTTAATGTCTTTTTGCATATTAGTTATCCTTATTTTTATATGAAAATTTAACACTAAGATTTTTAGTGTTAATTCTAGTCGTTCAGAGAAAATGACAGTTTTATCAGACTTGTTAAGTGACAATTTCTGCCGCTGTCATATTTAATAGAATTCGTATTTTTTTGTGATTTATAAAAAAAATTTCTAAAACAGAAAAAAACATCCTGACAGTAGCGTCAGGATGTATTGTTTATTATGGGCGTGGTATCATTAACAGTAATCGTTTTACCAATTCCGGCAAGAAACATTCACCGATAACATCACGAGCAAGTTTATCGCTAGCCCATTCTGGGATTGGATAATCGTCTGGCAGTCCTGTGACACGCAGTAATTCTAATACTGTTAATGCTCTGGCGTCTGACCATGTACCATCTGCAAGTGGATGTCCCGGATGTATTGTACAATGTCCACCGATACCATCACTGGCCTGTAAAATCGTATTACAAGGCTCATCCCATTTCTTTCTACAAAAAGAGAATTTCATGGTAGATTTAGAAGGTGTGCCATCCACATTTACCGGTCTCCAGCAGTTTTTATTGTTATGAGCGGAACAACCAGTAGGGGTATGCTTCATAACATCTGCCTGAGCAGCCGGTAAGCTTGGTGCTATATGCCATGGATGAACAGGGCTGCTCATACCGGCTTCTAATGACGGTAAATTACCTATTGCTTCCCATAGCATGATTTTTCTTTCGTCTGCTGGCGGAAACAACCATTTACCATGTTTAGAAGCCAAAATAATTGCCCGTTCTCTACTTTGTGCGGTGCCGTAATCCGCTCCATTCAGAACACCTATGTTGACAATATATCCCATTGCTTCTAATCGTTCTTGAATATATTGTCCCAAATTGCGTCCTTTTAACACATGGTGCAAGTGCTTAGGGTATGCCGATAAGAATCCTGGTACATTTTCAATCATGACATTTTCGTTGTTATCACCCGCAGCTTCAATAAAGTCTAATGTATCAAATATAAGATGTGCGCGCTTGGTTTTAAAATCTCGCTTGCCAGCCAAACTAAAATCTTGACATGGAACACTGGCGCAAATCAACTTGCAGTTGTTCTCTTTGTGCAATTCTAACAATCTATCCTTTGTAGGTTGTTCCTGAAAATCAGCATTTACAATTTCCACATCGGGATATATTTCACGATACCAATCGCTGCGAATTTTATCGATTTCATTCATGACCTTACATTCACAACCGACTGACTTTGCATAATATTCCCCAATTCCGACATTGCCAAATAATTGTGTGTAGTAAATAGGTTTTGTTAAGTCCGGACTTTTAATATACACACCAGAATACTCACCTTTTTTGATATATGGCAGGGTGTTATTTTCGTGTTTGCTTTCTGTTGCTAACGACAATGCCAATGCTCTGGTTGGTATTATATGCTCTGCTCGGGCTATTTCTTTTGCTTTATTAACGAATTCTTCTTTCAAACGAGAGATGTCTCTTGCTTGTCGTTCCGTTAAACCCATTTCCTTAATCTGTGCGGCTTTGGTTTTTCTGTCGCCTTGATTAATCGGTTTAACACCTTGGGCGGTAGACAAACCATTTAAAACACTTGCCAGTTTCAACTCAACATCTAACAATTTTTCTGCGTATTCTTGCACAGTTGCGAATTGCATATGGTATCCGTCCAGAGTGATGTTTCTTTTATTAAGAAACACTAATGCAGCTTGTAGTTTTGCTGCCCTGTCATTTACAATAACGGCAAGTTTTTTTCCGATTTCCAAAGTTGCAGGTAATTTCTCTTTAGAAACGCATGCAATTTCTGTGTCTGCCGTTAGTTTTTCTGAAAAATCTGCGTCTATAACCTTGGCTCGGTTCTTAGAGGCCTGTGCCAATGCTGTACCACATGTCTCTTCATTAATTTCAATATTTTTAAATTTGGTCATAATTTTCTCCTATATTTTTTTGTAGACTCCCCCCTTGGCCTCTTGGGCGTTTTTCCTTTGTTCAAGGGGGGAATTGGTTAATTAAATTGTTTGTAAAATGTGCTTAAATCACACATTGTGACGCTGTCGTCATGAGGTGTTTTTAGTCATCGTTGCCTCCTTTGTTGCTACATAAATATTGTGCCATTGGACATTGATAAAAATCGGTGTGATATGGGTGCTTTTGGGGGTGTTTCGTGCCCTGTTTTTGAATAAAATTTGTATTTGGGGGATTTTTGGATAAAAAAAATAGGCTCTTGGCCGAACATTTTTTGCTGAAAAATTTAATTTTTTGAAGATTGTCTTGCGTGGAATCTAAGTTCCAGATATTCATTAATCGCTTCTACGGGATATCTGGCGGTTCGTTCAAAATCTTCGTATGCGATATTGATATTTTTCTTACGCCATTGTCTTAACACTTTAACAGATGTGTTGAGAATATATGCAACTTCCGTTGGTGTTAGATATGCATGAGCAGTTTGTACAATAACTTTGCGTGGTTTTATATTGGTTGCTGGTTCTATTCTAAATTTTGTTGCCATGTTGACTCCTTTTGGGTATGAAAAAAACCACCAAAAAAATGGTGGTTTATGGTTAGTTGATTGATTTTGGGTATAAAAAAAGGCCGCAAAAACGACCTGGCTTATTTATATTTGTTTAAAATAATGAGAAATTTTGAGCAAAAAAAATGGTTCTATGCCAAAAAAAGCGTAGAATCCCCCGTAAAAATTTGAAATTTTGGGGTATATATCATATTTCTGCCCCCAAGAAAGCCGATAAATAAATTACAATTATATTGCTTTTTATTTATTGCTACACATACAATTATAACAGGTATTTTTTGGAAATAAAGAAATTTTTACGGTGAAGTTAACTATCTACTGGTTGGGGCATATGTTATTGTGTTGATATATATAAGGGGGCGATGGGTTGAATATCAGATACCGCTGCATTGGAAAGAAAAAAAATTGGAGCGGACTTTATGACATTGGTGTCGGCAGGTAGATTGGTGTAAAGCTGTAGATATGTTTTATGCTTGTATACGGCTAAGGATTTTTTGAATATTGCTGCCAAGGCTAAGTAAATCTAAGACATCTCTTGTACGACTGAAGCTTATACACCCGAGCCACGAATATCAAGGGTTCCAGCCGGAACCCTTTTTCTTTGATTTTTCTTTTGCTACCTATTTGCTACCCCGGACAGCATTTTACACATCGTAAAAGCCTTGAATTTCCGGGATTGTTCACTAATATACAATTATAATCAAAGAGGTTTAATTATGGTTGATGTTGAGATTCTTGATAAATGTACGTTACTACAGGCCTGTGAATGGATTGCATTACAATGGGAACCTATGAGTGACCTATATGAACAGTATGACGGCAGAATAAGACCACAGCACCCTCTGTTTGCAGGATTAGACTTGGACATAACGACCAATCCGACCATAGACTGGGATAAATATAAATCCGCAATAACAAAGGCTAAGGCTGCGTTAAAAATAGCACTGATACAAGCACAGCTTGTTGCCACAGGCACATATATCCCAGAACACACAGATGAATCTATGCGCAACGAACGGGACGATATTGAATTTCAGCCTTTTTTTACACTAGATGTGAACAATAATCGATTTTTATTGGATGGCAAACCTATCTATACAAACATCTGTATCGATTTCACAAAGTTGTTATCAGTATTCCCTGGCATTAACAGAAAACAAAAAAATACATATAAAAGCGATTACATGCAGCTTATGGACGAAGTGATAAATCAGGAACATATCACGAATAAAAACCAATCAAAAAAGACCGTGCTAAAGGACATTATAATACAAAAAATGAAAGAAAAGAAAATGCGTCCGTCTGACAAACTTGCAGGTGCGATGGCTACACTTATACGCCAACCATCATCACAAGGCGGCCGCAACAAAAAGGGGTAATCCCATATAAAAAAGCAACCGTTTTTCGGGGTGTTTCGGCACCCCTTTTTTTATTGGATTTCTGCGGGGTACAGTACTTATTTTTTCTACTGTTTTACAATATGGGGTAATCCGTTTTGGGCATTTAAAATTAAAAATCACATGTGTATATTGACCATGTATAAACAACATTCTTCGAAATTAATAAAAAAAGGAAAATAAAATGGCAGAAAGAATGAAATTAATGACACAAAAAGAAACGGCTGCATATCTTGGGACAACCGTAGGTTCGTTGAATACCTGGCGTGCAACCGGTAAGCATAAAATACCATACATAATCTGGGGGCGTAGCATTCGTTATCGCAAAGAAGACCTGGATGCATGGATTGCAGAACATTCAAAAAACACCCTGTCAACACCGGCAATTTAAATTTAATATTCCACATCAACCCGTATACACGCGGAAAGAATTTTGAAAGGAAAGCGACATGACGAATTTTTGTAACTTTATACCAGAAAAAACTATCCCGGTTCCAAAACCGCCCACCCCAGAAGAATTACGTGCAAATACCGAAAGATTCCGCCGAGAACACGCATCTCGTTTAAATTCGCTGGGCCGACATTTTATACACGACCCACTGTCAGAATACGATAAAAAAATCGCAGAGAAAGCACTGGCGGATTGCAAATCCTGGGCTGAATGGAAAGCATTAGAGGCGGACGATATTCGAATTAAAACAACTGGCATTATGACGACAATGGGCGTGGAAGAACTGCTGGAGCGATACAAACTAAAAATCCAAAATGCCTACAGGGCCGAAATATGGTTTACGACTCAGCTGTCAAAATGTCAGGCAAAGTTGGATGAATTGCGGTCGCAGCCACAAACAAAGTCGTCCAGAAATAAAATCAAGCACTGGACTGAACGCAAGATAACATACGAACTGGGGCTTGCATCACAAATAGACAAGACCAACCGATACGAAAGTCTGATAATGAAATGGCTGGGGGTAATTCAAAAAATTCGCACAGCAGACGTTGCAAAGGAAATCAAATACGAACGTCGGGGTAACGGCAACAAATATGGCTTCAATCCGAATATGGCATCCCGAGAAACCGCCACAGGCATGTTTCACGAAGACTAACCAAGGAACACAAAAAATGACAACGAATGAAAAATTAACAGAAATATTAAAACGACTAATTACTACAGCGGTAAAAGAACAAAATGAACTTGTTGAAACGTCTGTCGGGTACAGCCCCGCATATGATAGTCGCCTGGAAAAAATCGCACACAATTTGGTCATCAAAGCCGAACGTGGCGACATCAAAGCGATAGATAAAATCCGAGAAATTGTCGGTGATGTTGAATGGGACGTATAAGAGAACTGAGATGATATACGCATACCTTAGAGTCAGTACGGACACCCAAGACACCGAAAACCAGCGCACAGGAGTTGACGCCAAGGCACGTGCGCTGGGGTTAACCATAGACAAGTACATTGTCGACGATGGCATATCTGGTACCAAAGAACCAGAAAAACGTGCGCTGGGCGGTTTATTACGTAAAATAACCTGTGGAGACATCATTATTTGCAGTGAACTTTCGCGTCTGGGGCGAAAACTGTTCATGATTATGGGCATTTTAGAACATTGTATGAAAGTCGGGGCCAAGGTCTATACGGTAAAGGACAATTACGAGCTGGGCGACAACATTCAATCCAAGGTTTTGGCCTTTGCTTTTGCCCTGTCTGCCGAAATTGAACGCGATTTAATTTCGCAACGCACCAAGGAGGCAATGGCCCGCAGACGTGCGTGCGGTTTATACACGGGCAGAAAGCCAGGTGCAAAAAATTTGCGACATAAATTAGACGGCAAGGAAAATGTGATTAAATCTATGTTGTCAAAGGGGTGTTCACGTCGTCAAATAGCAAAAAAATTAAAAGTCAGCCCCACCACAATCAATACATTTCTTAATAATGCATAACCTGTATTGCTGAACCTTAATAAAGTGCAACAGAATCTTTGATTTTTGGGAATTTTGTGCTACAATCACTTCAAGAAAGTTGAAAAGAATTGGGGTTGGCTATGTATGCACAGAGTTCCAGACCAATAAATAACAAATTGTAAAAAGAGGGAATTTTATGTCCAAACAAATGATTATTTATTGGTATACCACACGCAGACAATTTAATGATATTGAGCCTGGTCAAACATGGTGCATTGGCGAGGTTGACCCCAGTTCCTTGAAATATTTTGGTATGTCCACTGCACGGGCCGCAGAAACCAGAGTTCGTGAAGAACTGGGAAAAACAAAAGATGGCGCACGGATATCGTTTGATGATATCGAAGACCTGGAATTCGATTCATTTGAATTTCCCAACCCAAACAACAAAGAAAAAGGCATGGACAAAGATATTCATGCCGTCCTGAAAACAATGGGTTGCAAACAGATTGCAACCGAATGGTTCAACACCAGCCCGGATGAAATAAAACGTGTAATAAACCATTTGATTAATGGCAGTCCACTTGGCGGAAAATATACATTAAGAAAAAGACAGGATGATGTCATCAAGGCGTTTAGACATGCGCTGGACACAAAACAGAAAAAATTCGGTCTGTTTGCAATGCCACGCTTTGGGAAAACGATTTGTTCATTTGAGATGATGAACCTGTTGTTTGAACGTTTCCCGGACAAAAAATACATATTCTTTATATCTGCAAAACTGGATGCCGAACAGGCCCTGCGTGAAGACTATTATAAATTCGACCAAAGCTGTAATTTCAAACTGTGTTTATACGACTCTGACACCAAGGTAACCGTGGAAGATTTGCAGAAAAATAAATATCTGTTTTTCGCCAGCAAACAGTGGTTTGACGGTAAAAGCCTGGAAGAAATCAGAAAACGTTTTCCGTGTGTTAATCGTGAAGATTGTGCGGCCGTATTTTTTGACGAAGCACATTTTGCCCGCATGACCAACAATGCCCAAGGTACAATCCAACTGCTTAATCCAAGCATGCAAATTGATATTACTGGTACGCCATTCAGATTAAAGGCAAACGAAGATTATGACGACAATAATTCGTATGTTTACAGTGTTCTGGATGAATATGAGGACTATGAAAATGCAACAAATAAAGACGAGTTTAGATTAAAGAATCCTGAGCTGGTATACATTACCCCAAAAAACGAATTCTTTAAAACGGACAGTTCGTTCGGCGAATTTTTCGACAGCGACGGATGTAAAGACAGTATCAAGGAATGGGTGTCCAAGACATTTTATGGCGGGCAATTTAATATAGACGGCAAAACATTGCCAATTACCAATGCTATTGTCGTTTTGCCACCACGTCGTAAATACTGCGACATGTTTGCAAGTGCTGTAAATGAATTGGTTCGTGATAACAAGTATGCAATCAAGTGCACAAAAACCACAACCAAGGATAATGACGACAGAGATTATATCCCAGACAATGAACAACGGTTCAAAGAATGGAACCGCATGTGTAAAAACGAACCAAACTGTTTCCATTTATTGGTGACAATTGGTAAAGGTTTACAGGCGGTGTCTTTTCCCGACTGTCATGCGGTCATTATGTTGAATGACATTACATCCCCCGAGCAATATATCCAGGCCGCATTCCGCAGTAAAACGCCAAACGGAATCAAGAAAGAGGCATATGTAATCGATTATAACAAGGGGCGCACGTTACAGATAATCGATACGTTTATCAAAAATCATTTAATGGTTAAGGCATGTGATGCCAATTATAAAACGGAATATCTGCGTGCATTATCACGCATTAACATCCGTGACCATGAATTAGTACGCCAGGAATATACATTCGAAGAGATATTCCAAACATTTATTTCCAGCTGGAATATTGAACGAATTACAGATTCAATCGACTTTGATGTCGCAAAATTGCTTCGTGAAATTGACCTGAGTGAGATAAAGCTGTCAGACCTGCAAAAACCGCAGCAATTAACATTACAGTTAACAGAGCGTGGCGATGATTACGAACCAACCGAGCCAGAAGACCCGACACCCGGCACAGACGATGGTGGGGATGGCACAAAGCATTTGCCGCCAGATTGGCTAGAAAAACATATCGAACAGTTAAAATCAGATTTGGTTAAATACGGCTATATCCCACTGGGTGGCAAGGAAGAAGACAGAATTAAAGACATAAACCCGGCCGATATTGAACGACGTGATATGCCGGTTGGCAGGAATGAAGAATCACAAGAGGTTTGGTCATACCTGGGGCATGACGGCGACTCAGACGACATATACATTGATGAATCTGGCAAATCGCCATCTACTGTGCGCTGGAAATATGTATTAAACAACAAGTTTGTAAGTGTTCGTGGCGAAGAATCACATGGTGATGGTGCTGCCGACATCAAAAAAGCCAAAGCATTCATAAATGCAATTATACGGTATTTGCCGGCATATTTCTTGGTTTCAGGCGTACCGAATGACTTCGACGATTTTCAAAACCGTTTTGGCCGTCAAACCGTATCTGAAAAACATGTGGAACGCAAACTGTTCCGTGATTTTATTGGATTGGGCATTGATTACCGATACGTTTTCAAAATTTTAAAGGCGTGTGATGCCGGCAGTCGTGAACAAATCATCGCATATTGTGCGGACAAGGTCGCCAAATGTTATCAAGACGGCAAATTGATTCCTGAAAAGGTATTGGAACTGATGTGGTCTTATCCTAAGGATGGCAGTCGCCCAGTCCCCAAACAACTGGCCGACATTATGCGTAATGGCAAAAAATTTGACATTGCGGTTTGTGGTGGGTACTGGCTGACCGATGAGACAACCAGAATGTACGTTACAGACAGTTTTTGCGAGGCAGAAATTATGAAATTACTGCGTCCAAACTGCCGAACAATTTACTCCAATGACATTTTACAAACACTTGAAAAACATAAAGAGACAATCATGAAATTTAAAGCGTTCATCATGAATCCACCTTACGGCAATCTGCATTTACCGATATTGAAAGAAATGATAAAAATGATTGTTGAAAATGGGGGACATGGCGTTTCTTTACAACCAATACGATGGGCGCAGGACCCGCTGTGGAAGTATAAAAAGACAACCGACTTTGCCAAATACGGAGAATTCATACAAAAACATTTGGAGGATTTAAAAACATATTTCGCAGTTGACGCAGGCAAGATATTTAAAACCAACTTTTCTATGGATATAGGTGTTTATACATTATCGCAAAACCCAAAATATAAATTAACACAATTATATGAGGATAAATTGCTGGAAAAAATTTTAGATAAAATATTATCCGGAACTACAATTTCAGAGAAAATAGAGCTCGGGCAACGAACTGGCCTACGTGTTAAGGTTAACAATATACAAGACAACGGTTTTGCAAATAACGGGGTCAAAAAAAGCCATATTGGAATGTACAAGACCCTATTGGCCGAAGACGGTTTTGTAAACGGGAAAGACTGGACGGAATGTATACAAAAAAATAGATTTGCAAAAGAAATCGGCTCACCAATTCCATACAGTATAAGATTCGATTCCTTAATCGACGCAAATAATTTTATCGACTCTACGCAAACGACATTTTTTCAATACCTGTTGATAAAAATGCACAAGGACATAAATATGCCCAATCAATGGCTGCCTTTTATGAATGATTATTCCACACCGTGGACAGACGAGCGGTTCAACCAGTTCTTTTGCATAACGTCTGAAGAACAAGAAATTATTAAAAAAACAGTCAATGATGCGAGAAAATAATGACCAGAAAACAAGGGGCTTACAGCTGTTGTCACTCAGCAAAAGATTTGTGTCTATCAAGAGACGAATGCAAATCCACAGGTGCATTTCATACCCCAAGAACATTTGCTGTAGCTATGGCAAAAAAACTATTTCCGCAATATATCAAATGCAAAACCAAGGCGGAAATAATTGAAAAATTTGGGCAAGATGGGATTGAGTTTCTGACTGATTTTAAACTGATTGACCCGTGTTGTGGCACTGGTAATTTGTTGGCGGCTGCACTAAATGTGTATAAGTGGATGGACGAGGAAGATATTTACGGTGTCGACATTGACCCACGGGCCGTTGAGTTCTGTATGCGTAAATTTCCGCACGGACATTTTCAGGTTGGCGACTGCTTGTTAGAAGACCTAACAGATGACAAATTCTGGGAACATCCGTCAGACGGCCTATTTGGGGCATACAAAGCACAAAAACTGGCCGAAGCCAGCAAAGTCATCAAAGATAAATCTGTCAAAAACAGGCAAAAAGTATCCGCCGAATTGTTGAAACAAAAGCAAATGCAAACCACACAAAAAGCCGCATAGTGTTTAACAATCAACAATCGATGAAATAAAAATTAAAGGGCATATAAATGACAAATAAAAAGTTCGACATATCAAAACTGACGCCAAAAGACCAGCGCAAATTCGGTGGTGAAGCAGAAGTGCATGCATCCGCAATGTCACAGGTTAAACAGCTGGTTCAAATGCTTGATGGTGGTGAAGCTATGTCTGAATGGACAGAAAACATGCTGTCTGGCAACGACAATCCCAGAACCCCAGAAGACGAAAAGAAAATTAAACAAGAGGCTGTTGCCTGGGCCAACAAGTTAAAAAAACAATCTAAAATCTTAAAAGTGTTAGATTTGGATTTTTCCAAGTATGATTATTATGGTGATGGTATTGTCCATCGTGTGGATAGTTCTGGTAAAACAGAGGCGTTTGTCGGTGGAAAATGGGTAAAAACTGACTTTGACATTGCCAAGAAAGCCGAAAGTATATTTGATGGCGGAATGGAAATCTCCGTATTTGGTGAAAGCCAGTCGGATATAGATTATATGGTGGAAATGGCGATTGATTCAGAACCAGACTTTGACGATGCAATAGAATGTATAACCATTATCCGCAAGGGTGACACAAATATAACGCTGTATACCTCAACAGACGGTGGCATTGATGGTGTTGGGGCAGATTTGGTAAAACATGTAAAACCGATGCTGGATACAGGTGACGAACTACATGCAAGCGATATTGCTAATTATCTGATAAAAGGGACAGAATGCGATTGTGAATATGCGTTGGAACTTTATCAATGTCCTATGATTAATTATATGTATGAAATAAATCTGGACCAACATACCATAAGTGCAATTTTTGGAGATTGGTCTGAGGACTATGACAAACCGCATATTTATGATACGTATAACATGGCACAAATTGTGGCTATGGCGAACGAACATAAATCTGCACCAAAGAAACAAATCAAGAAATCAAATTTGGTTAAACGGTATTATGAACTTACCGCCAAAAGGCACACAAAAACCAACGAAGCGAAACTTGAAAAATTAAAACAAGAATTCAGCGAGAGCGATTGGGACGAACTGATACACAGTGTGCCGGTACATATTCGACCAATGCTGGCAGAACAAAAGAAAAAACATGCAAAGTATTGGAATAAATAAAACCGGGGCAAACCGCCCCGATTTTTATTTACATAATTCAATATGAATTAAACATATTGCCAATGCAATCTGACAACGTGCAGCAACATTAACCAGATAATTTTGACGGGTCAAAATGCCAGATATCTTGCAATCCCCACACTGCTTTACAAATATGCCACGGGGATGACGTTTACATCGGCCGTTAATGGCAGGTGAGTTTGCGCATTACAAACAACCGCACCTGGACCACGTTGGGCGTGCAGGACATCTTCTATGACCTTAAAATTTTTTATGTCGCCCACATTCGGTGTCGTTGTTCGTTTGATTTCCACAGGATACAATTTACCGTTTTCTTCTATCAAGACATCAATTTCCGCACCATGATTATCACGATAGTAATAAATGTTCGGGCTGCGACCATTGTACCAATAGCTTTTAATTATTTCGGATACAACATAGGTTTCAAATATGCTGCCCGCCATAGCCCCATTTGCAAGCGTTTCCGGGGTATTCCACCCAGTCAAGAATGCGGCCAGTCCTGTATCAACGAAATATACCTTTGGAGCTTTGATAATACGTTTGGTAACGTTGCTGTAATACGGACGCAACAAGAACACCAAGCCCGACGCTTCCAATACAGACAGCCACGATTTAATCGTTGGGGCGGTTACACCAATATCACGAGCAATGTCACTGTAATTCATTTCCTGGCCTGTTCTGGCCGCCAAGACACGCATAAACGACACAAATGCCATAGTATCCCCAACCGCACCAAAACTTTTAACATCGCGTTCGATATAGGTCTGCAGATATGATTCATAAAACGTATTCCACATGTCGTCTGGTGCACCGTGCATTTTCGGATACGAACCACGCCATATCACATCATACACACGATTGATGTCCATTGGCTGGGACGTTTTTGCCTTGGCATCAATATATTCCATTGTTGGCAAGAACGGTTGTGCCATTGGATTGCCATTCTTTTCATCTTGGGAAAATCCGTCCAGATGTAGTATGCCGACACGCCCCGCCAAACTTTCTGATACATTTTTCATCAAATGAAACTGTTGTGAACCGGTCAGCCAGTACATGCCAGGCTTGTTTTCTTGGTCTACAATCGCCTTGATATATGGGAATAGTTGCGGTGCATATTGAACTTCGTCAATCAAAACAGGGGCCGGGAAACGTTGCAAAAACAATTCTGGTTCCGTCTGGGCCAGATTTCTGTTTGCCAACGTATCCAACGAAACATAGGTTGCAGGCGTATTTGCAACATTTTGTAAAACCGTTGTTTTGCCAACTTGACGCGGCCCCGTGACCATAATCACAGGGAAAAAGTTGCTGATTTTCTCTATACTCTGTTCCAAAGTTCTGTTTATGTATGCCATAGCATCCTCCGGCGGATTTAAAGTTATACTTTAGAATATCAAAAGTCAGACCCAATGTCAAATATTTTCGGCAGATTTAAAGTGACACTTTAGATTATCGAAAGTACAGTCCTTTAAACCTTCACGAATTCCAGCATTTTGTCTGCACCACGTTGGATTGAGTCACAGATTTGGCACATCGTAAAACGAGAGAAAATTCACTTTGACTTGTTTACGTCAAATTATCGTGTTTATTGTGCACCGTGATTTCTTAAAACCTCTGCTATTTCTGCCGTTTTGGCCGTACGCAATGGGGTTCTGGCCAATTCGTCTTTCGCATTTATGTCTGCCCCACTATCTATCAATAATTGTGCTATTTTGGCAGATTTAACTAAATGTAATGGAGTTATACTCATTCTATCTTTTGCATTTACATCTGTACCGTGTTCAATAAGCACTTGTGCAATTTCGAACGTTTGTGCTTTATGTAATGGCGTTTGACATATCATATCTTTCGCATTTACATCTGCACCATTTTTTATCAATATTTGTGCAATTTCGGCCGATTTTACCCGATGCAATGGGGTTGTACCAATTCCTTCCGTCGTATCTCCCATGCGTAACAAATCCCCAAAGACCCCTTCAGCTTTTGCATTTACATCCGCACCATTATCAATAAGCACTTGTGCAATCTCTGCTGACTGTGCTAGATACAACGGAGTTTCATCATTACCATCTTTTGCATTTACATCTGCACCATTGTCTATTAACAATTTAGCCATTTCAGCATTTTGTACCCTATGTAATGGCGTGTGACCATAAAGCCCATCTTTTGCATTTACATCTACACCATTGTTTATCAAAACCTGAGCAATTTCAACAGATTGAACCAAATGAAGAAGTGTTGTATTATATTTATTCTTAGGATGCACATCTGCACCATAGTTTATCAACAATTGTGTCATTTCCGCTGTTCGTGCTTGCATTAGGGGGGGCTCGCCATCTTTGTTTACTTTATTAACGTCCGCACCATGCTCTATCAAAAATTTAGCTACCATTATATTGTTATAAAACCCTGATAATTCCAACAAAGTTATTTCCTCTGCCACTTCCTTGCCGTCTACCTCTGCAGTATATGCAAGTGGATGGTTAACATCAAAACCAGCAGCAAGCAGCGTTCTGATAATAAATGTAATATCGGAATCTTTTACAGCTTTATTTATTTGTTCGGTTAAAACATACGATATTCCCATATTTAAGCTCCTTTTATACATACAACGATATCATAAAACCCCATTACATCAAACAATGTTTTTATAATCTCAGCTTTGAGTCTGCTTTTGCCTTAGGATACTTTTTTGCACATTGTTCAAGACCTTCTTCAAACGATAAACCATCTAAAGCATCTAAAGCTGCTTGTTTTTCACAATCACAGAAATTCAAGTCCTCTTCTTTCAATGAGTTGTTTCCATGCTCAAAATGGTATTCACATTGAAAATATTTATCCATTGCCAATTCTGTTGGTCTCTCAAATGCTTCATCATACGAGTCCGTTAAATATTTATAATCAAACCCTAATACAGGAACCGTTTTTATATTCTTGTTGGCTATAATTATTTCTGCTGTGTTCATATAATAAAAACATTTATTTTTGGGGGGTACGACAATATTTTCATAAAAAACTCCTTTGTATACTTGCATTATAAAATCCAATATAAAAAAATCAAACATCTTTGTTTTTTACAAATTCCAACATCTTGTCTGCGGCACGTTGGATAGAATCACGCACAGGGTCCATTGTTAAACGGGCATATACTTGGGTTGCTGCGTTGGTTTTATCGCCCAGGGCCTTGCCCACAATATGTAAACTGGCACCGGTTATTGCCTGGTAACTGCCGAATGTACGACGCAGGTCATGGAACCGCAGGTCTTCGATATTTGCACGTTTTAACAATGCATACCAGGGGCGGTGAAAGTCCTCGACATGACCGCTTTTACTGCCGGCACGACTTGAAAACACCCAGTCATCGGTCGCACGTGTGTGCATATCTTGCAATATTTCAAGTGCCTGCGATATTAATGGGATGCGTTGCGGGTCACCATTTTTAGAATCCGGGAACAGTACAAATCCCAGATTTAAATCAACGTTTGACCAGCGCATAGACAGCATATTTTGACGACGCTGACCAATAAACAGCGATAACAATACATAGTTTTTAAACGCCTCGTTCGGCTCTTCGGCCAGTGCGGCAAAGAAACGGGTTATTTCATCCGGCTGCAGGAAACGTTCACGGGACTTTTCACGAAACATTTTTATCCCGACCGCAGGATTACCATGATGTGCCGGATACCCCCATTCTATGGCCTTGTTATACATGTGTTTTAACAGCCCCAGGGTTCGGTTGGCGGTGTATAAACTTATCTTGTTGCGCAACCCCGAATGTATCCGTTCCAGGTCAATGCGTGTTATGCTTATCATTTTACGGTTATGCAATTCTGGCAGGTAATTGCGAAACATTGATTCAACCTTGGCCTGTGATTTTTGCTTTGTATACACCAAAACATGCCGTGGATAATATTGGGTGTCAAAGAACTGTTTTAATGTCATATCACGCAGGGCTTCGTTGCGTTCTTGGCCGGGGTCTGTTCCGTGGTCGGCAATGGTCCGCAATTCACGTGCTTTCATACGAGCTTCGACCAGTTTTGTGACGCCAACGCGCCCAATTTTTACACGTTTTGGCACGCCCAGGAACTTGGTATAGAAATAATACGTTTTTGTCCCGCCATAGGTAACAATGATGCACAAACCCGGTTGTCCATTGTCATAATACGTCATTGGGCGCTTGTCGGTCGGAATTGGTAATTCAGCCAGCGTTTTTTCTGTAAAATTTATATGGTTATTGGTCATCGTTTATATCCATTGTTGCTATTTTTTCCCAATCAATCCCGTATTTGTCGACAATATCTTGCATATCTGCAGAAAGATAAAAACTACGCTCGCTACGAATGTCGGTCGGAAATTGAGATGGATTTTTCCAATCATCGTGTTCTTGTTGCCAAACTTCAAAATCAGAAACAAAAATCCCCCTTTGAACAAAAGTGTCCGCAATCGGATTTTCTTGTAATTTATATATATCTATGTTGAAAGAGTTCCTTTCCTTTTCCGGTGTCGAATAATAACAAATAAAACTTGCCAAGTATTTTAACTCGTCTACATTCAAATGCTCGAGCATGTTGGCATACCTGGCGAACAAATTTGATTTACGGTCGGTTTCTTCCACTTTTCCCATCCCTGAAATTAATCGAGCCAACAAAATCAAATTTCTTTTTGCAACCCCCTCTTGAACGGAACGAGAAAACCTTGCCAACATGCTAAAAAAATCATCCCGATGGATGGCAGTTAGGTCTCCACTGCGAATGTTTGTTAACAACACCTCCCTAGCCATGTTTATGTTTTTCTGACGCCATGCATCGTATGCGTTTTGTAATCCACCGCCAACCACCGGCACAGCACCCAAAACACTATCAACTATCTGCTGTAATACAGCATTTTCTTTTTCCATTTCAATCTCTTTTTGCTACCAAGGTCCGTGTTGCAAATACCCCAGTCCGTGAGACGTCCGTTTGTCTATTTTTGTTACCTATTTGCTACCAACGGTGTTTTTTGCTACCAATTTTCGTTAAACTTCGTTAAAGTCACATTAAACTACAACCCGCAGAAAATCAAGGAATATTTAATTAAATTAAAATCTGTTAAACAAAATAAAAACGGACTGTTAATCCGTATGTCGTTGGTTCGAGTCCAACTGCCCGAGCCAAAATTTACACCGTCCTGTCAAAGGGCGGTTTTTCTTTGGATTTCTAAGGATTTTCACAGTTCGATAATACAGGTTATAAAACACGCTATTTTTCGGGCGTTATCGAACTACACAATAAAAAAGGTTAGAAAACTAACCTTTTTTATTAGCTCGAGTAAATGTACTTATTTGGCAAGGACTTTAAAGAACGTCTTGCGACCGACACGCACACATAACGGTTTATCAGTTATGAATGTTTGATTTAGGTCGTTTACCTTGTCATCGTTTATCGTAACTGCGTTTTGAGCAACTAGTCTGCGCAATTCACTGTTTGATGCATCCGGCATACCTAATTTCAAGATTTCCATTACGGATAATGATTCTTGATCGGTTTTTATTTCTGGCGCATTATCTGGAAAAGTGTGTTCTGAAAAAGTTTTGCGCCAGTTTTCCAATGCTGCAACAGCCGCATCCGCACCATGGAAGATTTCTGTTATTTTCTGGGCGGCAAACAGTTTTGCCTGCATTGGTTCGTTGTCAATATCCAACGCATCAATTTCCGACAATGAAACACGAGTATTATTCACCAACAAAATACGTATCATTTCATCGGGCTGCGCCATAATCTGGGCAAACATGGTATCTGCGGTTTCATTCAAGAAAACGCCTGTACCACGCGATTTTGACATCAATTCACCCGTCACCGGATTTTCCATCAAATTGTTGCAAACAATAAACTTTTCCTTGTTCTTTAATTTGCGCAACAAAGTGCGCCCCATCAGCGCATTAAATGTCTGGTCTGTGCCACACAATTCAACATCCGCATCCAACGCAACTGAATCAAAGCCTTGGAAAATCGGGTACAGGAATTCGTGCAGGTGAATTGGCCGGTTATCGTTCATCCGTTTCTGAAACATATCACGTTCCAACATATGCTGGACAGTGGTGTTTGAAGTCAATTCAATCAAATCGTGCATAGATAGTTTGTTTAGCCATTCGCCATTAAATACCACTTTGGCCGGATTGTTTGGGTCGTTAAACTTGATAATTGGTGAGATTTGGCGTACCCAGTCAGCGGAAAATTCGTGTACTTGTTCCGGTGTTAATCTTGCACGTGCGGAATTGCGGTCGCTGGGGTCACCAATGCATGCGGTAAAGTCGCCGAACAAGACAAATACCTCATGTCCCAGTTTTCTGAATTCTTCCAACAACATAAAGTTTTTCGCATGCGACAAGTGCAACGACGTATTTGTCGGGTCTGCCCCAATAAAAAAACGCAGTTTTTCTGTCAGCAGTTTTTTCTTGAATTCTGCACGTGAGGGCAAGATGTCGACAATTATGCCCCTGTCCAGAATTTCATCAATAATTTGTTCTTTGGTTTTCATTACTTAATCCTTTGTTAGTTTTATGAATAAAAAATTGGCTTTGACATATACCCCTTATGGTGCCAAAGCCAATCAAACCCATAACACCATAAGGGGTTAATAGGCGTAATAAAAACCACGTACGCAAATCTGCGCACATTTTGAAATCTGATTAAAAAGCAAACTATTTCTTGTCATTTCCAGTCTATTATAGAGAAACTTGTTGTTTTTGTCAACTTTATTATTTCAGAAATATTTCTGCAACTGTGCCCAGGCGGTAGAATTCATATGGATTTTCGTGCCGGTATGAACAAGCCGCGCCGAGCCACGTTTTACAAGACTGCCTTTTTGGGCTGTTTTTCTTTGGATTCCTTGGCTTTCGGGCGGTTCGATAATTCCATTTCAAAAACTGTCATTTTTTAGGCATTATCGAACTAATTTGATAAAAAGCTTTGATTCCCATGCTTTTACCCCGTTCGAGTCCGACTGTCCCTATTTTTAATCTTGATAACATAATGGTATTGTGTAAAAATTCTTATGATAAAAAATTAAAGGTGCGAAATATGAGAACAAATATTCCACAGGTTATTTTTATCGATGAAACAAGCGACCATACCGTTTCCAGAACATTTACAATTAAAGAATTACAGATGCAATTGGTGCAAGCAAGATTGATTAATGAGGTTTATGCAAATTGCAATCCAGATAAAATACCGTGGCAGAAAACAGATAACTATATCAATATAAAAGAACAGTGGCGTCCATGTCATGGTGACTATGATAAATATGAAGCAAGCGATTGCGGGCGCATTCGTTTAAAAGGTATGCCTAACGGAATATTGGAGCAGCATGAACGAAAATATCCCAATATAAAAATTAATGATTTGCTACAAATACTAAAAGACACTCCAGACAATACAGAAGTTGGTTATCTGTATGTTAACATAGACGAAAAGGCCGTGGATGTACATAAATTGGTTGCAGATGCATGGCTTAAATGCGACGACGACAAACCTTATCAGGTACACCATATATCAAACGACGGGTATGATAACAGTCCTTGGAATTTGATATATTTGAAGGAAGAAGAACACCTTGGAAACTCGAACGTTGATAGTGTACATAAAAAAACATATAATGATGAAATAAAATGCTATCATGCACCGTTACATTATATTTATGAAAAGGGAGTAATTAAAGCAGACGGAACATTGTTGGACGAACCGTTGATCACACTGGATGATGGAAAATTGTCTGGATCTGGTAAGCTGAAGAATATAAAGAACTTTACAATCAAAGATAGCCCGAACAATTTTGTTCCCTGGGTTATGGTTGCGAATGACTGTTAAAAAAGCGGATTTCCCGATATATGCAAGTTATGTCGAGCCAAAAATTTCCCGGATTTCCGGGATTTTTCTTTACTTTTATAGCGGCAATTTGTTCCTGTGTTTTTGACACACAAAAACATCAAAAATTTAATGACAATGATGTTTTTTACGAAAATATGCCAATGTTGCCCCTGCCCCCAGTACACCAAACGCAATCGGCACAATTGGTGGGCGAGTATTTTTATGTTCTGCAGGATGTGGTCGCTGGGCGTTCACACCATCCCAAACGACTTGTGGGACAACTTCTTGTGCCAATTTACAACTTACTATGACTGAACCTTTCTTTTTACCTAATTTCAAGCGAACAGTCCTTGGTCTTTTGGCCTTGGATAGGTTTTTTTGAATTTTCGAGAAATCCCATTCATAAAAACCATTTGCGTCTGATTTTGGTCTGCCATTGTGATAAATAAACATATCCCTGTAATCCAAGGCGTAACATCCTTCGGCACGCAAATCTAGCAAATCCTTGAATTCAATTGCGCCAACCATCAAGGCAGCAAAGAAATAACATCTGTTTGGCACACCTGCTTGCTTGCGCCAGCCAGTCAAGGTTTTTGCCAGTTCTGCACCGGTCTTGCCGGCATTCAGTTGCTTCAGAAATTCTGACACTTGAAAGTTTGGCCCGCCTATACAATATCTGAGAACGCATGCGGCAAGCAATGTGCTTTCGTCCATAGAAATATTGACACAATTTTTGATATCTTGCAAAACCTCGTGTGTTAAATAGCGGTCTACGTAGATATCAGACTCTTGTAATGTTGGTATTTGCGTAGAAAGAGTCACTGATTTGCATGTCCCATTGGTATCATATAAAACCGTCAGTCCATGACCCGTAGTCCAGGCTTCGCCACACCAATATATGTATGGATAATAATTTTCAACAACTGCCAGCGCAAATTTAATTTTGTTGCGTGACTTTTCGAACAATTCTGTATTACCGTATACATCTTTTTGTTGGATGGACGAGTCAATCTTTGTTTTATACTGCCCACCGTCTTTTTCTGTTTTTTGCGCAAAACAAGCATGCGTGCCTGCGGTCAACCCACAGGCCAGGACTGAGCCAAATAAAAAGTTTCTTAAATCAACTTCTTTCATCCCAGTCTATTGTAGTGACAAAACATAATTTGTCAAGTCGATATTGAAGAATCATATTTGGTTTTAAGCGGGTGCACAACGAAACGCATCGCTGTTTATGTCCACAAAACATGCTGGAACAGCGTTATATCGCGCAACTTTTTGTAATCAGCAACCGTTGCTGGTGCTTTACCTGGTGCGTATATATTTCAGAAAACATGCTTTGATGGGTGTTTTTTCTGGGGGTAAAACATTTTTGGGGTATATAATTTGTCTTGGTTGCCATTTGTCGGGGGTTAAAAGCGTGTCTGGTGCTTGGGGAAAATAGGTGTATTTGTTTGATTCTTGCTGGACCATGCGTGTCAATTCAGGGGCCTGGATTTTTGTTAGGTAAAACTCGTCTATTAAATCCATATCAAATGCATAGTTATATATGCTGGCGCCACCGCAGATAAATACTTTGTCAAAACCGCACGATTGACGAATGGCGGATTCTATACTGGAAGCATAAAAGCACCCGTCAGGCGAAAATGTGTCGTTATACTTGGAACTGCATACAATGTTCAGTCGGCCCGGCAAAGGACGTTGGGGCAAACCTTGGAAGGTCTTGTTGCCAAAAATACATGGGTATCCCATGGTAGTTTTGCGAAAATGGTAAAGATCCCTGGCACAATGCCAAGGCATTTGGTCGTCTATGCCGATGATGTTTTGTGGTCCGATTGCAACTATGGCACATACTGTTGTTTTCATGTCTTCTGTCGAATATATGTTTATGGCTTTACAGCCTAGCACAGAGTGTAATAAAACACAACCGCAAAGCGCAAAAAAACTTTACCTGTTGCGGCACCTGTTTTTCAATGCTATATTAGAATGTGTCCAATCAAGAATAACAAAAGGAAACATAAATGTTATTAAAAGGTAAAAAGATTTTAGTCACGGGCGTCGCCAACGACTGGTCTATGGCATGGGCAATCGCTAAGCGGGCGCATGAAATGGGTGCAGAAATTGCAATGCCTTATGCTATGCCAGCCTTGGAAAAACGTGTGCGACCTTTGGCAGAATCAATCGGAGCAAAGTTTGTCCAGGAATGTAATGTGCAAAATGATGAACAGATGGACGACCTGTTCGCCAAGATTGAACGCGAATGGGGACAGCTGGATGGAATGTTGCACGCAATTGCATTTTCAGATAAAAATGAACTGACAGGTCGGTATGCGGATACAACACGCGACAATTTTAAGAATACTATGGATGTATCTGTGTATTCACTGGTGGATTTGACGCGTCGCGCTTCAAAACTGATGAAGGATGGCGGCAGTATCGTAACCCTGACATACTATGGCGGGGAAAAGTCTGTACCAAATTATAATGTTATGGGGGTCGCCAAATCTGCCCTGGACAGCAGTGTGCGCTATTTGGCATCAGATTTGGGCGCGGATGGAATTCGCATCAATGCAATCAGCGCGGGGCCAATTATGACCTTGGCATCCAGCGGGGTTGGTGGGTTCAAGGCAATGTTGCGCCTGAACGCAGAAACAACTCCTTTGCGTCGCAATATGACATTGGATGATGTGTCCGGTGCTGCGATATATCTGTTCAGTGATTTGTCATCTGGCGTTACGGGCGAAGTACATCATGTTGATTGTGGATATTCTACAACTGGTATGATGCCAAATGAAATAAAAGACGTATTGCTGAAAAACCTGGATTAACAACTAAACAATAAAACCGCCATTATGGCGGTTTTATTATTCTTGAACCGACGTTTGTTCTGTGACCGGCACACCATCTGGTGCAGGTACCGTTTCTGGTGTCGATGTATTTTGTTGTTGCACAATTTCGTTGCGCAGGTCACTTTGCACAGAGGACATATCTGATTTTGCAGCAACCAATGCCAATGCCGCACACAAAATAAAAAACACAGTTGCCAATAATGCCGTTGCTCGGGTCAAAAAATTGCCCGCCGCCGCCCCTGTTAATGCGCCACCAAACATAGATGCTGCTGACGAGCCAGACATCCCAGACCCCTCGGACTTTTGTAATAAAATCAGACCTATCATCATAACCGCGTCAATGATTAATAAAACCAATAAAATCGAAAACATTTTTTACCCTTATCTTTGTTTGTTGCATTGATTTTAATTCCCCTGCCCTGACTTTGCAAGCATTTTCAGCAATTCTGTAGCGGCGGCAGCGCTGGCCGCTTTTTTAGATTCACCAGAAGCGACCGCAGACTGGCCCATGGCGGTCACACGAACACTGAAAACAGGGCTGTGAGATTTGCCAATACCAGAATTGAATTCGTAAACAGGCAATTGCCCATTAGTTTGCTGTTGCACCCATTCTTGCAGGGCTGTTTTGGCATCTTTTGGGGCAACAACATCCCGAGAGGCTAAATCTTGCCACAGTTTTATAATTACAGAACGCGCTGCCTTGAACCCGCCATCCAAATAAATTGCGCCGAATATAGCTTCGATAGTATTGGCCAACATATGCTTAGTCCGACCAGCAGTCATGTGACCATGTCGGACGTGTTTGTCAATCCCTAGTTCGGTCGCCAAATTACCCAATGTGTCGGTTGATACCAACATTGCGTGACGGCGCGCCAGCTCGCCCTCGGTCTCGGTCGGATACATGTCCATCAACAAATCTGCCACAGATAACCCCAGCACACGGTCGCCTATGAATTCCAACCGTTCGTTATTGTGCGTGGCATTTACGCCACTTTGCGTTAATGCCAATTCTAATAATGATTTATTCTTAAATTCGTATCCAATATCTTTCATATTAATTTATTCCCATACCAAATCTGTCCCAACGTATTTTATTGCCCCAATTCCAAATCGCCAACAATGGTGCATAATAATTATGCGAATACCATACAAACCAAACATCACCCAAAACATTATCTCGCGGGACAAAGCCGACATCACCACGGCTGTCGCCACTGTTGTCACGGTTGTCACCCATAAAGAAATAATGATTTTCAGGAACCGTGAACAGTTCTGTGTTATCAAAATGCGCGTTGTCTGACAGTTCAATTATGCTGTGCGATACGCCATTCGGCAACGTTTCTGTGTATTCTGTCGCGCTGAACACACCGCACACACCGTTGTACATATGGCAGAAATCGTCCGGTTTGTATTCAATCGTATAATTAAATTTCGCCGGTTCATTATCAACCCAGATTTTATTACCCTTAATTGACATGTTATCGCGATAATAACCGACCGAACGCATTGATTTCGGCAACACGGCAACAATGTATGGACGTGGATTTTCGCGCGGTACCATCGTGCCATTAATATGCAACCGACCGTCTATCATCTGAATCTTGTCGCCTGGTTTGCCAATTAAACGTTTAACATAATCCTGGTGTTCGTTGATTGGATTGCGGAATACAATAACGTCGCCTATTTCTGGTTCCGTCGCCCAGAAACGACCGTTCCACATTTTCCAAGATCCAAATGGGAACGAATAACGCGAATAGCCATATGCCCACTTTTGCACAAATATGTGGTCGCCAACATGTAATGTAGGTATCATCGAACCTGATGGAATATTAAATGGTTCCAGTAAAAAACTGCGAAAAACAATGGCAATCAGCGCCCCATAAAATATTGTATTAAACCATTCACGGGTGGCATTTTTATTCTTGGCGGGCATATAAAATCCTTTTGTTATTATGTGCTATAATAAAACTTGCGCAAATGTAATTCAAGTTATAATATAAAAAGCATGATATCCTTGAATTCGATTATATTTAATGGGATGGAAGCGACACAAATTGATGTTCAGGTGCAATTGTCGTCGGGACTGACCAAACCAGAATTTAATATTATAGGACTGGCAGACCGCGCGGTCAAAGAATCCGCAGAACGCATTCGTAATGTTTTGGCGTCGCTGAATTTATCACTACCGCCAAAGCGGTTGACGGTGAATTTATCGCCAGCAGACGTAGAAAAAAGTGGGTCGCACTTTGATTTGCCCATTTTATGCGGAATTTTATGTGCGATTGGGGTGTTGCCCGAAAACGAATTGGAAAAATATGTAATTCTGGGTGAAGTGGGATTGAATGGCGCGATTGTTAAAACAGACGCGGTGTTACCTGCGTCCGTTTGGGCAAATTCACGGGGGCTGGGGATTATTTGCCCTGGTGACCAGGGAACACAGGCACGGTGGGCGGGACATGAAAATATATTGGCTCCGTTTCATGTGGTGCAATTAATCAACCATTTCAAGGGAACTCAAATTTTACCGATACCAGAACTGACAGCACCAGAAGGCGCAAAAAATTCTGCACTGGATATGGCGGATGTACATGGCCAGGCGGCAGCAAAACGCGCGCTGGAAATTGCGGCGGCCGGTGGACATGCAATGCTGATGGTGGGACCACCCGGGTCAGGCAAGACTATGCTGGCATCACGATTGCCGACTATTATGCCAGAAATGACCGCACATGAAATACTGGAAACATCAACAATATATTCAATTGCAGGGGAATTGGGAACACGCGGATTGATGGCGACAAGGCCTTTTCGCAGTGTACATCATACATCCAGCCCTGTTGCGTTGGCAGGTGGCGGTTCGGATGCACGACCAGGCGAAATTTCATTGGCCCATAATGGGGTGTTGTTTTTGGACGAGCTGCCAGAATTTAATCGGGCAACATTGGAAATTCTGCGCCAACCGATGGAATCGGGACGCATTTTAATATCACGCGCGCGTCGTAATGCGACATATCCTGCACGCTTTCAATTAATTGCCGCCATGAACCCATGTCCGTGCGGACATTTGGGGAATGCAGCGTTGTCTTGTTCGCGTGCACCACGATGTGCCGAGGCTTATCAGAACAAGATTTCGGGGCCGTTGTTGGACCGTATTGATTTACATGTTGATGTGGACGCGGTAAAACCTTGGGAAATGACAACAGATGCAACACCACGCGAATCCAGCGCAACAATCCGCGCACGCGTTGTTGCGGCACGTGACCGACAAATATCACGTCAGGGGTGTGTAAATGCGCATTTGGATGGACCCGCGCTGGAACAATTTGCCCCACTAAGTTCAGATTTAACAACATTTTTGAATACAGCTGCCGAAAAAATGGGAATGTCTGCGCGTGGCTATAACCGTATAAAACGATTGGCGCGCACGATTGCAGATTTGCGCGGAGCGGACAATATTGAAATGGCAGATTTGGCCGAGGCTTTGTCTTATCGCCCGATAAACCGTGGTAAATACGGCGTAAAATTATAAATTATCGCAATCTTGTTATACGTGCCAGCTTTGCTTAACGGCTTGGAATTAAAGAACAGATAGGTTCGTGGCATTCGTATTTGTGTGGCATAGCGTGACAATATGCCCATGCCGGGCAAGCGCAGGTTCATGCGCAAGTTGACCTGTCATGAAATATCCATTAATCCAAATTATACTTTATTCGTCATGTTATACACGTATTGCTGTGTGTTATTGATTTTTAGTTGCGCCATCATTACACAACACAAATAATATGCTGTTTACCACACGATTAAAAATCTAAATCTATATCTGGGATTTTGCCATGCTGGGCATTTGGAATTACCGTTATGTCATGTCCATCAGCCCATTTATACGACAGACTGTTCGGCACTACTTTATCGTTCTGGACAATATAGTGCGTCTGGGGGACATGGGGCAGCGTCGTCATATCAAGAGATTTTGATAGCGGTCTGTCCCCAAAATATGATGTCCAATCCGCATGATTAAGCACGCCGGCAATCGTTATCCAGTGTCTGATATCCATATCTGGACTTTGGCTTATAATCAGTCCAGATATCATTGCGCCCCCCGAATAGCCAACCAGAATAATCGGACGATTTTGTGCCAATATTTTTACCACACCACGCATAGAATCTATGATTTCCTGGGAAAAACGGCCGTTTGTCCAGTCCGTTTGAACGCACGCAGGCGACATAATGTACTGGCATGGGCGTGCCAAATAAACAACGTTTGGCGATGTGTCGCGCAAGGCTAGATTTCGCATCAACATTCCACGCGGGGTTGGATCCGATGTCGGCATACCATATGCATCAAATGAATTTCCGTCCCCCTCGATATAAATATGTACAGGTGATGTTGTGTCCGATAAACGCTGGTACGTGGCAAGTATATAATCGCCAGAAACAATTGGTGCATATATGAAATCTGGTGGCGCCTGCCATGCAGATACGCAGCCAGATAATAATAATGATAAAAAACAAACCATTCTTATCATATGACGATGATAACCGATATACAACAAAAGGTCAAAACTAAAAAATTTGACAAAAAAGCTTGACAAATGATTTGACAAATATTATTTTTAGGACAAATATCAACGAAACAACCGCCAAGGGGGCATATATGTTTGATAAATCAAAGATGAAAGTGGCAGCACGACGCGTTAACAAAAGCAAAAACAATGCTAAAAAGGTGGCTGCGCACAAAAATACAAAACGCAAAGGATTTTGGGGGCGTGTGTGGAACATCATTTGCTGGCCTTTTCGTATGATTGTTAGGCTGTTGGGCCTGTTTTGGAATTGGCTGAGCAGACTGAATTTGGTCGCTATGGCAAATCTTGCTTTGTTAAGTGCGATTATTGTGTTGTTTTCTGTATTAATTATGGATGTAGTCGGTTGCCATCGTCAGGCCGTTGTTATTGCCGACAGACTGTCGGAAATGGAAGAAGTAGTTGTTGCACCTGCACCTGGTTCACACAATATCAAACAGCGTCAGGCGGTGGCATCAAAAAAAGACATTCTGAAAAACAAAAAGCCTGTGATTAATGTAGTACCTGTAAATCGCGCCGAAGTTGAAATTGCGATTAAGCAGACCGCAAAACGTGATAATAATTTCTGGGGTGATGTTATTATCGACAGCCACAGCGCAGGCGCAATGCTGCAAGACGGGGCGCAAATTAGTGGCAGTTTGTATTTGCAAAATATGCGTAAATACACTTTGCCATGTGATATTCATATTGATGGGAATTTGTTCCTGCGAGATGTAAATATGTTACGTTTCTGTGGTGATTTTGTTATCACAGGCAACATTTATGTCAGTCCACGATCATCATTTGGTCCGATTCCAAAGACAGCAAGACTGGGCGGACAAGTAATTTTGTAAATAAAATTTTTTCATATCCCCTTGTTTGATACCACCAGATGATGGTGGTATTTTTTGTGGAAAAATATAAAAAACATTTGTATAGTATAAGCGTCCAAATGAATCATAGGGGGAAGAAATGTTTGATAAACTGTTAAGTGTTTTGTCTAAAAATATGGGATATACTGCTGTTTTGGTGGTATCTATCTTATTATTTGCGGTGTTTTCTGATGGGCTGATCGCAGGCTTAATCACGGCGATTTCCGCACTGTTGGCGTACACTTGCTTTGTTGCGCTGTACAAAGAATATAAGGCGATGCCTGCAAAAAAAAGCGCCACAACCAAAACAACCAAGAAAACAACAACCAGAAAAAAATAATACAGACCCGCCACGTGCGGGTTTTTCTGTAAAATTTTTCTTTACAAGTTTTTTTTATTTGAATACAATCAAATCGTCGAACAAATAAAGGAAGGACAAATGGCAGAAAAAACAACAAAAAAAACAACTGTAAAAAAATCAGTCGTTGCGAAAACGGTCGCAAAACCAACAGCAAAAAAGACACGTACTAAAAAGATTGTTGCGCCTGTGGTGGAAAAAACTGCATGCGGTTGCGACAAGGGTTGCACGTGTGGCAATGACTGCGTATGCACAAAAAAGAAATGCACATTTGGTCGTTTCCTGAAAAAATTAATATTTGTTTTGATTATTTTCGCGCTGGGGTTTGCGGCAGCAAAGATGTGTTGCTGTGACAAACACGGAAAAATGGGACCGCGTCCACAATTTGAAAATGGGTGCTTGGTAGTAAAATGCCCAAAGATGGAGAAAATGGTTCCTGTGATGGATGCCAATAAAGATGGTTGTGTTTCACGCGAAGAATTCAGGGCTATGCGCAAGCATAAAAAGCACGAACATCGCCCAGAAATGCCTGCGCCAGAACCCGCGCCAGCACCTGAAATGGCAGAATAAGTCAAATCACCCCCAATTCGGGGGTTTTTTGTGGTTTCGACAATGAATGCCAGCCTGTGCTGGTATGCCAAAGGGCGGAATTTCTTATATAAAATCAGGAATTTGGTGGGGGTAAGGAGAATCGAACTCCTATGGATTGCCCCACTGGAACCTAAATCCAGCGCGTCTACCAGTTCCGCCATACCCCCATTTTTGATATGTTTTTCTATTTTATGATAAAATTTACTTGATTTCCAGTAAAATATAACATACAATCCGACCCAGAATAAATAAAAGGCGAATAAAATGGCATCTAAAAAAGGCAACAAGGAAGTTGTACAGTTAAGAAACAATGAAACTGGCGTCTTCTATATTACAACTAAAAATACTAAATCTGAAAATACTCAGGGCAAAATGAAGTTCCGTAAATACGACAAAAAATTGCGCAAGCATGTCGTTATGACCGAAGCTAAGGTTTCCCACTAAGGAATTTTATACGAATCCCCCCGCAAATGCGGGGGGGATTTTTTTGCATGTCCGCAGCTTGACAATACGGACTTTTATTCTTATGATTGACTTGGTTTTTCCACTGCGTGAAATTTCAGGTGGCGGGTTTAAAAATTCCCCCATCTGGTAATCTGGTGTAGCGCGCATCGTTAAAAATGTGGCACATCTGCACCTGAATTATTACGGATTTTGCGTATCTGGGGCAACTGGATCTGATTCCCATGCGGGGTGGACGCGTGCGCCATATATTGGAAACGCGCGAAGTTAGAAAAAAGTTTAACTTGTTTTCTGATTGTTTGAACGTCCATCCCCTGTTTTTTATAAAAGTCAAGGAGTACCTATGCCAAAAGTTTCTGTTTTAATGACTGCATATAATTCTGAGAGATATATTGCAGAGGCAATTGAAAGTATCCTAAATCAGACTTTTTCCGATTTTGAATTTTTAATCATTAATGATGGCAGCACAGATAAAACCGCAGATATCATCGCCCAATATGCCAAGGCCGACAAACGCATAAGATTTATTGACAACAAGAAAAATCGGGGTTTAATTGCCGTTCTGAACCAAGGACTGGATTTGGTACAGGGCAAATACATCGCCCGCATGGATAGTGATGATATAGCCATGCCCGAGAGATTGGAAAAACAAGTTGCATATCTGGATGAAAACCCACATGTTGGTGCGGTTGGTGGGTGGCATGAAAAGTTCGGTGATAATATTAATCCATCTGTTCGCCAATATCCTGAACGCGCAAAAATTTTAGATATGTTGATTGTTGGAACACCCTTATCGCACCCCACGACAACCATCCGAACCTCAGTATTGCGAGATAACAAAATATACTACAATCCAGATTTTCCACATGCCGAGGACTATGAAATTTGGTCGCAGATTATCAAGGTTGCACCTATACACAATGTCCCGGAAAAATTATTAAGATATCGTTGGCATAATACTAACGTGTCCGTCGTATCACAGAAAATACAACGCGAAAGTGCGGAACGAGTAAAGGCAAATATTATAGAATATATTACAGATGACAATAGGATAAAAGAGCACCTGATGCTGTTAGCGGGCGAAACCAACAAACACGTGCATTTATTCGGCTTCTTGCCAATTATTCGAAAAAAACAATACGGTATCACAAAAACAAAATATTACCTGTTTGAAAAAATACCATTGTTAAAGGTGCAGGACGGAAAAATATATCTGTTTGAATTTATAAAAATAGGTCGAATTGCCTGAGTCTGGAGAGCGTTTATCATGAATAAAAAAATACAAAAGTTGATAAAAAATGTTGATGTTGTATCGTTTGACATATTTGATACACTATTATTTCGGCCATATGTACGACCAATAGATTTGTTTTTGCATATTGAAAAGCACTGTAATGCACCGTTCTTTATGACATGCCGTGTGGCAGCAGAATGGAATGTACGTCAGAAAAACCCGGCCAAGCAAGATATTACATTTGATGAAATTTATGAGGAAATCGATGGATGCTTTAAACATCTGAAGTCGATAGAGCTGGATTGGGAACGTATGGTGTTGCGCCCTAATCCAGAAATGAAGGAAATCTGGGATTTCGCACGTGAAAATGGCAAAAAAATCGTTGTTGCATCTGATATGTATTTGCCGACAGAATTTATCGCAGATGTATTGGATAAGAATGGGTTTGGTGGTTATGACAGGCTGTATGTATCGGGCGACATCAACCAGACCAAGGCACGCGGGATACTGTTTGATACAATAATTCGCGATATGGGGGTGCCGGCAAACAAAATACTGCATATTGGCGACAATAAAAAATCAGACTATAAAAGACCGCGTGAACATGGGTTGCGGGCATATTTGTATCCGCACCTGGTGAAAACCTTTCTGAAAAATAATGTTCGCATGGCTAAGTTTTATCGCAAACAGGATGATAACCTGGGGGCAAGTATTCTGGTGGCGATTATGGCAATGCGTGACCAGGTCGAACGTATGGGGATGGCAGTTGCCAAAAATTACTGGGAAAAATTGGGCTATGAATATGGTGGCCCGGTAATTTATGGTTATACGCGTTGGATTGAACAGACGGCACAGAATCAGGGGATTGACCACTTGATGTTTGTGGCACGTGATGGATACAGTTTACAGCGTGTTTTTAACACATTTAATAACACAATAAAGAATTCATATGTTTATGCGCCACGGTTCTTGAACCTGATTTGTCGGTTGGATTATTGGAAGAAAGATACCAAGCAATCTGGGGCAATTATCGAATATTTTCGCGCCAAGGATAAACGGATTGAAAAATTAGCGGGGGCGACGCAATTACAAAAATGGTCTGATTATCATGAATTTATTCAGAACAATATAGATATTTTTGGCGAATTAGCGGGCGCAGAACGCGACAATTACAAGGCATACCTGCTGAAAAATGCCAAGGCAACGGATAAAATTGCGGTTGTTGATACGATAAGTTCTGGCGCCCTATCATCGCAAAGATTGATTGAACAGGTATTAGAAAATAAAACCCGTGGTTTATACTGGTCTGTATTAAATAATCGCCTAGGTTATGCTTATCAATATTCTCAATTACTTATCAATGACAAAGAGGTCAAACACATCATAACTAAGAACTGGAATTTTATGGAATTTCTGATGACGGCACCAGAATATCCAATTAAAAACCTGACAAATGATGGATTGCCGATATATGACCCGAATCCGACGGATGCCGAACAATTTCGTCGCGAAATCTATCCATTTGTATCCGACGGTGCGGTTGATTTTGCAAATTATGTTAAACAATGGTTTAATGGGGCCGATATTTATCTGGATGGGGCAACATTGGTGCGGTGGGTAAATTGCCTGTGTGATAATCCGACCAAGACGGACCACAAAAATATGGCAAACATTAAACATGCGTACGACAGTGCACACAGCGATTATCAACCGCTGTTCAGTGTTAAAATTCCACTGTCATACGCGATAAAACATCCATGGCGCGCAATGAAACTGGCACAGCATGCACGTTGGAAAACATTGCCACAAACAATTGTTACATGTATAACATCACCGATAAAAATCCGGATGCGTGGGTTGAAACAAATTCGTGTTCATATTTTCCCGCGTTTGCAATATAGATACATGAACTTTGTATTACGTTTCACCCGCAAGTGTTTTTATCAAATCTGCGTCGGCAAACCACAGGAGATTAAGTCGTGAAAAAATTATCGGTTATTATACCAGTTTATAATGTAGAAGAATATTTGGAAGAATGTTTAAACAGTGTTTGTAATCAAACACTGACGGACATGGAAATCATCTGTGTCAACGATGGTTCAACAGATAATTCTGGGGAAATTTTACGTAAATTTGCAAAAAAAGACAAACGCATTCAAGTCATAGAACAGGAAAATGCAGGTTTGTCAGCCGCGCGAAATACCGGCATGAAATATGCAACAGGGGAATATATCACATTCTTGGATTCCGACGATTGGATTTCTTTGGATTACTATGAAACGCTGTATAATTCCGCCAAAGAACATGATGCAGATATCGCCGCTGGGAATGTCATATCATGGTTCCATAATGCAAAAATGGGTTTTGGATATGCATCGAAATTCTCGTTTTCAGATATGAAAGATGTTATTGTAACACATACAGATAAAAACAATATATTGCAATCATGTGCAGTATGGAACAAAATTTATAAGCGAGAATTGATCATTGATAATAATTTACATTTTTATCATGGAAAAATGGTCGAAGATTTTCCTTTTACGTTCTTGGCCGTTGCATTGGCTGGTAAAATTGTTTGTTGCCCATTTACATTCCTGTATTATCGTCAACGGGGAACCTCTATTATGCAGGACCCAACAAAGCAGGTTCGTAATGCATGGGATGTTCTGGATAATTATAAGACTCTGTATTCTGATTTACAAAAGCTGGATGTGTTGCACAAGGACTATTATAATAATGTTTTAAGATTATTTGCATTACAAAACTTATTGGCATGGGCACAAAAAATTCCCAAAAAGCAAAGAAAAGATTATTGCAATAACGTGCGACATTTTATTACAAATTTAAAAACGCCTGTTTTTGAGTGCTGGGGTTCGTATTGGACCATGGTTTACAAGGTTATGCGTTCCGATGTTATGAACAAAATATTTAATATAAAATACACACAATACAAAACGGAATGCAGGTTGTTTTTTGTTCCATTGTTAAGGATTAAAAATATAGAACAGACCGATATGGCGTGGTTATTATTTGGCCTGCTGCCAATTTATAAAACACACAATCAGGAGATTAAGTCGTGAAAAAGTTTTTTGTAAATGTTTTTTGTGCGTTCGTACCTTCAAAAAAAATGCGTGGAAAAATACGTAGCAGAATGTTACCAAAACCAGACACCAGAAATGTTGAACGTGTAATAAATAATGTCTGGGCACAAAAATCTGAAATGGAGACATGGGTCAACCGTAATACAGAAAAAAAATTATCAACCGCATTTTTACACCAAAAAACATTTCTAAAATTCAAAGGAATTAACACGGGAAAAGACATTGTATTAATTGCGACTGGACCATCATTGAAAAAATTTATTCCAATAAAAAACGCCGTCTATATCGGGGTTAACCATGCTTTTAAGTGTGACAAAGTAAAATTGGACTATCTGTTTGCACAGGATTATTTGGGGTTGAAGGATTGTATTGATTTAATGAATGAATATAAAGGAAATAACTGTGTGAAATTTTATGGTCTAACAACAGAATTTGACACACAATGGGATCGCGTAATTCCAGAAAGTCATGCAATTAAGGCAAATGCACTGAGATATCGTACAGATTGGGAAGAAGTTAGTGGTAATTTTAAATGTAGATTCGCATACGACATATCCGTACAATCGTTGGGATGTTTTGGTTCTGTTGTATTTCCTGCCTTGCAGTTTGCCCTGTGGACAAATCCTAGACGCATATACATTGTTGGGTGCGACTGTAATAATGGTGGGCATTTTGACAATACAAAATCTGCAGATCTAAGCTATCTATTAAAACCATGGGCAGAATTTAAAAAATTTGCAAGAACATATTATCCAGAAACCGAAATTATATCTGTGAACCCCGTTGGATTGCGTGGTTTGTTTACTGACTTTGAACAAGAAAAGGAAAAACATGAAGTATAACGAAGTAACAGCAGTAATTGTAGCCCGTGGTGGCAGTGTAAGAATACCGTCTAAATCGCTGTTAGTTTTAGAGGGCGAAAGCTTGATAGAACGTAAAATACATCAGTTGCAAAATTGTAAAAAAATAAACCGAATCGTGTTCGGATCTGACAATCAGGAAATGTTAGAGGTCGCAAAAAAAGCCGGTGCAGAAATTGTAAAACGTCCAGATTTCTATTGCGATGAAAAACAGGCCAGTGCAAACGATATGATTGCAAATATGATGGATTTAATGAAAACTGACGTTGTCGTTTGGGCACATTGTACAAATCCATTATTGTCAGCACAGACATACGATAATGCTGTTGGAAAGTTTTTGGAACTTTATCCGAAATATGACAGTTTGTTATCCGTAGTCGAATTGAGAGAGCATTTATGGTCAGAAGAAAAACATCCCCTAAATTACAATCCGTATGGTCCAAGACATGTTCCAGCCAGAGATTTGCCACCGTATTATATGCAGGATGGGGGAATATTTATTCAGCCGTATCAACAGATGAAAGCAAACAGCTATTTCTTTGGCAAAAAACCATATTTGTTTCAAATTCCAAATGAAGAATTTTTAGACATTAATGAAAGAAAAGATTATTTGTTGGCCAAGGCTATATTAGAAGATAGAGCACGATAAAAAAACCGGGGTGACCCGGTTTTTTATTCGCTGGTGGCGATGGCGTTCGTTATTTGCCATGCAATCCGCATATTGGCGTTATCTTCGTAGCTGGCAATTGTTATCTTGGTAGTAGAGCGCGTGCCAACCGTTATATGCGTGGTTGCCCAGTATGCAACTGCGTCGTTCTTGGTTAACAAAACTTCATAATTCGTATTTGCCAGTTTTACAGGTAATGTGATTGTGGTTGCATTACCTGTGTAATGACCGCCTATATCAACAGCGCCACTTTTGTATTTGCGCCACCACATGGTGTCTGTGCGACCAGATTCTACAATATAATCAAGTGGCGTCAGGTCGGGGATTTCGCTGCGTTTCGCAAGGGTCGTGCCACCGGGTGTTTCGCCATCATGAACGCGCAGGGTGTTGTTTGTGGTGTCAACCGTGATTTCACCAGGCGCACCGGTAAATGTTTCGTGTTCGGCGGATGAGCCGCGTCTGAATTGTATTTGTCGTGACATTTTTAATCCTTTTACTTTATAAGCGCGCCCGTTCCAGCGGCGTACATTCCAACATTATCTGAGATGAAAAATGATGCATACCAACCGTTTCTTGCAAATTTACAATGCGAGAAACAGGAAATATTTCAGGCCATGTAGGAGTGCAATCTGCATTAACTATCGGAATTTTCAGGACTTTGTACCCCGACAAAAAAGGCGTTGAAAAAGCATTTTTTTCATATACCATTGGCATAGAAGCAAAGGAATTTGACATGGATTTTACCCCCAAAACATTACCAACCAATCTGGAAGCGGAACAGGCTGTATTGGCCGCAGTGCTGATGAATAATCGGGCGTTGGAACGGGTTGGCGAATTCCTGAATCACAAACATTTTTCTCATCCTGCACACCAGGAAATTTATAAGTTGGCAGAAAAGCAATTCGCTGCTGGCATTCCATTCGATATTATCACTGCAAAAAATTATCTGGACCAACAGGGCGTTCTGGAATCTGTTGGTGGTGTTGATTACTTAAGCCAGCTGACCAGTGCCGGCGCAACCGTTGTTAATGTTGAACAATATGGACGCATTGTATATGAACATGCGTTGCGTCGCGATTTAATCGCCCTGGCCCAAGATATATCGGACAAGGCATTTGTAGAAGATTTAGACAACCCAGTTGCGCGTCAGATTGAGATAGCAGAACAAAAGTTGTTTGATATGGCGACAACCGGAACATCTGAACGCGAAATTACATCTATTTTAAGTGCATTGCAAAGCGCCCTGGCCGAAGCAGAAATCGCGTACAAGGCAGATGGACAATTGTCTGGTCTGACAACGGGGCTGAATGCGTTGGACAAATCAATCAGTGGATTACACCATTCGGACCTGATTATTATCGCAGGACGACCAGCAATGGGAAAAACCACGTTGGCTATGAACATCGCGTTTAATGCCGCCCAGGCAATCGCGTTTGGTCGCGCGAATAAAAATTACAAGGGTGCGGTGGTGTTTTTCAGCCTTGAAATGTCGGCATCCCAATTGGCGGCGCGCGTACTGTCGTCGCAATCAAAAATTCCCGCAACCGCCATGCGCGAAGGTGCACTGACCGATGAAGATTTCTTGAAAATGTCACAGTATTCCGCCGCAATTGGTCAGGTACCATTATTTATTGATGATACGCCAGGTATGTCGGTACCCATGATGCGTACGCGTGCGCGGCGTTTGGCGCGCAAACATGGCGGGATTGCGCTGATTGTAATTGACTATTTGCAATTGATGACTTCGCCCGGGGGCAAGCACAACGATAATCGCGTTCAGGAAATTTCTGAAATCACGCGTGGCCTGAAAATGTTGGCCAAGGAATTGGATGTGCCGGTTATCGCCCTGTCCCAGTTGTCACGTAGCGTAGAGTCTCGTGATGACAAACGGCCAATGCTGTCGGATTTGCGTGAATCAGGCTCGATTGAACAAGACGCTGATATTGTTATGTTCACATATCGTGAAGAATATTATTTGCAAAACCGCGACCCATCCGAACGTATGTCAAACACAACAAATAATGCCATGGTTGAAACTTGGCAGAAGCGATATGAACGCGCCAAGGGCAAAGCAGATATTATCATCGGCAAAAACCGACATGGACGTCCTGAAACGGTGCGGACTGCGTTCTTTGGTGATTACAGTTTGTTTGATAATCTGGACGAATTTGAGGCTCGCGGGGAAAATGAATTTGCACAGCCGGCCTCTACAATTACAGCAGCACAACTGGCTGGCGACATGGATTCTGGCCCCACCGCAATCGACCCTGATGCGTTTCCAGATGATATGCCATTGTGATTTTGAATTATTTGCTTGCTAAAATTTCGAAAATTGACTATCGTTTTGTCAAGTATTAACTGCTTAGGAGTTTACTTATGGCCCAAGAAGAAATTATTTTTCCAAATAATATCCGCAACATTCGATTGGCAAATGGCATGAAAATGACCGAACTGGCCAGACGTGCTGGTCTGTCTTTGTCCGCCGTTTCCAAGATTGAAAAGGGGGTGCGTCGCCTGAATCAGAAACAACTGCTGAATATTTGCAATATTCTGGGGTGCAAACTGTCAGACATTTTCATCAAGGAATCTGATGATGTGGCCGATCAATGGCAAAATGAAATTAAACGCCGGATGTCGGACAATGAAAACAGTGGTCTGAAGGTGTTCGGCAGCGGACTGCGCAAAATCCGCCAACAGTGCGGTAAAACCATAGCACAGGCTGCCAAGGACGCAGGAATGACCTTGTCTGTTTATCATAAAATCGAGGTCGGACAACGCGAAATTTATCAAAATGAAATCGAACCGTTGGCAAAGTCATTTGCACTGGGCGCCGAAGAACTGTTTGATAAAATCGCGGTTTTGTATAAGTCTGGCGAATTGAATAAACATATTAGCAAAGTCAAAGAACGCGTAAAATCTGTTCTGGTGCCAGGCAACCCGATGTCCGGCATGGATATGCATGGTGGGCTGTATGGGGCAAGACTTTACGACAGTGCACGCAAAAAACTGGTTCCTGTGTTCGGTGTGCCAGCAGGTAAGGCAATTTCATTCAAAAAATCCGACAAAACCATGATTGTTGCGCCGATGCCTTTGGAAGGTCGTGTGGGCATCTATGCAGTGGCACCTAACTCAAAACGACTGGGCGGATTTGTGCCGGTAAAATCGTATGTGTTCGCAGATGTGTCTGTGCCTGTACAACCGGGTGATTTGGCTGTGGCAATTGATGCGGAATTTGATACTTTGGATGCAGACACGGCTGTTAATGCACAATTGGTCTGCGTTCGTCAGGATGCCAAGGGCAAACTTTATGGACAAATCTCGTCGCCTGAAGAAAAGATTATATACCAAACCATGCACAAGATTGTTATGATTGTTATGGAATAACAAGCCTAAGCAGAGAGAGAACCCATGAACATCAAAACCAGTACAATAGCATTAAAATTGTTGAATCTGTACCGCCAAGAACATGTTATTATTGGCGGTTGGGCGGCGGTTAATCCAATCTTTGTAAACGAAGCGAACGATGATGTAATCAAGGAACTGAGAGACATGCCCACAGGTAAGGCATTGGTGCAACATATTGAAAACTTGCGCAATGGAAAAACCCCAATGGATTCAATTGACCCGGAACTGTTGCCATATGGCGGAATGATGATTGCCGAAGATACCGCAACAATTAAACTGACCCCCGGTCAATGGCACGAATTGGAAGACGCTCTTAATAATTTTACCCCCGACCAAATTGGACTGGACAGATTCATGGCACTTAATCTTGTGCGTGAATTTGGCGAAGAATGGCAAAATGCAATCCGTGTAGCATTGAATGCGCGGCCACAGTTATTGGATAAATGGAATATAGTAAATCAGACATATAATGCGTACAGACTGTGGAATATGGCAAATGAAATTATTGCAAATCCTGTATCAGAACGTGCAAGGGCTCAGATTCAGGCCGATATGCCAGAATATGAAACTTATTTGCCTATGTTCGGTGACGCTGGGAACAAACTGTTGATGAAATTACGCACATTTGTCAGTGGCACAAACTAGTCATTTTCTGATGTTCTGTATATTGTGTCGTATGCGTGTGGCGTACCAATGTAAATCATTGCGCCATTTGGTGACAGTATAAAATCCAGTTCTCGCAAACGTTCACGCATGTTTTCTCTTTTCTGTGGGGTGTTGGATGTGTTTGGGACCTCGACATCGTCACATATAATCAAATCTGCACGCAGTCCTGTTATATTACCATGTAATCCCTGGCAAATAACTGACGGTTCTCGAATTCCAATTGGGCGATTAACCGTAAGACGGCTGGACGCCCATTCTTTTTTATTCTGTGGCACCAGGTGTTCACACCATGGATGATTTTCCAGTATATGACGAATGTGCGTAACCATGCGCGACGCCAACCCCACCATTTAACAACGGCAAAGCATCACCAACATAGTCGGCAGATACAACTTCATCCATGGACAACAGCTCATTCCATTGGCGAACACCAACAACCGCAAAACGACGACCATCGTCTGGAACGTCATTAGTGTTCAAGACTTCGACCGCGGATAAAATCAAATCTTTGGTCAGGCCTGTCGAATAATCCCCAATACTGGTCGTCGCATTGTTCATGGCAGATACGATTAACTCGTCGGTCTTGCGGCCCAGTGCGTATGCGCCCGCAGACGCTACAACACGACGCTCGTCAATATTGACCTTTAATTCATCCAATGCATCAACCCAATCACCTGCATCATAATCAAATAACATACACTCAACTGGTTCATGATTCAGATTCATCACAGGAACAATGCCATGACGCGATTTAGTACTGGCCGTGCCACGGCCAACCTTTTGAAAAGTTGTGGACGCACCGACAACACCAGATTTGCTGCGAACGGTTGAACGCAGTTTTGTACCCATTTGCTGGTACGCTAAATGAACATCGGCTTCGAATTGTTTCACAAATACATTATCTATGGAAACAGACATGTAAAAATCCTTTGGTAAAAAAATTAAACATAGGTATCTATGATACCTGGGTTAAATTTTGTATTTTGGTTATGCATATAATGCGCCATCAGACAAAAATGTTTTGGTCCGCAGATGCGGATTGTCCATTAAAAAATATCAGTCAGACATGCGCAAATATCTGACTGATACTTTTATTAAAAAACCCCGCGAATGCGGGGTTGATAATTTATATTATTTCTTCTTGCAAACTTTTTTTGCTGGTGCTTTTTTTGCAACTGGTTTTGCAACCGGTTTCGCAACAACTTTTTTTGCTGGTGCTTTTTTTGCAACTGGTTTCGCAGCAACTTTTTTCGCTGGTGCTTTTTTTGCAACTGGTTTCGCAGCAACTTTTTTCGCTGGTGCTTTTTTTGCAACTGGTTTCGCAGCAACTTTTTTCGCTGGCGCTTTTTTTGCAACTGGTTTTGCGGCAACTTTTTTCGCTGGTGCTTTTTTTGCAACTGGTTTCGCAGCAACTTTTTTCGCTGGCGCTTTTTTTGCAGCAGGTTTTGCAGCAACTTTTTTCGCTGGTGCTTTTTTTGCAGCAGGTTTTGCAGGCGTCACTTTTTTAGCCGCTGTTTTTTTTGTAAATAAAAATGCCATTCTTTCTCTCCTTGTATATATATAAAGTTTTCCACAGAACAAATCTGTTTTTGTTCTTGATTGTATTTTATCGTAATTACAAAACTTAGTAAAGCAGAAAGTGCATTTTTTCAAATTATGAATACAATTTTTTAAAATTGTTTTCTATTTTTCGTATGTATTCAATATCTCTATCACGCCAATATTTTGGATCACGCATCATGTGTCGCAAGTCAAAATCAGATAAGTTTTCATTTTTATCTGTTTTTATGTTTGGTTCCATTGACTGCATCATTTTGTATACGCTTTGTATTCCCTGGGGTGTGGCGCATAAGGCATTAAATGCATCGTGTGGTAAAAAACGTTCGCCAAACGCATTAATAGCACGCAAAGCATCCAACATTTTTTCATCGCCACCAAAAAAATTTCTTAATTCATTCATCGCAGTTGATTCGTTGTGGACAGAAAATAAATCTGATATAACCGGCGATAAAAATTCATTTGCAATATCATAAATTTTTTTAACTTGATTTTTTGTTAGTCCTATTTCAAAAAATTTTTGACGCAAATTTTCATCATCATATAATTCGTGAGTGTGATATTCTGATGAATTTTCTGGCACACCAATTGCACGATTGAACCTTTGACGAGATTCATCGTCTGAATTTTCATTTGGAACAAATACCATTGTGCCCATCTTTTTTTCCAATTCACTGTAAGATTTTATCAGTGCATCTGCGTTTAGTGTTCCGTCGTTATTGCGAAATTTTTCTGGAATATTATCCATTTTCTTGTCCTTTGGTTTCGTTTGAACGGCGCAGAAAATAAATCCCCGCCAATGTAAATATTGCCTGCAACATTATGAACAAATCTGTATCGCCCACCAAATATGCACCTATTGCCGATAAAATGCCCGTTGCAGAAATTATATATGTGCGATAACCCGTCAGGTATCCACCACGTACGATTCGTTTCATGAAATTATCCATTATAAATAAAACAGCATGCCGTCAATATCTGCAATATAACCACACGATGTAGCCCATGCTGGCATCTCGTCCGAGCGATGAAATCTGGTGGCACCAAAACAACTGTCAGGCAACTGCCTCTTCAACATACGATAAGCTGCACGAACACACATTTGAAATGCGCGGACATTTGCTGAAACATGCAGACGATAATGATTTATGTCTGACGAATCTAAAACAGGGAATATCGATTTGTCTGCAATTAAATTCAATATTTCCACACCAGATGCATCAGATAAATTTTGTATCATAGATGTAAACGCGTTAACTAATACCAAAGACGACGCGCCAGTCTGCACATAAACAACGCGTGCTATTTTGTGCGCCAGATTCATACGCCCAGATTCGTCTGGATTTTTAACAATGTTCATTTGCATGATATAAACCACGCAAAAAGCGTGGAAAAATAAAAAACCACAACCTGTGTTGTGGATATAATTTGTGCTGTTTATGTTTCTCATATTATCATAAAATTGAACAAAAGTCAAGACAATTTTTTGCCCTATGAATAAAAACCCGAAAAATCAAATGATTATTTCGTCGCCATATACCAACAAATAATTTGTTCCCCGGCGTAAAACCAACGCGCCATTTTCATTAATTCCTATTAGCTGTGCCAATTCTCCGTGATATTTAACGGAACAATTAATGCAGGCTGCTAATTCAGTCCAACGATCGCGTACCGCACGAAAATCGGCACGAATCCATTTATCTATATTACGTATAAGACGATTCAGTAATTCGTTCATTGGAATTTCTGCATAGTTGTCCATCTTGGTCGTTTTATACCTGTCGACGGTTGGATTTGAATTTACATTTATGCCAATCCCAATAACAACAAAATCTCCTGAATATTCAATCAATGTGCCTGCAATTTTTTTATTATCAACCAAAATATCATTGGGCCATTTAATTGCCGGATGAATACCAAAGGACGCAATTGTTTCCGCAACCGCAACCGCTACTGAATAAGATAGGCGCGCATCACGTTCGGGTGCCGAATAAATAAAACTAATATGCAAATTGCCATGGTGCGACACCCATGGGCGGCGCATGCGACCACGCCCCGCAGACTGGGCCGCTGCCAATACCGTTGTACCGTTTGTCGCACGACCAGATGAAATCAGTTCCAGTGCATAGTCTTGGGTGCTGGGGATTTTATCAAAAGATAATAATTTATAATTTGCCAATGCGGTACACCCCATTTGTATTGATAATGAATTCACGTCCGTATGTGCGACGCAACTGATAAATAGCAGTATCAATCGTATGCGTTGCAACATCAGGCGCATACCCCAATACATTTTTCAAATCATGCATCGTCATCCCGCCAGACTTATACAATGCGACAACAATCAGACTTTGCTGATGCGACAAAAACACATCCGTACCAAAGACAGCGCGCAAAATGGTCGCCTGGTCGCCAGCATTTAATATAACCGTTTTCAGTTCCATCGAATTTAGTGGGGGAACAATATGCAAATTGTCAAAATTTATATCCATAGAATTTGGTACGTCTAAAACCGTTGCACCAAAATCGGTCAAGATTTGGCGCCATATTGTATCAGATGTATAAATACGAACACCGTTCAACATGATAGAATTCTAGACCATCCGAGCAAATAAGTCCAATAAAAAACCGCAATGGAAATACCATCACGGTTTTGGGGTGTTGAAACAGCTAAAATCTAGTCACGACCGGTATCAGGAGGATCAATAAACTTGGTAAAGTCTTGTATTTTCGCACCCGTAGATGATAAAATCTTGGAAATACTGTTCGTGGATGGCCATCGTGGTTGCCCTTCTTTGGACCAACGTTTACTTTTATTAAATGTTGTTGGATCCAAACCGCTGCACTTTGCCAGACCAGAACACGACATACCATGCTCGGTTGCAAAGCGTTCTATGGCGCGCCACACATCTTCATGTGTCATTTTTTTCCCTCTTGGTTTATGCACCAGAAAAAACACTTTCGTCTGATACGATATTGATTTTATTCCAAATTTTCACCCAAAACAACAAGGACCATTTCCTAGGAAAACGAATAAAAATACGACACAAAAAATTTTTTTGACAAAACACTTGACGAATCGATTTTAGTGTACTATATTTTAAATCGTCAAAGGAACAAAACCCTTTGCCGATGTGAAAACATCTGTGGGGACCAGAGGTTCAGACTCCCTCCTACATTCTCTCTCCTCTGGACTCTGGTACCCGCACCCAGTTTAGAGTGTCCAATTTCTTTTTCTCCTTTCCTTCCTTTCGGGACACTCGGAAATACCGCCGGAAACGGCGGTGTTTTTTTATATAACAAAAACACTTAATGAGCGTGAGATAATATATGTAATAACAGACTGAGCACAAATAAGACAGTTATCACGCCAACGATGATTTTCTGGACGCTGTGCGATTTGTGTGTGCCACAATACCCACAAGAACAACGACAATCACGAAACACAAGGTACCACGACAAAGCCAACATCAAGCCGGAAAACACAAATAACCAAGGTTCCAGCCAATGTGGCAGAATATGAAAATGCGCTGCATCAGGCGCGATTAAACCAACAATCGCCAACAACATCGGTATGCCACAACAAAAAATATGTGGCAACACAGTTGCAAGAATCCCTATTTTTACAGCTTTGTTTTTCATATTCACCTGTTTATATCAACTGCTTGGCGTCCCCAGCAGGACTCGAACCTGCATCTAATTCTTAGGAGGAATTTGTTCTATCCTGTTGAACTATGGGGACAGTATTAACTATATTATAATAAACAGATTATTTGTTCAATGTTTTTTTAGCACAAAACATTGACAAATAGCAATCAAGCATTACATAAGAGTGTTGTTGTAATAAAAGGTATAAAATATGACACGCCACAAATTGATTGTGACCACAATCCGACAAAAAGATGACGGATACCAAAAGATCGATATTGATTTATTTGAATATCTAAGGAACACAAATTCAATGGAACCTGTGCTGGTTGTATCTGATATCATACTGCCAAAAGGCAAAAAGAATCCGTTACCAGATTTTTCCAAGGTTTATACGGATTCTGTGACATTTGACAGCAACGATTGGCGTATCACTAATAAGTCAAGGCTGCCCAATGGAATATCAAAATTGATTTGCCTGCATTCTGTTGCCAGTCTTGATGATTTGATTGGCATTTTGCCAGATTCAATCAATATTGTGCACGTCAGAAACAAGGTCCTTAATGATATAACCAAGGATAAAATGGAATCTGCGCAGCGGTTCAGGGAACTTTATCCGACCGTTTCTGTGTTTGATGAACATGGGAATTCTTTGAAGCAAAAACTGCTTGAATTATCCAACCACAAAGAGGCAGTGCACGTCAAACTAAAAAAAGATGAAAAATTTACAAAAAACAATACACCCGTTAAAACAGATGAATGGATTAGCAAGGAAGACTTTATTACCAACGTTCGCGCTGCGGGACTGTTCACAGAATTAAAAACCGAAGATTTGGAACGGTATTTCAAAATGGCACGTTCCAAGAAATCTGGGCTGAATATAACAAGTGTCGACAGATTGCGTTCAGATGGGGCTTGTATTTCTTGTGTAAACAAACAAGATATTAATAAAATTGTGACGTATATATGCAACACACTGACACAATTACAAGAAAAAAAAGAAACAGCTGTAAAAAAAACACAAATAAAAACTGCTGTACAAAAAAACACTTTGTTACAACCAACACCCGACAATTCAGAACAATGTTGCTATTTCGGCACAAAGAAAGTGGTCAAAACAACGGTACATAAATACGTACAAAAACAAATTATTGATTCTATTCAAAATGGGGACAAGGGGACTTTTTTGAAGGTTTTGCAGACCATAGATTTACTGAATGTTATTCCAACAGATACAAAAGGCAGCAAGGTTTGTTATATCAATGAAAAAAATGTGCTGGTGCCAATTCCAGAGCTGAAATTAAAAAGTGTAAGGTGTATATGTCAGGCGATGCCTAATAATAATGGTGCGCGTATCGTTTGGGCAATCCAAGGTAAAAATCTAATCGCATGTGAATACTTTGCAAAACATGGGTATAACAAAGCAGAAACCGCATACAAAGATTGTATTCGAAAAATCCAATTGAATGATATACCCGATATCAAAGACTGCAGAAATGTCAAAGACCTGATAGAAGAATACATAAATACAGATGACCAAGATGGATTGGACGACAGCAATAAAAAAAGCAATTCATCGAAAAATAAAAAATCAGATACAAGTGACAAACCATCAGATGCATCACAATGGGCTGATGTCACTTCGGTCGCTTATCAGGTTCAAGAACAGTACCTTAATACAAAAAAAGATGTTACTTATTTGATTATGAAACTGGAAACAGAAAAAAATACCAATAACAAAATTCAATATGCCGATTCTTTAATCAAACTCTTGAAGCTGCAAAAGGATTTAGAAGAAAATAAAGCAGAATTGAAAAAAGCGAACGAAATCATTCTGGACATACAGCGAAAACTGGAACTCCATAAAAAACGATAAAGCCCATAAGCAAAAAAATCCTGTGTAATTTTTATTGCATGTTTCAATGCATACTTGTATAATGCCGTTGCGAAAAATAACACCAAGGAAGACAGAAATAATGGGCAGCAGACTAGTGGGATACGGCTCGTATTTACCAGAACGCATTATGACTAATGCGGACTTTGCGCGCATTATAGATACTACTGATCAGTGGATTACAACACGCACCGGCATTCGCGAACGACATTTTGCTGCCGACAACGAAACCGTAGTGGACATGGCAACTATTGCTGCGACACGCGCATTGACAAATGCGGGGCTGTCCGTGAACGATATCGATTTGGTTATTGTTGCAACAACAACGCCCGAGCTGGACTTTCCGTCCGTTGGGGTTCAAGTGTTGGGACGGTTGGGCGCATCAAATGGAATGCCTGCTTTTGATGTACGTGGGGCCTGTACGGGGTATATTTATGCCCTGCACTGCGCGCGCGCGTTCTTTGCCGCCGGCATTCACAAACGCATTATGATAATTGGCGCAGAAAAAATGACACGTTTTGTTGATATGAGCGATCGCTCGACCGCTGTATTGTTTGGCGATGGGGCGGGCGCGCTGATATTTGAACATTCTTCGTCCAGTTATTCGGGGATTATTGATACTGTGGTTATGGCGGACGGTCGTGATTTTGAATGCCTGCATGGAACCAACGATCATCGTATTGCTATGAATGGGCCAGAAACATATAAAAAGGCCGTTCAATGTATGCCTGATGCGGCCCGATATATTATGCAGCACGCTGGAATTACCGCAGAAAACATTGATTGGATTATCCCGCATCAGGCAAATCTGCGCATAATAATCAGCTGTGCGGAAAAGCTGGATTTTCCAATGGATAAAATTCTGGTGACCGTTGATAAACACGCAAATACCAGTGGCGCATCCGGTGTTTTGGCACTGGCGTACGCATTCGATAACAATATTATCAAGCAAGGGCAATTAATTTTGTACCCCGCTTTTGGCAGTGGCCTGACATGGGGTGCCGCCTTGATAAGGGTTTAAAAATAACAAAGGTGAAAAAAATGGCGACAATAACAAGAAGTGATTTTGCAAACAGATTGCGTGAACGTTTCGGATTAACAACTGCTGATTCCTATAAGATGGTCGATATCGTATTTGACGAAATTCGTGACGCATTGGTCAATGGCGAAGAAGTCAAATTCGCCGGTTTTGGCAGTTTCAAAATCTTGGATAAAAATGCGCGCATGGGGCGTAACCCAAAAACAGGCGAAGGCGCTGTAATTTCTGCACGACGGGTCGCAACGTTTCGCCCCAGCAACGAATTTCGTAAGCGTGTTGCAACCAAGAAATAAAAAACGCTAAACGGCTGTGGGTTGTGTGTGCGATGATTCTAATAAAGAAATCAAGAACTGTGAATGCGAATACACGCCCACAATACCCAATACAACGCCAGCAATTGAATCCGAAGCCAGACGTGCCCGACGAACTTGTACCCTGTCCAGATGTTGTTTCAGAACCATTTGTCGTGGCAGTGGTGTCAGATTTCCTTGTCTGGCAATAACCCACTTTTTGGTCCCCAACCGTCTTCACATTCATTGACCGCGCACAACATGCGCCAAACGGCGTTTTTTTATGAAATCTTTTCAACACGACGAACGCGACGTTCGATTGCATCAAACGGACTTTCCAAAAATGTCTGGGCGCACAGGAATGCAACCTCGATATCAATATCATCGGCCGCCAATGCCAAAACATTAGTGTCGTCATGAAAACGGTCCGCGCGCGCCTGGGATGGCGTGTCACAACGAGATGCACGAATGTGACGATATCTGTTTGCAGCAATCATAACACCTGCGCCTGTACCGCAAATGATAATTCCACGCGAATCCGGCACATCTTGCATAGCGTCCGCCAAAGCCACAGCAACATCCGGATAATCAACTGATACATTCGGATTGTCCACCCCCAGATTAACCATGTTATAGCCAGCGGCTGCCAACATCTCGATTAAATATAATTTCAGACCAACGCCACGATGATCGGACGCTATAAATACTTTTGATACAGTTTTATTCATTTTTTTCCTTGTCCTTGCGCTTTTGTAATTTACATTCCAGACCAGTATTGCCTGTAATATTCAGTGTGCGATACGATAATGTACCACTCATTTTTGCCGCACTGAAAATATTGGCAGTATTCACAATTGCCGGCCCTTCCAATTCTCCGTGCAAAAATAATACCGACGTGCGTATTTCGCCTACTACGCGACCACCGCGCCCTATGACGACTGTTTCGGCAATAATGTTCCCAGTCACCTCGCCATGGATTTGGACATTGTGGTCGGTTTTGATATCACCCGTCAGTTTACACCCAGCGCCAATAACTGTCGGTGACTGTTTTTCAGCAGAATTCGTAAATGCCAGCATCGTTTATTCATCCTTTATAAATTTGGTTGGATCAAATGGGGTACCCTTGTACCGAATTTCATAATGCAAGTGTGGACCGGTCGATCGACCAGATGAACCAGCCAACCCGATAACCGTACCTGGGCGAACCCAATCACCACGTGATACCAAAATCTGAGACAGATGCGCATAAAGCGTTGTAAAGCCCAGACCATGATCAATTTCAACCGTTGTGCCATATCCAACACGTTCGCCTGCTGATACAACACGACCAGGCGCAACCGCCAACAATTCTGTTCCGATTTTCCCCGCAAAATCGATGCCACGATGTTTCTTGGGTTTGCCAGTAAAGGGGTCTTGGCGCGTGCCATAATTTGATGTAATGCGAGAATTAACAGGTTTGCCCAAAGGCAGCATTTCATCCAAACGACGCAATCCATTCCAACGTTCCAAACCATCGGCCAATCTTTGATATTTTTCATCCAATTCTTTGTCGAATTCAATAGGACTGAATGCCGCCCCAACCAATGGGTTAGTATACTTGTTCGCATTGCGCAATAACGTGTTCTGGTCCAGCCCCAATGACAACAGTGTATTGTTTATCCGTTTGATGTTTTTCTGCAATTCTTCAATATTTTCCTTGGTCAAGGCGGAAACAGTATCAACGATTACATTGTCTGCGTCCGCTATTTGTAAAAGCGTTTCAACCATCTGTGCATTACGACGTTTCAGATCCTCGTTCTCGGCACGGGTTAATTCATATTCGGCCGACAATTCCGAAATTTTCGTGTATTCAGGTGAAAAATCCTCGTCGCGCAACATTTCAACAATTCGTGTCCGCAAGAAATCCAGCTCTCCCCACGTCTTAATACGAGAATTCATCAATTTTTCTTTTTCAGATTCGTCCAATTTTTTTGTATTCAAAACCTTGTCATCGATGACATTCAAATCACGGACCAGATCATTATACTTGGTCAAATATGTCTGCAAATCAGACATGTGGCGCGTGTGTGTGGCGCGAGCTTCTTCTAATTGCTCGGTACGCTTTTGCAACAAAGGACGGTGATATACAAAAACATAAGTTGACCACGCAGCCCATACAACCAGCCCAACCGCACCACAAAATCGTGCAAAACGCCAAAAACTGCTTTGCCCATATGTGTAAACATTGCCACGCGGTGTATCCATAACCGTAAATTCACGCGGTGGAAAAATGCGCACAATTACCCGCCACACAGCCCGAAACGGAGAAGTGATAAATGCCCAAAGAGATGTAAAATATCGTGTTATAAAATTTATCATTTCTGAGATAGTTTAGCCAAAGCATCTGCAATAGTCAAGCCGTCGCGCAAAACAGGCGCACAATTCATTGGCATGGCACGATGCAAAACTGACACGCCACGCGACCCCAGTCGCCCCGATATCAGCACACGTTCAGCTGTGTCGCGCGCCCCAAACAGCGGCAATATTGTTATGTCGCCAAGTTTTTTTGACATTTCTGCAACAACCGTGGAAATGGTTGTGGCATCTGTAATAATACAAAACGTCCCCATTGGTCGCACGCGCGCAATACATCGCGCCACCCATGTTTTCAAATCCGCATTATGATGCGCATTATGTTTGGCGGGTGTACCCCTGAAATAAGGCGGATTGGTTATAACTAAATCAAATGTCTGATTTGTACGCCATGTGCCTATGTCCGCGTTTATCAGATTTATATTTACACCATTTAATTCTGCGTTTTTGCGACACGTATCCAGCATATCGTCAGATATGTCAATCCCTGTTATTTGAATTCCTGGGTTGTTTGCCCATAAACACAGCGACACACCCCCGGTACCAATACCAACATCTAATACATTTTTTACACCACACGGCGCAAACGCCGCCAACCAGACAGCATCTGATGTTGGATTATACAAACCGCGACGCATTTTAATACGTCCACCCATCAATGTAAAAATTTCTTGTTTTATGCCCATCTGCATTTATAATAGAACAACAAAAATAAAAGGCAAGTTTATGTTGGATGATTTTGTGATTGTAAAAAGTGCCATCAGCGCATTTAATAATGCGGCATTGTGGGCACCTGCGTTTTTGTGGTGGTCTGTTTTGGCATTGCCTTTGTTTGTTGTTGTGTATTGGGGCGCCGACGCTATTATGGGGCGCATTGGCTGGAACAAGAACAATATTTTACGCAATTGTTGCGCATGGGTTGCTGGACTGACATGTGCGTGGGCTGTATTGTTTGGCGGGAACTATGAGGTTCTGCGTGACACTTTGTCCGTTCTGCCGATGATGACGGCAACAATTTTATTTTTAACATCATTGTTTGTATCATCGCATCTGCGCGAATATGCTTTACAATATTCTGGCAGGTGGAGGTGGTTTTTGTTGGCAGCGATTATTATCGCGGTCGGATTGTCTGATACACATGTGTGGTGGGGGCCATTGTTGCAGATAAGTGCTTTTGGACTGGGGGTTACGCTGGGGCGATTTGCACGTGGTCAGATGCGCCCGTTCAGTGGATTGGTGTTGATTATGATGATGACCGTAATCGCTATTTTGATGCAACCAGAATTTTTTAGATTTGGACAGTTGGGCAATCTGACGGCTGTACATTTACTGGCGATATTGATTCTGGGGTGCGCGTGCATGACAACAATTGCGGTCCAGAACATAAATCCATGCAACAGAATCCGTCATGGCATATATGTTAAACTAAAATGGCTGATGCGCGTTGTGTGTGTATTGGGTATTGCGCTGTTTATATTGACCGAAGCAGTCCCCGTATTTATCGGGACAATGATTGCAGTATTTTTATCTGTTGCTATGTCGGTATGGCACACAGATTCTGTGAATCTGACGTTGGGCGATAAAACGTTCGCGATATCAATGATGACATTTGGTGCAATTACTGTCATGCCTGTTATCACTGCCATTGGTGTTTTGTATTGGGTAAATACAGGCGCTTTAAACTTTTGGACTGAAAGCAAGCGATTGTTATAATTGGTTATATTTATTTAATAACAATTTGTATCAATCTGGTATACCATTTAGCCTGTTAACACTTAAAAATGGGTTTTATTATGGTTATACATCCAACAGCAATTATCCATCCTGGCGCGAAATTGGGCGCAGATTGCAAGATTGGCCCGTATTGTATTGTGGGCGGGAATGTGGTCTTGGGCGATCGTGTTGAATTGGTTTCGAATGTTGTTATTGATGGCAAGACATCAATTGGTGATGATTCTATTATTTATCCTTTTGCCGTTGTTGGCGTAATGAGCCAAGATTTGAAATGGCAGGACGAAGCCTCGATGACTGGTGTTCGCATTGGCAAGCGTTGCAAGATTCGCGAATATGCAACCATTCATTCTGGCACGCCTGCATCTGACGGCACTGTGATTGGCGACGATTGTCAGATTATGGTTAATGCACACGTAGCACACGATTGTCGCGTTGGCAACAGTGTTGTTATGTCAAATTTGGTGCAATTGGCCGGCCATGTCGAGGTTGAAGATTTCGCGATTATAAGTGGCGGCACCATGGTTCTGCAGTTTGCGCGCATTGGTCGCAACGCATTTATAGGCGGTATGTCAGGTGTCGGTAATGATGTGTTGCCATATGCCATTTATGATGGCAGTCCACGTGCAGTTTACCGCACCATCAACCGCGTTGGTTTAATGCGACACGGTTTTACAAACGAAGATATGCATGCAATCCATTCTGTGTATTCTGCGGTATTCCGCGACGGCGAAGGTACTGTGTCGGATCGCCTGGCCAAGATCAGAAAAGAAGTAAAGAATAACAAATACGCAATGGATGCTATTGACTTTATCGAAAATCGATCCAAGCGTGGTATTGGCACATCTAGAAATGCAGAATAAAAAACAAACCGTATTTATTATTGCTGGCGAAGTATCGGGCGATGTTCTGGGCGGACGCATTATGTCCCAGATGGACGGTGTGGAATTTATCGGCATTGGTGGCGAAAATATGCAGGCAGCCGGATTAAAGTCTTTGTTCCCAATGTCGGATTTGGCAGTAATGGGCATAGTCGAGGTTTTGGCACACGCGCGTACATTAACACATCGAATAAAGCAAACTGTAAATGCGATTATTGAATCAAAACCTGATGTTGTTGTGTCAATTGATGCGCCTGGATTTGCAAAAAGCGTTATTAAACAGATTAGAAAATCGCCAGCGGGACAAAAACTGATTGCGAATGGTTTGAAATTCCATCACGTTGTCGCGCCCCAGGTGTGGGCCTGGCGACCAGGACGCGCGAAAAAATATGCTAAAATTTTTGACAAACTGTATGCATTTTTCGATTTCGAAGTTCCGTATTTTACCCGCCACGGTCTGAAAACGGTTGCAGTCGGGCATCCTGTTGCTGATGATTTAATTGGCAAGCATAAAAAAATTAAAAAAACCGAGAAAAAAATCATCACGTTGGTTCCTGGCAGCAGAATGTCCGAGGTAAAAAAACTGTTGCCATTGATGCGCAATGTGGCGGAAAGAATGACGCGCGATGGGTATATGGGATATGAATTTGTAATCCCAACCGTTGAAACAACTGCTGAATACATTCGAAACGAAACGGCACATTGGCATGTAAAACCGACGCTGGTGTCGGCAAATCAGCGATATGAACTGTACGCCAAAACATACATTGCAATTGTGGCCAGTGGTACTGTTTCTGCTGAACTTGCCATGTTGCATGTGCCAACAATTGTGGTTTATCGAATGAATGCCGTTACAACAATAATTGCCCGTTTATTGGTTAATATAAAATGGGTGTCTTTGGTTAATATTTTATTAAATCGCACTGTGTTTCCAGAATTTCTGGGGTCTGCTGCGACAATAGACAATATAATGGACGCTGTCCAGCAATTAAGCATACCTTCTAAACGCGACAAAATGATTGCAACACTGGAATCAGCCGATAAATTGTGGTTGCCTGGGGGTACGAATGCGGCAAAAATGATTGCCGATGGGATAACAGAATCCTTTTAATCGTGTTTTTGTATCTGGAATGTATATCGCCATGTTTCGCGTCCACAGGACAGGCGTCCTGGTTTAACTTTACAAATACATTTTTTTGTTCTAGTATTTCCGCATAGCAGGGAAAAAAAATGAAAAGTTTAATTATTTTGGGTGTTCCACGTGCTGGCAAATCTACACTGGCAACAAATATAGCAAAAAAATTGTCTGAAACAGGAAATGCACTGTCTTTGATAAACGCGGATGCGATCATGGGCGGTTTAACCGCAGAACGCGGTGGATACAATCTGTACAAACTGTTGTTGCGACCCCTGCGTCACATTTTTCCAAAGATGCGCGCCCAATCAAAACGGCAATTACGCCAGAATTTTGTTAATTTTATCGGCAGATTTTTGGCTGAAACGGCCCAAACTTCTATTGTAGTTTTTGAAGGGGCGTATATAGCACCGGAACAAGCGGTGACGATGTTTGACAGGAATAAATTCAAAATTGTAGTGGTCGGATATCCCAATATTTCAATAGAAGATAAATGTGCTAATATTCGCAAATATGACCAGAAAACATCAACAAACTCTTTGAATGACCAAGATTTAAGAAAACGTATACACTATTTAATAGAACTAAGTAAGGATTATCAAAAACAATGCCAAAAGCACAAAATCCGTTTCATTGATACTTCATATGATTGGAAAGGCGAAATAGAAAATTTTACAAATAATATTTGCGAATTTTTGGCCGATTAAAATTAAATAAATATACTTTATTGGGAATACAAACACGTGTTTTGTCATATACGTCTGTGATAAAATAATAAAAAATCAAGGATGATAAATATGGCAAAAAATTTCAAAACTGATACCAGCGCGGTTGGTATAGCGCATTATATTTTATTATTTTTAGTTGTTGTTGGGTGCATATCGCTGGTTGCATGGACACTTATAAAAAACAATAATCCGAATTCATCTGGTAATACAACAAGTGTCATTCATGTCAAAAATTCATATCCATGCGTTCAACGCGCGCGCAGCACAGTGGCGCACATGTGGGAATACGACCCTAATGCAGTGCCTCAAAAATACTGGGACATTGCTGAAAACTATATGAACCAGGTGATTCCGGCACAGACATATGGAATTTGTCAGGATGTGGCTTTTGTTTGCAACGTCGGAGAAATCAGACAAGATTGTGACCCGTGTGCGGTGCCAAATGCACGGAAATTGGCACAAGGGATTCATGTTGCCGATATAGTCAAGGAATATTGCCAATAAAAATCCCGCCAACGGCGGGTTATTTTATCGATTGGTTAACTGTAATTCTATGCGACGGTTTTGTTGTAACTCTGACGGCGAGCTGCCCGATGCAACTGGGTACATGTCACCAAAACCACTGGGAACCAAACGGTGTTTGGATACACCCGCATTTACTAATTCGTTCACAACGGCCGTTGCACGCAACAAGGATAATTCTGTATTGTTCTTATATCCATGAGTGCCGAATATAACTTGTTTTTTATCAGTGTGTCCATCGACACGGATAATCCAATTTATGTCTGCTGGGATTTTTTCTTCTATGTCTTGGATGACATCTGCAATTAAATGCAATTGCTTTTTACCATCCGCGGATAATTTGTATGAACCGCTGGGGAATAAGATATCACTGTTTACGATAAATCTGTCACCATCAATCTTGATTGACGAACTGTCACCCAGGGCCAGTTTTACCGATTTGTAAAATTCAGATTGGTATTGCGATACATCTTTAAGTTCCGCAACCTTGTCCGCCAGGGCACGATTCAAGCGCGTTGACATTTCAACATATTCAATTTCCTGGGCATGAGCTTTTTCTTCGGAAGCGTCCAGCGCAGATTGCAATTTTGCCAATTGTTCCGCCAGATTCGCGCGTTGAGATTCCATATCTTCTTGCAATTGTTTGCGTTCCTGTTCCAATGTGGCCATCTTTTCCTTGTCCAGCGTGGCCTGATTTAGTTGGTTGTTCAGGCTGGCTACCTGTTCTTGCAGTTCATTGCCATGATTTTGAAGTTCCAGTACCTTGGCCTCGTATGCGGTGACCAGTTCCGACACACTTGAATCAAGCTCGTTTAGTTCGTTATTAAGATTGGTGTTGGAACGTTCCAATTCTTCCAGTTGGTCGCGCGCCAGTATTAACAAATGCTTGGCTTCTTGCTCGTCCAGGAACATTTGTTCAATGGTCTGTGCCTGCTCGGCATTTGTAGAGCGCAATTCTGCCACAGCCTTGGTTCCTGTTGCTTTGTTAAAAACACTGGTGGTGGTCCACAAAAACACAAAGACAATCATCAGAAATATTAAAATTATAACCAGATTCGAAAATAAATCTACGAAGCCCGGCCATGCGTTTGTTGATGTGCGATAACGAATGTTCATCATTTGTCTGCTCTCTCTTGTATTGTTTTATATGCCTGAAACCGTTTGTTCCAACGATTGTACACTTTTTGTTAATTCGCGTGTTGCCAGATTTATTTTCGGCAGCATCTTTGCCACAGTATCTGTCGCCGTGATATGCGCATGTGATGCCAGACAATCTTCCAGTTCTTGATATATTGCATTTTGTGCCGCCTGAACCTGCAACCCTAAAAAGCCTATTGCCAAACTGCCCCCCAGTCCCAGCAAAGAACTGGTGAATGCTGTGGCCATGCCCGCCAGGGGACGTGACAATCCCGACTGCATCGACTGCAAGACAGCCTCGTCAGAAAAATTCAAATTTCCAATTAATTCCGCAAAACCACCAACCGTTAAAATCAATCCCCAAAACGTCCCCAGCAGCCCCAAAAATATTAATGTGTTTGTTATATAGCGAACCGATTCACGAGAATCTTCGAAACGATTTACCACCATATCCATAAAACCGTTCATGGTTGTTGCAGATATTCGTTTCGGATTTGACGACAACATTTGAGCCACAGGACGCAATAAGCGTGGCGGTAATTCCAATTGACGACGGCCGGTCGTATAGCCGTGCAACCATTTATATTCTGGCAGCAACCTGAACATCAACACAAAGCACAAACCAATACCAAATAAGGTAGTGCCAATAATCACACCGTTCAACCAAATGTTCGCAGTCGAAATCGCCATGAAATCTGCCCAAAAATATAGTAACCCTGCAACCAATAATGCAGTGAACAAAGCCATTCGATTAAGTGCGCCATGAAAGTGTTTTGTCATATCTTTATTCCCCCGCTTAGTTTTAGATTAGTAAATTTTAACAAATATTGTCAATAGACTTTATTATGCTTATTTACACACAGCAACATATGGCGGTAATGAACGCGACCTATCTATTTCCGAAGCGCCACAATCCAGGCAATTAAAGCGACGATTCTGAGAATGCGACCTGTCAAACGGAACATTTACACCGTTAACAGATTCAACCATTTCAAGATATGCGCGATTCGGAAATCCAAAATAAAATGCACGTGTCGGCCCATCACATTCTGCAACCGCCCCAGGATAACAACGCGCATCAAACAAACGTTCTGGATCAGGAACGCATGCTGAAACACAGCTTTCTGCGTCAACTACTAGACGTTCACAGTCTGTACATGAAGTTTGCGGAACACTCAATGTCGCCCCCGCCGAACCATAAGGCGCGCCAGATGTCAGATGTGTGCATTTCTTGGTATTAACAGAGCCAGACGGATCAACAACACATTCCCATACCAATGTGTTATAATTCAAACGCGCAACCATGTTGCTGGGGCAACTTTTTTCTGGGAACGGATCCAAGCATTCCCAAATACCTTCTACAATAATTGCGGTTTGGTTATCAGCACACAATGGTTTGCGTGATTCATCGGGTACACACTCGTATAAATCAGAATCCCATATCATATCGCCACCACAATCTGTCTGGGGGTTATAGCCTATACATTGCCATCGACCAAAACGGTATGTTTTTGTATAACCTGCCGGACAAAAAATATCAGGTGCAGTTGCTAAATCATATTCCGTTCCCACATCCGGAAATTCGAATTGAGTCATATATACCAACTGACCGTCGACCAACCCCAGATTATTAATAATTTCCACCGGAACCTGACGACGCATCGACGAACCGCCAGACATTATCATTCCCCCATTTAATATGCCGAATGTGCCTGACTCGGAATAATGTGTTTCCAGAATTTCCATCATTGCATTTTGATTAGAGGGCGCTATTGGATTGCTGACCGTTACTACATAATTAAATGCAGGCTTTTTACTGTTCCCGACTTCACACTTGGTTACCTTTAATCTGCCATCTAGACAAATAAAATCACTGGTTATACCGTTTTGTTCTGTACAGATATCAACAAATTCCGTGCCGTTAATTTGGGCATTATGCAATGCCGTTGCGCACTGGGCAACAGAACGCAAATCAGAACGCGAAACCGCGTATTCTGTATCATGCTGGACCACAGTTTGATTTGGGGAACCAATCAGATAATAGCCAGCCATGAATAAAGCAACCAAAATCATGATAAAAATATTCATTATTCCCCCTTGCGATTTATGAAAAGTCTAGGTAATATACAAATAAATTGCAACAGGAAATGGGTACGGGCATGAAAAAATTTTTATTGCTTGCGATATTGGTAATGGCGACGGCATGTGGCTTTAAGCCTATGTTTTCAGGACAGGATACTGATATTTATGTGGAACCAATCAGTGGTATCAATGGAATCGAATTACGTAATGCCCTGTGGGCAAAGTTTGGCGGTCAGCATGGGGCAGACGCCGCATATAAACTGACTGTTAACCTGGACACGCCTAATACTCAATACAAAGCGTTGGAACAAACGGGTGATGCCACCTGGCAGGAAGTGTCACTGACTGCGACATATGTGTTGACACACAATGGCAAACAAATCGCAACCGGCACAGAACGCGCAGCAGAATCATACACATTTGTGCGGTATTTGGTTGCATCTAATGCTTCGTATAATAACGCTGTTAAAAATACTATAAATGTTCTGGCGGAAAAGATTGGTGCGCGCGCAATCACAGAAACACATAAATATTCACAGACTGATAAAGATACGGATGCTAGATAATGAAATGGAAAGACGCTGACTTCAAAGGCGGAATTGATAAAGTCCGTGCGGTATTGATTTATGGGCCAGACGCCGGTCAGATTGACGAATACTGCGATTTAGCGATTGAAAAACTGGGGATAGAAAAAGACAATTTGTTCGCGCTGGATTCTGATGAGTTGCGCGAAAAGCAAGATGCCCTGTTTGCCGAAGCCTGCACCCCTTCTATGTTTGGCGGACACAAGATGGTGATTATTTCTAGTGCGGGCGATGCATGCGCAAAACAGGTGGCAGAATTGGTTGAGCATCCAGGCCTGTGCGCAACTGTAATTGTAACGGGGGGCGATCTGCGAGCGGGTGGCGGATTGCGCCTGTTGTTCGAGGGGGGCCAAAATATGGCTGCATTGGCATGCTATACGGACGATGCACGTACATTGGCGAACCTGATACGTAATGAATTATCGGCAGCAGCCGGGATTCAGCAAATTACGCCAGATGCCATGACATATATGACAACCCATCTGGGGGGCGACCGTGGAATTACACGTGGTTTTCTGACCAAGATTGCGCTGTATGTCGATGACAAGCGGATTGTTGAACTGGCTGATGTGGAAAAGTGTTTGCCCGATACAGGGGCGGCGGATATTGATGACTTTTTGTACTCGCTGACTGCAGGTCATATTCAGCAGACAATGCTGGCATTGGACAGATTGCTGTATGATAACAAGGAACCAAATATGCTGATACGCATGTTAAATGGACATTTCAAAAAACTACAGACCGCAGTCATAGATGGACAACTGCCCCGCCTGTTCTGGAAGGTGGAAGATAAATTCAAACAGGCAATGAAAATTTGGTCTGACGCGGAAATTACTGGCGTATTGATTCGCCTGAACGAACTGGAACGTCAGTTGCGTACAACTGGTATGCCGGGCGAGGTTTTACTGCGTGACTTTGCATTAAAATTATGTGCCCGGGCGGCGAAACTGGCAATTAAACGAAGGAACTGAAAAAATGTTAGCATCTGTATACGCACCAAAAGATTTCAAAAGATTACGCGCGGTGGGTGATATCGTAGCGCGTTGTTTCGATTTTATTTCACCTTATGTTCGGGCGGGAATTTCCACTGGGGAAATCGATAGAATGGTTGCACAGTTTTTAAAGGACAATGGGGCGCGTTCGTCCGATTTGGGGTATCAGGGATATCCAAAGCATATTTGCACATCTGTTAATGATGTTATTGTACATGGAATCCCCAGCGATGAAGTAATCTTGAAGGATGGTGATATCGTAAATATAGACTTGACCGCTGAATACAAAGGATTTCACGGGGACGCATCACGCATGTTTATGATTGGAAACGTAAAACCACAGGCACGTAAACTGGTTCAGGTGTGCCAGGACGCCTTAAACGCTGCGATTTCAATCTGTGCGCCGGGCGTTCCACTGTCCGAGATAGGCAAAACAATTGAAGAGGTTGTCAATCCGCATGGTTTTTCTATTTCCCGTGACTTTGTGGGGCATGGCATTGGCAAGGTTATGCACGACGACCCGCAAATATATCATTTCTATGACAAAAGATGGGATAATGTAAAAATGGTACCAGGATTAGTTTTTACAATTGAACCGATGATTAATACAGGGTCACCAGACTGCAAAATAGATGCAGATGGTTGGACGGCACGAACGGTGGATGGCGGGCTGTCAGCCCAGTGGGAACATACTATTGGAATTACCGAAGACGGCGCAATTGTTTTCACAGAAAAAATGGTCTGATATTCAATATGCCAAAGCCAGATGAACTGTTTCATGCGGGACACCGCGAACGATTAAAAGAAAAGTTTCTGGACAAGAAACTGGTTGAATATGAACAGCTGGAACTGTTGTTGGGCTATGCGATTCCACGACGTGATGTCAGACCGCTGGCCCGAAAATTAATTCAGCATTTTGGAAATGTATACTATGTATTAAATGCACATATTGATGATTTGATGGCGGTTGATGGTATTGGTCGTTCGACTGCGATTTTGATTAAATTGGTGCACAGTTTGATTTGTATAAGCCACGAAAAGAAACTGAAAGAAGGTTCAATATATATGAACCATGATACACTGATTGATTATTGCAGAATGAAAATGTCGGAATTAAAAACCGAAGAGTTTCATGTACTGTATCTAGACGCAAATTTTTGTTTGCAAAAACACGAAGTCCACAGCCAAGGTTCCGCCGAATCATCTAATGTATATGTTGAAAAGATTATGGAATATGCGCTTAAACACAATATAAAAAGCGTTGTTTTGTTGCACAATCATCCGTCAACTGATAATACGTTTTCGTCCATTGATATTATGCTGACAACAAAATTGGAATATTTACTAGAGATATGCAACATAGAATTGTATGACCATTTTGTAGTGGCTGGTGGAATTGTACATTCTGTACGTGCGGAACAACTTTTAAGCAGATCGACCAACAAGCCTGTTTCCTAGAATAATTCTGCTACATCACAAATACGGCTTAGTTTTTCTGGTGCACCAGCTGTGATTTTATTGGCGCTTAAACGGTATTGTGTTCTGGACGCAATTGATGGTGTATTCCAGGTATCTTCGAACGGACGCGAAATAATTGTTGCACCAAAGGTTGGTTTAAAATGAAACTGAATCAGACGCAATGCGCATTCCGCACCATGTGTTGTTCTGAAACCATCTGGGGTAATATCAACCATTTTGCCGCCAACATTCATTTCTATTTTATATTCATGGTAATCATGCGCGGTTCCGGTTGCAACGTGAGTGCGCGTAATTAAATCAGATACACCATCATTATTAATATCACGGCGAAATTTTTCAACGCTGTCTATTCCCGCGCCAAATTCATCCAATTCACCCCTGCTTGTTTCATCGGGTGTGCCAAGACCATCTGAAAAACCGACATATTTTTCGCCTGAAACAGGTTCTGCGTCAATTGCAATCTGTGCAGGTTCGACAGATTCAGGTATCGATTGTGTAGCTTCTTGGCCCGACCGCATAAATATCAACCATCCCCCTACAACCAACACCAATACAATCAAGATACCAATTAAAATTTTATCACCTGTGCTGCGCATAGTTCATCCTTTGGGTTATATTTTTGTGACATGGCCGGGGGTCCAGCCCTCGATTGTTCTGATGGCGTTGGCCACCCGTTTTAATTCATCGGCACTTAGTTCAGAAATTTTACGTTTAATTGATAAACCTGTCAACTGGGCAACACGACGCTGGTACCCGGCCGTATTGTTTTCAGTCGGTGGTGCCCACCGGGCAATTGCGCCCGCGACCGTCAAGTTTATATAACTGTCGGTCTGCAACAATTTACTTATTGCTTGCATACCAGTTTGTTCGTCTGGGAACACGGCAAAGCCGCCTGCGGAACCAATTGCACCGGCCGAACGAGAAAATTTCCCAGGACGAATATTACCGGGATTATTGTTGCGCCACGCACGCGTGCCACCCGAACGTTTGTACCGATTACCATCGGCATCGACCACAATCACATCATAACCCACCGCGGTTGCACTGCGATAACCTGTTGATGGCGCCGATACGTCGGTGGCGACTGGATTGACATCTGTTGCGCCGGCATTATCGTATGCAGAAAATTCTGCATCTGAATATATTGCACCAGAATCATAGATATTCATTATTTCATAAGATTCATTATTACCACTTGGCCCAAGCCTGGCACCGCGTGCCTGCAACAGGCGATTCATTTCCGCCATTGAAACCGAGATAGTTTTGCAACCACGGGCAAATAAATCATCGCCATAGATAACATTAATAATTGGTTTGGCAATCGACAATGTACCGAAAATAATAACCAAATTACGCATATTTACAAGCAAATCATTTTTTGCGCCACGAATCATGGATATCGCCCAACCGGTCAGCAATAATCCGGTCAGAATTACAATCGCAAACCATGCGTACTGTGTAAACGTATCAAACGAGCGCAGGATACACGATGGGTCTTCCATATATACAAAATCAGGGTCCACAAGCACATTGTGAAACCCAGAATTTGTCAGCAATAACGTTATTGTGTCCGTATTCATATCAATGCATTATGCACCCTGTTTTTTTGACGTGGCGGGTGTAAAAAAGCCCGGAATGGAAAAATCCTCGTCGTTGGCGGCAATACCGGCCCAGCCAAACAAATCGCCCATCGAGCCGCTATCATCGCGCTTGGCCTTTTTAAATGGCAGAATATTTTTTAATTTCCCGATTTTGCTTGTATTAGATGTACGCGCAGCAGATGGAATTTTATCCTGGTTATCAACAAATTCGGTTGCCAATTGCGCCAAAGTTGCATCGGTATCATCCCCTTTAAAAACATTATCAGTAACTTCGTGTTCTGCGACAACAGGATGCACATCTTCGCGCAAAGGCGCCATTGTTTCCAGTAATTCTTCCAATGTTTTTTCCATCTGGGGAATTGGTGCGTCATCTGTTATCATATCGCCAATAGTAATTGTTTCGACCGCTGCTTCATCGTCTTGGTCAATAACAGTTGCCAATTCCAGGTTAACATTGACATCCGATATTATTGCAGTTTCTGCAACATTTTCAACAACAGGTTCTGTGGTTGATTCTTGGGTATCAGCAGGCTTGACAGTTGGTTCGGTGGCGTCCCCTTCTTGGGCAGACAAAATCGATAAAATAGGCACAACAGGTTCTGTGGTGGTGGGCTGAATTTCCTGAACTGCTTCGGTCACGGGTTCAATTACCGCAGTCACAGGTTCAATTACCGATTCTGTGACGGGTGTGGCAACAGGGTTGATTACCGGTTCTGTGGCCGATATTTCTGTGATTGGTGCAGCATCTGTATTTGACAATGCGTTGTCACAATCGACGGGCACGCCAAACAAAATCGTATCGTCGTCCAATCCCAACGCGACGCGCACAGAATCAAAAGCCGCGCGAATTTCAGACATTTCAAACACTTCGTTACCGGAAATATAGATTATTTTTGTCTTCATTAATTCATCCCCCACAATATACGTCTGTATTATATCACATTTTAGGGTTGAACGCATATAAAAAATATCTTAAACTAAAAATATGTCAGACATAAAACAACAAATTTTTCAAGAATTGACCAAATTGGACGAGGCCGCTGCAAAATTGCGTGGCACCGCGATTCATGCGGGCAAACAAACTGATTTAGAGGTTGCAATCCTGACCGAACAGGTGCGCAGTCTGCGGGACAAAAACGCACGCGCGGTCGATATGATTGACAAATCTGTATCTATTCTAAGGGAACTAAGGAAATGAGTGTCGTTTCGATACCGATTGTAAATAAAAACTATCCGATGGGGTGCGAAGACGGACAGGAAGCTCGATTGATTGAGCTGGGGAAAATGGTTGATGCGCGGGCGCGCCAGATACTGGACAAGATTGGTCCGTTGCCTGAAAATTCACTGTTGGCAACATTGTGTATTGTCCTGGCGGACGAAGTGCATAGCCGCCCTGCCCCCATCGCGACCGAATCTGACATGAAAGAAATATTGGCACGCATACGCGAGATTCGACATAAAATCGCACAATAATCCCCGCCATTGCGGGGATTTTTTAGTGGTTAGTGTAAGTGCAAGTGGTTAGTGGCGGAATCCCACTGCGCCAAGGCTTCGTGGGACAAGTCATGATACTTAAGGTATATAAAAGTTTAGTTAAGATATTAATTTTTAGAAATTAAACACCATTACCTGCCCCCCCGTGTGGGGCGGGCGGAATTCCCGACAATTTATTGGCGTTGGAATTCCGGGGTGGGGGATTTTTTTCAATGAGCAAAGAGCAATGCTTAGTGGTTAGTGTAAGTGCAAGTGGCTAGTGGCGGAATCCCACTGCGCCAAGGCTTCGTGGTACAAGTCATGATACTTAAGGTAAATTTTTATTTATATAACTAACACCCCCCACCCCGGAATTCCAACGCCAATAAATTGTCGGGAATTCCGCCCGCCCCACACGGGGGGGCAGGTAATGCGTGCAAAGAGCAAAGTGCAAAGAGCCGCGGGATGACAAAAAAGGGGGAATTAAAAATCCCCCGGATGGGGGATTGTTTTGCGTATTAATCCGATGTTGTTTGTGATGATTGTTGTGTACTGCAAAAATCGTCGCACATATTTGCTGGATTTGTATTCGTGCACAGCTCATTACCTTCATCATCACGGAAGAGTTGCCCATTGTATAAATTGCAACAGTATGCACAGGAAGATTGAGTCCCCGTGGTGGTACTGCCGGTGGAAGAGCCCTGACCAGATGACCCCGTGTCGTTGGTGTTGTCGTTGGAGGAGTCCGAATCAGATGCCCCCGTGTCGTTGGTTTCACCATATGCAGCAAGCATATTGGCAACCCAGGTTTGAATTTGAGTTGGCGTTGGCGTACTGGTTATATCACCGTTTACTGACATACATGTCATAATCTGGGCACGACAGGCATTTATTGCAACGTTGTTGCGAAGCTCGTTCCCCTGCACATAATTATTTGATGTCAAGCAAGAGGTCACATCAGAAATACAATTTTCCGCATAATCTGTTATCACCTGGTCCTGGGCTGACTTGATTTTGACCAAGGTGCGTTGCAGATATTCCTTGATAACATCATTTTGTGGATTATATTTTCTGGCATTTAGGGGACCCTGGTATGTATAATCCTGGCATTTATTCAGGACAGAGATGCACATACCATAGTTCTTGCCATTTTCATTATAACCGATTTTATGCAACAAGAAATCTGTCATTATATGCGCGTTATCGTCCGGTTCTTCTAGGTCGACCTCACTAAGCGTTTTAGTAATATATGCCGTCAAAGTGCCGCCATCTCTTGAATCTGCCCATGCATATTTATCACTATCATAATACCATGTGCCATACAAGGTATCCTTGTTACGTAGTGCTTCGGGGCCGGGTATAGTAGTTTCAGTTTCAGCAGGAACATACCCTGGGGTTGAACCCACTACGATTTCACCGTCAATGATATATTTGCCGGTTGGATCCAGACAGTATTCATAATCCGCACCACAGACATAATCATCCTGCATACAGGAATCAAGCGCATTGATACAACCACGCAGGTCATAGGAATTTTTATCCTGGGCAACCAGCAAGCGCGCACGTTGCAAGACACTTTTTGCGTTGCGGACAGTATTGCTCATCTGGTCGTTTGCGTCTGACAATTCGCGTTCATATGCAACACACTGTTTATCAATTTCCAAATCATAGGAATTCGAAATAACAGCAATGTCAACACCCTGGGCCGCACAATCGTTTAATACCGCAACCTTGCAACGGGCAGCAGCCGTTTTATACAACGCTTCGCCACGTTGGTTGCTGATGGACGATGTGTTCGCGCTGGACGAACCAAACAATGTTGTTAAATCAAAGCCAGTGCTGTCAATATTGAAATCCAACAGCCCCGACAAATCAAAGCCCATGGCGCTGTCAGTTACGGCGGACGCACTGCCCGTTTTAACATCAACAATCAAATTTTTGATTCTGTCTAAATCGTTTTTCAGTTGGGTATTATCCTGACTGGACTGCATTTGCATTTCAGCCTCGGTCTGGGTGAACAATGTTTCAATATCATCCGCACTAAGGCCAATATAACGAATTTGCTGGGCCACATCCTGTAACGCTTCGGTTGCAGCCTTTAACGCTTCTTCTGTTTTGGCATAGTTTTTAATATTCTTGGAACAAGAACAACGTCCCTGATTATCATCCAAGACATTACAGAAATTATCCATACAGGACATATACTGCGCCTTGCAAAAATCGGTCACCTGGGCCAATTCATCCAAAGACTGGGTAGTCACAGCAGTTGAAGTGTCCGTACTGGCCGCGATTGACGCCAAAGCTGGTATACGGGCACGAACCGCACTGGCGCGTGTAGCCACACGACCCGTGTACAACGGTGTATTAACCGTATCCGTTTGAACAATCGATGTGCGAGTTGTCGTTTTTCCCTGATCACCCTGCATAGCACGACGCGCAGTTGCGATTTGTTGGCTGCCGTTTGCGGCAGTACGCACAGCACGCGCAGAAACACGAGACGGAGTCGCCGTACGAGCCGTAGCAGCAGTACGCGCAACCACCGCACCGTTGGCCGCAGACCGATTCGTCACCGCAGTACGCCCAGACGCAGAACGCGTCGCACCGGTTTTGGTTGCAGCCGCCGCAGGCGTTGCACGCGATATATTACGATTAACTGTGCGCAAATTATTCGCCGACACAGTCGCTGGTACAGATGACGCAACTGTTTTAGTTACGGTTTCAGTCGCTTCTTCTGCGGGTGCAGTATCACCAGAATACTCGATTAATTCATCGTAGTAAACGGGCGCAACCTCGGCAAATGCGGGCAACACCAACAGACCACTAAGCACGGCAACAAATCTTTTCATTGCAAATCCTTCCCTTCCATTACTTGCGATTTTATCACATTACAAAATATATTGCAAATATAAAATTACATAATATGTCTTGTTTCCTTTTTCTGAATGCTTTTTTCTGTGGTTGTTGCGTTTCGCGCAACGACAATCCTTTAACAATTGTGAAACGTTTTTATCAATCGTTTGCTTTAATGCGTTTGTGAATATAATCCTGATTCATTAAAAAATATAATGAATTTTTGTTGCGGGTGTGTTATGCTTGGTTTATAATCACCAAAAAAAGAGGCCTTGGGACAGTGTCAATGTTAAAAAATTTTTCTGTTTGGGTTCTGTCGTTACCACTGATGGGCTGTACTACCGTTCCCACAACAACACATGATGCACGATTAAATGACTATGCAAAAAAAATAAAAACAATAGATTTTGAATACAATCCATATGATACACCAATCGCACAATGCTATGCCCAGCAACTGAATGCACAAAAAAATGTGTCGGGGGCAACATTAATCGAAGACGGATTGTCCGCATTTATTATTCGTTCGGCCTTTGCACGTATGGCAACGAAAACTATTGATTTGCAAACGTATATCTATAGTAACGATTTTACATCCAAGGTTTTAATCGCAGAACTGAAAAATGCAGCCGATCGTGGGGTCAAGGTGCGAATACTGTTGGACGATTATGGAACAAAATCTGATATCGTGGATGTTATGCTGTTGAACCAACACCCTAATATAGAAGTCAAGGTGTTTAATACAGTTGGAAACCGTTCGAAACTGTTGTACTATCCACAGTTCTTGACCGATTTTAACCGGCTGAATTCGCGTATGCACAACAAATTGTTTATCGTAGATAATATCGCATATATCACAGGCGGACGAAATGTGGGCAGTAATTATTTCTATCCGGAAACCGCTTCGAACTTTTCAGATACAGATGTGCTGTTTATCGGTGATATGACACGATTTGCCACAAAAAGTTTCGATGAATACTGGAACCATCATCTGTCGATTCCCGCTTCGGTGTTCCCAAAGGCAAAATCTAGAAAGGCCTTGAAACGATTGGAAAAATCGTTCGCATTAATCGAACGGAATACAACAGAAAATATGAAAAATTATAACAATATTATCAATATGGCCATACGTGAATTCAAACAAAAACAATTCGATTTCAGTTGGGGACACGGAAAATTCTTGGCCGACCCACCAGAAAAAGTCGAAATGACAATGGAAGACAAAGAAGCTTATCGTGGCGATATTGTTCGGGCATTGCAACACCTGTGGAAAAAAACAAAAAATTCAGTTTATATGTCAGCTGCATACTTTGTGCCAGGACAAGGCGGGTTAGAGCATATGCTGAACGAAGAAAATTCCGGTGTGCATATTACAATCGTGACAAATTCTTTGGCGTCGACTAATGCCCCGACCGTTTATGCAAAGTGGGAAAAATACAGAAAGCAACTTATAGAATCTGGGGCCGATGTTTACGAATTTATGGTTTCTGCCGAAAACCTGCGTGGCAAAGAACATGACCGTGAACGGAAACGTTCCAGCTTTTCGGTGCTGCACAGCAAAACAATGGTTTTTGACGATGATATCTCGTGGATTGGCAGTTTTAATCTGGACCCGCGCAGCGCGTATTACAATACTGAAAATGTCGCAATATTTGAAAGCCGAGATTTCGCAAATAAATTAAGAAAAATGATAATCCAAGATACAAAAACTGCGTGGCGCGTGACCCTGGATAATAACGAAAAACCAATCTGGACCGGCAGTCGACCCGGTGATGATAAGCCCAGACAATATAAATACGCCCCAGACACAGGACTGTTTCGCAGATTGTGGAAAAATATATGTAATTTAGTGCCTGAAAAATTTGTATAAAAATCCCGCAAAAGCGGGATTTTTTTTACGCCTGGCGAAATATCATGCGCACAAAGTTTATCGGAATAATTAACAGCGACAGACACAGTATTATCAACCACTGGTACGCGTCCAATGGTGATAACTGCAATACTGCGCCACCAAATGATACACACAGCACAGTACACGCAATAACACCAAATGCCACCGCCAAAAACATTGGGTTTGTGCGCAGGCGATGGAATATGTTAAACCCGTCAACACGAACACAGAACCCATTCATTACTGACATAATTACTAGTAATGCAAATCGCGCTGACATGTATGATTCTGGGGTTTGAAATACTGTTCTGACCATCGGCATCGCCAGCACACCAAACACACATATAAAACCAATCGTCGTCCAGGCAACCTGAGAAAGAACAGCACGTGACAACAGTGGCGAATATTTGCCCTGGGCAGGTTCTGACATGTATTCAAAGCGTGGCGGTTCGCCACCAAATGCCAATGAATTCAGACTGTCCATAACAATATTTACAATTAATATCTGAACCGCAGTGAATGCATCAAATCCAAACATCAATGGAAACAAGATGCTTAAAATCACCAGCGAAAAATTAATCGGCAATTGAAATTTCAAAAAGTTAATCACATTATGAGCAAATGTACGCCCAAACAAAACACACTTTGCAATCGATAGAAAATTATTGTCTGTGATAATAATGTCCCCAGATTCTTTGCAAACTTCTGTGCCATCGCCCATCGCAAAACCAACGTCGGCGCGCTTTAATGCCGGGGCATCATTGGTGCCATCGCCACACATGCCAATACATAAATTCAGGCTTTGCGCCAATTTTACAACACGTAATTTTGTGTCAGGGGTCGCGCGGGCAATAACCCTGATTTTTGATAACATTTGCTTGACCGAATCATCTGATAACTGGTCAAAATCTGTCGCGGTGATTGCTATATCATCCGCCCCAGATATAATAGCACAATCAACAGCAATTGCGCGCGCGGTATCCAGAATGTCGCCCGTTATCATCATAACCTGGATTCCCGATTTCCGCATGGTCGCAACAACTTCCGATACGCCAGCGCGCACCTGGTCTCGCATGGCGACAATAGATATTAAAACCAGGTCATCTGGCAGTTTTTCATCCGCTGCCCACGATGCACTGTATGCAGTCGCAACCAAACGCATTGCACGCGAAGCGTTTTGTTTTATTAATTCTGCAATCATATTGTGGTTTAAGGGAATAATATTACCGGTTTCATCCAGGTAATGTTTTGCGTGGGATAAAATAACCTCGGGCGCACCAAGATAACACGATACATCAGCCGTGCGGGCAGCCGAAAATTTATTCGCACTGTTGAACACAATGCGTTCTAGCACTGTAACATCAGACTGAATCTGGGTTATTTGTTGGGCAACCGGCGCAACAGCGGTCAGTAACGCACGCCCTGTTAAATTGCCCCCAATTATCGCGCCGTCTGGACCATACGTCGCACCACAAGTTAGTGCAACATTTTCCACGAATGCTTCGGCAACGGCGCCGCCCACACCCCCAACAAAACCAATGTCAGTACCATCGCCGGTAAAATTATGAACAGGCTCGATAATGCCGCGCGTCAATGTGCCAGTTTTATCAGTACATAAAATTTGGATGTTGCCAGACTCAGAAATCTTGTTCGGATTTTTTGCCAAAATATTATTTTTTATCATCATAGCAACATTTTGCCCCGTGATGATTCCGATGATAAATGGTAACCCTTCGGGGACAGCCGCAACAAATATTGTCAGCGCAACCGTCAATGAACTGAACACCATGTACAGCATAGACGCATCCATAGATAGACCTGATGCATGAATATTCACAAACAACAGAACCAAAAAAATTATCACAGCACAGGCTGAGCCAATCTTGCCAATTTTGTCCGCCAGATTATCTAATTGGATTTGCAGTGTGGTTTTAACAGGTTCAATCGAATGCAACGTCGACATAATCTTGGCATTTTCTGTTGCAGCCCCAACACGCGCGACACGCATTTTGCATTCGCCACTTAATACAGTTGTGCCAGAAAAAACACTGTGGCTGTCCGTGTATGTGTCAGCAGTAATTTTTGTTGCACGATTATAAATAAAATCAGACGGGACAGGCGTTTTTTCACATTCATCACTTTCGCCATTCAAAATCGAATTATTAACCGCAATTGTGCCCTCGATAACATATCCATCCGCGCGCACCATTTCACCAGCACGCAGTATAACAATATCATCAACAACAACTTCGGCGCTGGGTATACGAACAACAATACCATCGCGCATAACATCGGCATACATCAATGACGATTTAATGCGCAATTCTTCGGCGCCACGTTGTCCCCTGACTTTACTGGCAACAGTTGTAATCGCCACTACCAGCAACACAATACCAATGCCGATGGCTTCGAACACACTGCCATAACCGAACGCAGACAAAACAATAAACATACACATCATTACCAGCAAAACGATGTTTAATTTGTCTTGAAAAACTTCCATGAAAAATTGCCATGCAGATTTTAATTTTGGGCGTGGCATTTCGTTGTCGCCATATTTTGCACGACTGGCGATTACTTCGGCATTTGTTAAACCTGTGTATTCCATTTCAAAGTCCTTCAATTAATGTGCACAGGTGATAATACAATAAATCAAAAATTATAAACAATAAAAAAATCCCCCATTCGGGGGATTGGATATAATTGCGATAAATTATTCAGCATCGGATGTTTCGTCGACTGCTGCAACTGTTTCTTCTGTTGCAGCTTCGGCGGCTGGCACTTCTTCGACAACTTCTTCTTCGACCTTTTTGGTGCCGAATGTCAAAGATTTACCCGCAACCAATGCATCAATTTCGTCCTGGGTCTGAGCAACATAGATCTTAACAGGAACGACAACATCTGGATGCAGCGCAATTGTTGTATCGAACGCACCAACAGATTTAATTGGCGCACCCAACATAACCTGGGCAGATTCAACAGATACGTTTGCAACTTCTTTCAACATACGTGCAATATCACGTGTTGATACAGAACCATACAACTGACCTGTGTCGCCAGCCTGGCGAATCATGTGCAGTTTTGCATTCTTGACCGCGTCAACGTTTGCTTCTGCGTTCTTTTTTGCGGCTTCTTGGCGTGCGGTCAATTCAGCCTTTTGCGCTTCGAACAAGGCAACGTTTTCACGTGTGAAACGCATCGCTTTGCCGTTCGGCAACAGATAGTTGCGTGCATAACCTGTTTTCACTTCGACTGTGTCGCCGATATTGCCCAATTTTGTGATTTTTTCTGTCAAAATAACTTTCATTTTATCTGTCCTTATATTCTATAAGTTAGGGGTTAACCCAAATTGTTACGAACGAATGGCATCAAGCCCAAATGACGTGCACGTTTGATGGCAGTTGCCAATGCACGCTGGTCTTTCTGGGAAACACCGCTGATGCGCGATGGCACAATCTTACCACGTTCTGTGATATAGTGCGACAATGTCTTGATGTCTTTGTAATCGATAACCTTGCCCTTTAATGGGTTTGATTTTTTACGATAAATTGCTGCACGGACTGCCATTATTCTGCCTCCTCGGTATTCTTTTTCATCATGATAGATGGAGTGGTTGACAATTGGTCAACACGAACGTTCAAGAAACGGATTACGTCTTCGTCAATGCGGGAACGACGTTCCAATTCTGTAATCTGGTTGCCAGGCAATTCGATGTTTAACATGACATAGTGAGCCTTGCGATTTTTACGAATGATGTATGCCAAATTTTTCAATCCCCAGAATTCTGTGGATTTAACATCACCACCCAGTTCTTTGATTATTTCTGTGAATTTAGCCGCCTTTTCTTTAACCTGCGGTTCGGTCAGGTCCTGGCGAAAAACCAAGACGCTTTCATAGTAAGCCATTTTATTTCCTTTGGTCTTATATCAGCCGACAACCCCATGTTGCCAGCAGGAACAGGCCATATTATGGCAATTTACAAACAAAAATCAAGTATTTTTTATTTGCCAAATTTACCACTGCGCGGAAATCCAACCGGAACAGTGCGTCCCTGGGTTGCACGCCGGCCACGCCATGGCGCCCAATCGTCTAACTTCGTCGTGCCACGGCCAGTCGTCCAGCCAAATCCGTTCGCCGCGTCAAAAAACATAACATCCAGAACATATGTGCGTTCGGCATTATATTTCTGTAAAATTACACCCTTGCCCCGGGACATTTGTGGGATTTCATCAGTCCCAAATATCAACAATTTGTCATTCGAACCAGACATAGCAACCGTATCGCCCGAAACACGTACACACATGTGCGCCGGATTTTTATGTTCCGTATTCATAACCTGTTTGCCGTTTTTGGTCTGGGCAATACATGCTTCGCCCGATATGATAAACCCATTACCATGGCGCGATACCAACAAATATTTTGCATTAACATCCAATGCGAACGCGTGGACAATGTCTTCGTCCGCAGCGATATCCGCCATCATACGAACAGATTCACCAAAACCGCGTGCGGACGGTAATTCATTCGCGGACAGCGTGAACATTTTTCCAGACGAGCCGAATATATTGATTTTATCAGTGGACATCGCATGGAATGCGGTTTGCAATTCGTCGCCTTCTTTGAATTTCAAATCCAGCGCATTCAGATCCAAATGCCCCTTGGCCGCACGAATCCAGCCCATTGTGGACAAGATAATTGTTAACGGTTCTTTTTCTATGAATTCGTCCGCGTTAACAACAATTTCTTCGGTTTGTTCTGCCCAGGTTGTGCGACGACGCCCCAGCTTTGTCTTTTTATCGTATGTCTTTTTAATATCGTTGAACCAAGCCTTTAACTGGTCATTTTGCGCTTCATCACTGGCCAATAACGCTTGCAGTTGTTCCTGTTCGGCGCGCAGGGCGGCATCTTCGCGTTTGATTTCCATTTCCTCTAGCTTGCGCAGGGAACGCAGGCGGGTGTTCAATATCGCTTCGACCTGGATATCGGTCAGGCTGAATTCCGCAATTAATACAGCCTTGGCATCGTCTTCGTTGCGTATAATCTCGATAACGCGGTCCAGATTCAGATACACAACCAACAAACCACCCAGGATTTCCAGACGACGCGCAATATTATTTAGACGCCATTTTGTGCGACGCTGTAAAACCAATTTCTGGTGCGCGATAAATTCACGCAAAACGTCGCCAATCGGCATAACACGGGGCGCGCCATTGGAATCGATTACGTTAAAGTTCATATTAAAGCGACACTCTAAATCTGTCATCGCAAACAGATGCGCCATCATTTTGTCGGCCGGAATGTTGCGCGACTTTGGCGTAATCACAATGCGGACATCGGTCGTGGATTCATCAATGATATCATCAACCAGCGGTAACTTCTTGGAATCAATCAGGGTTGCAATCTGTTCCACCAATTTCGATTTTACAATACCGTATGGGATTTCGGATATCACAACCTGCCAGCCGCCACGTTCCAGATTTTCAATTTCCCAGCGCGCACGAATGCGAAATGCCCCCTTGCCCGTGTCGTAATTTTTAACAATCGTGTCAAAACTATCAATCAAAATGCCCCCGGTTGGAAAATCGGGCCCAACCATCTTTTTCATAATTTGGGCAGTGGTCGCATCTGGCCGGTCAACAACCAGGTTCAGGGCATCGCAAACCTCGGCTACGTTATGAGTTGGGATGTTCGTTGCCATGCCAACCGCAATACCCATGCCGCCGTTAGCAAGCAAATTAGGAAACGCACCAGGCATCACAACAGGTTCCATTGTTGTGCCGTCAAAGTTCGGCATCATATCAACACTGTCTTCGTCCAGTCCCTCCATAATCAACATGGCAGCATCGGTCATCTTGGATTCTGTGTATCGGTACGCCGCCTGGGGGTCGCCGTCAATATTACCAAAATTGCCCTGACCGTCAATCAGTGGATAGCGCACGGAAAAGTCCTGGGCCAGACGGACCATAGCATCATAAACAGAAGAGTCCCCATGTGGATGATAATGACCCAACACGTCCCCAACAACCGTAGCACATTTACGATACCCTGCGTTTGGTGACAATTTTTGGCGCAACATAGAATATAAAATACGACGATGTACAGGCTTTAACCCATCGCGAACATCCGGCAAAGCGCGTGACACAATCGTGCTGACAGCGTATGATAAATAGCGTTCAGACAATGCGTCTGACAACTGTTGTGAATCAATATTTTCAATAATTTCTTTTCCCATAGCATAGGGAATTTAGAACATTTCAAAAAAAATAACAACACAAAAATTCCCCCAGCCGGGGGAATTTCCTATATTGTTTTTTGATTCTTTTTCAAATCTAAAACCAATTTTTGTAGTTGCGACATTTGTGGCACAGTAACTGACTTTGCAATTTGACCCGCAACATTTTTTGCAAACGACAAATCCTTGTTCGCGTCCAGACAATTGAAATATCTATTGCGCGCCATGCGCACCAAAGACTCGTGCGAGTGTGTCCCCAATTCCAGAACCGAGGTCTGCTTATTCGATAAATATTGAATCAATTCTTCGGTATTCATAGATTCAATGCGTTTCAATTCCTTGGCATATTCTGCGCGCACGATTTTACGCGTGTCGGCTGCAAAAACATTTGAAACATCATAAGCGCTGAATAAATAGCCTATGTTTTCACGATTATGACCAACATAAACATGACGCCCCTTTGGATCTGCAATAAACTTGCCCTGCTTAATCAAACCGCGCCCCACATACATAATTGCATGAAACAGATTATTGCTGCCATGATTACGCGGAACAATCAAAATCGCGCCAGCATCCAAGGCATCAGCACTGAAATTATCAGAAGAAAATTTTTCCATATATACTTGACGAACAGAATCAGAGGCTGTTGCCCCAACTTTGTTGCTGGCAAAATATTTATTTAGCGCGGCGTTATACGCAGAATCCGATTCATGCATCATACCCGAGCGAATACAATTACCAAATTCTGGGGTATTATATTTTTTATTCATGTGGTATTTGAACCCAGAACAAGATGTGCGTCCACCCTGGGGAATAATGGTTAATGTATCCCCCATCTCGTCCAATGCGCGTGACAAGTGTGTGTATTGCCCATAGACACAATGATGACCAACAGGGGCGCCCGGCAATTCCGCACAAACAGCAGCACGATAGCCTTTTTGCCCCAACAAAGGATGCAATTTTTCCTGGGACTTTAACATTTTGCCAACATATTTGCCCACTAATGTGTCAGCCTTGCTGTCCAAATACGTTTCGTTGATAGCCCACTGTGTGGTGCTGTCGTATGGAACAGATATGGTGTGTTTAACAGTATATTTGGCATTTGGAATCTTGTTCCACGTTGGTTCGTTCTTGGCATCAGTCATACCGATACACATCAAGGAAGTTATACCAGCCAGAACAAACGGCGCACTCCATTTCCACTTCATAATAGTCTCCTTTGCAATCAAACAGACATTACCCAAATGACTGGGCCTGCCCTATTGTTAATATGTGTTTTCTGTTGTGATTGGTTCATCGCAAAAAAATAGAAAAATTGCGATGTACATTCAGACAAATGGAAAAATCCAATGCCCCGACTTGCTGTATAATTCCAATTAAACCAGTAGCCCGCCCCGTTTCCAGGGAACCAAAGTTTGTATATACAATATAGTGATAAACCACGTTTTTGTCAAGCCTATTTTTTATGTCTTGTGTTTTTTTGTGTATTTTGCTAGAATTGTCATGAAACCATCAGGGTTTGTGGTTTCGGGGCCTTAGAAAGCCTGATTTGCGCCGACACATTTGATGTGTCGTAATCCATGCATAATATGGGGCGCGGTGTGCGCCATTTATTGTGCATTATTCACCCGGACATCCGCGTCGGGGTGCCGTCGGCTATACCACAGGGGCACGTCCCCAAAGGCCGGCGGGAACATGCAAACTGTTTTTCTAACACCCCGACCGCCATTCCCGTGGCGGTTTCTTGATTCAAAGGGGGAAATATGAAAAACAAAATGATATTTATGGCGATTTGTTTGGGAATGTTTACTGACCCCGCATTGGCTGCGGGCAATATTAGTGGCATGTGCGAATTAATCGCAGAAATGAAGGGCATATTCACGTTAATTCGAACACTTGCCTTTGTGGGGGCGGGATTTTTGCTGGCTAAATACGCATGGGAAGCAATCAGCACCGGCAAATTAAATGGCGAAGCAGACCTGGTCAAGGGCGCACAAAAGACGGGTGTACCGATGCTGGTCGGACTGATTCTATTGTTTGCCATTGGCACAATTTTACAGGTTTTAAGTTCTGCAACTGGGGTGGAATTGATGGGTTGTAAAGATGAAATATTCCAGGGCTGGTAAACCAAAGAGGGAAAAAATGAAAATGACACAAAAAAAGAAAAAACTTATCGTATACTGCATTGCGATTGCACTGGTAATGCTGTGCGGTTATATGATTGGACAATAAAAATCCCCCGGGTGGGGGATTTTTTAGTGGTTAGTGTAAGTGCAAGTGGTTAGTGGCGGAATCCCACTGCGCCAAGGCTTCGCGGGACAAGTCATGATACTTAAGGTATATAAAAGTTTAGTTAAGATATTAATTTTTAGAAATTAAGCAACCCTCCCCACCGGCATGCGCCGGTCCGCCCCCTCCAAGGGAGGGGAATTAAAAATCCCCCGGACGGGGGATTTTTTGTGTATGATAAAAATTATTTCTTCCAGAACGCAAATCCACGACGGGTCGATTTTTCTTCGCGTTGTTTGCGATCTTCGACGGCGCGACGACGTTCAGCACGACGTTCCTGAAAACGACGGGCAGATTCTTCATCGCGTTGCACAACCGCAATTGTTGTTGCAGATAATTTGCCATTGCGAACTTCTTCTTCGAATTCGACAATGTCGTTTTCATTCAAAAATCTGATGCCAGCGGCCTTTAATGAACTGGAATGAACAAATACATCATCTGTGTTGCCGTCTGCGTTTGGGGTGTCGGGACTTATAAAGCCAAAACACTTTTTACCGTTATACCATTTTACTTTTCCTTGACGCATAATCCTATCCTTTCCTTATGCTTGTTATGGTTCTGCGAAGCACATTCAGAACCTGGTTTAATTTTGACAGTTTTAATCAATTAAAGCAAGGGGAATAAAAATCCCACAAATTATGCCGACAATGCTTATTTTTTGTAATACCGTTGGACTTCGTTCATAACGAAATTGAATAATTTTCCAGCCTGGGTGTCGGCAGGTACCGCCCAATCGCGTTGCATGTATGGCATAGCAGCAACCAATATAAACCGTGCCATAAAATGAAATATCTTGGACTGCTGATGTTTAGACAATTTCACTGGGGCATTTTCTATACAAAAAACTTCGTTTTCAATTGCGTCATTTAATTTTTCATTAATGTTATCTAAAATTTTTTGCGGATAGTACAGTTTGCATTCCTTGGGAAATCCCTCGAACATCGAGATGTCGTTATCGCGAGAATATAAAATATTCCAGCCAACGCGATCGAACAAATCTTCCAGACATTGGCAAATCATACGATTATATTCTTTGACACCCAATTCATAAAAGTTTGCAAGTTGAGCCTCCATATTATCTGAATTAGTGCATTTCTTTTTTCGTGTACTTTCGTACACGTCGTGCGTTCTGCTTTCAAATTCAAAAAATGTTCGTACCTGGCATATTATTTCCATTGGGATAACGTTGTCTGTATCTGGGCCAATATTTAAAATAATCTTAGCGTCGCGATAATTACGCGGATTTTTCATATCATAAAATTTGTCACGAACGGATAATACACGTTCGGGCAAAGCCGCATACAAACGTTCGATGAATGTTCGGGCCTGTGGCACCAGGTCAAACAAGCATTTTACCCGCCATACATCACGCAGACGTTTGCGAGGTGGTGTAATTTTGTCTATGGCGCGAACTAAATCAACCGCAATCTTTTCATGCCCACGCCCGATAATGGACAGGACTGTTTCTGAAGCAGCACTGATATACTTTTCCGTAAACTTTTCGCGAATCTTGTCAGCAATGGCATTTACCGACGCGGCATGATTATGTGCCACCAAAACACTCGACGCAGCATTCACAACATCGTTTACATAGTCCGCATAGTATTTACCGGTAATCTTGTCCAATGCGCGATTGACATTTTTCTGGGCGCCAACGATGACCGTCACAATTGACGACACAGCCAAATCAACACGTTGTCCAACCGCACTGGTAAAAAATTGATTGCGCATTGGGTCCGCATCCAGACGATGATTTACCACATATGGCAACAATGGATTAATATCAGAAATACGAATAGGTTCATCAATCGCACGATTAGTTTCGTAATCATACTTCATAACTGCTGCTTTGGGTGCACCAAAACATTTACCAAGGGTGTAAAACACCTGACGAAACCAGCGCATACTGTCTGAATATAAATTTTTCAAATAGTCGCCAGCTTCGTCATTAATGCGCCCTTCGGATACGGCCTTGTCTATTATTTCAAAATTTTTTCTGTCATTTTCGACGGCAATATCTTGAGCCCAATTGCCCGAAACAGAATATGACATGTCCCCTCCTGCGTTTTTATTTCATCATTGGGAACAACACTATGTCGCGCGCGGTCGGCTGGTCAAAGATTATGCACGCTAATCTGTCAACCCCCATGCCAACACCAGAAATTGGTGGAAAACCATGTTCCATCGAGCGTACAAAATCGTTATCTGGGTTGAACGCTTCTTCGTCGCCGTTGGCGATATTTTTTGCCTGCTCTTCAAATGCCGCCAACTGTTGAATTGGATTGACCAGTTCTGAATACCCCTTGCAAATTTCTGCCCCACAGACCAATAACTGGTACATATCAATGCGACGAACATCTTCGTTATTGCGACGCGCCAATGGAACCATATATGCAGGATAGTTATACAAAAAGGTCGGATTTATAATATCACCACGGATTTTGCGCTTGTACACATAATCGACCAATGCTGGGATAGACTTCAAGTCTTCTAATTCAGACATCGGGAACATACCGTTATCAACCAATTTCTGACGCAAATCATCAACATCGTCAAAATCAAGAATGTCACAACCAAACAACTCATTCATTTTGGCGGTATAATCTATCATTTCATATGACGAAAAATCTAGTTTTGTACCCTGATATTCAATCTGTAATGTTCCACGACATTTCATCAACAAATCCTGGATTAAATCCCATGTGAATTTGATGTTATCCTTGTAATCCCAGTATGCCGCATACCATTCAACCATTGTGAATTCTTGCAAATGCGTCGCGTCCATACCTTCGTTGCGAAAATCTTTGGCCACTTCATAAACACGATCAAAGCCGGCGCCAATTGCCTGTTTCAAGAATAATTCAGGCGAAATACGTAATTGAAAATCTGTGTCTAATGCGTTGTGATGGGTCGTAAATGGACGCGCAGCCGCGCCAGATGCAATATTTTGTAAAATCGGCGTTTCAATTTCCAGGAATCCATTACGATTCATATAATCACGCCAGTATTGAGTCATCTTGAAACGACCCAACAGCGCATTACGTGATTCAGGATTGGAAATAATATCCAAATATCGTTGGCGATATCTTGTTTCCATGTCCGTCAAACCATGGTATTTTTCAGGCAAAGGACGCAAAGCCTTGGCCAAAATTTCATACCCCGACACACGCACAGTCAATTCGCCTGCGGTTGTATGATACAATTCACCGGTAATACCAATAAAATCCCCCAAATCAACGTTTGCCTTCATAAATTTGTAATTTTCTTCACCCAATTCTTCGCGCGACATGGAAAATTGAATTTCGCCATTAATATCATAGATACGACCAAACATCAATTTACCCAACCAACGCAATGCCGTCACGCGCCCCGCCAGACGCACAGGTGTACCATCTGTCAATTCGCGTGCATTTTCAATTGTATGTGTGCGGTCAAACCTATCCTTCCAAACAACACCATCGCGGGCGCGGATATTTTCAGCCTTTTGCAGGCGCGCGGTCAATTCATTGGTTGAAATTGGTGTGTTTGTTGTGTTTTCTGACATTTTGTTTTCCTTTGTATTATGCCGAATAAAAAACGGGCACCCAAAAAGTGCGCCCGCAGTTTTGTTTCCGTTGGTCGCACTGTATCAATAAAAACGTTTAATAAACAATTTCATAACCGGTGCATCCTTAGTTTTTCATTTGTCAGTGATATTATATATTCGTTTTATAAAAAGTAAAGCAAAAAAACCCTGTTTTTATATCATCATACGTTCCGCAATCTGCTGTTGAACATATTCGTCTTCGCTGTTGTATAATGGCCAATTACCATTTGCCAATTCTTCCATGGATGTAAGAGGCTGATTCAAACGCGCACGATATAACCACAAATTAGACATCACACGTTTTATATAACTGCGTGTTTCGTACGCAGGAAAACTTTCTATGTATAACAACGGGTCGTATGTATAAAAAGATTTTTCAAACTTGGTCATAGTACCCATTCCAGCATTGTACGCCGCCAACATTTTTATAATACTGTTTTCCACACTTTGGTGCGCCAACAAATCAACGATATACTGTTGTCCCAGGAACATATTGTGTTCTGGATTCGACATGTCCATTTGGGTTATATCCAATTTGTTCGCACGCGCAACGCGTTTAGCAGTGCTGGGCATTAACTGCATTACACCGTTTGCACCTGCACCCGATTTTGCGGATACGCGAAAATTACTTTCTTGTTTGGTAATCGCCAATAACAATGCGCGATCAATTGACCAGCCCCCCATCGGTTCCCAATCTGGCAATGGATACTGTGCAGAATAAATAATATCATCGTCAATTTCCAGAATTCCCCTGTCCTTGATAACAGATGCCGATTGCACGGAAACACGTGGCATTCCATACGCTGCGGCAACCGCATTTACGGCGTGCAATGTTCTGTCCGACACCTTGGGCGTGATTAAATATTTCAAGTATTCTTCTGCCCTGTCTTTGCGTCCAATTTGCAATAATGCCAATGCGATTTTTCCATATTTCGTGTTCGCCAATTCCGCAAAATCTTCTTCTGTGGTATCCTGTTCGAAAAATTCATATTGTGGCCCCTGCCCCAGCATGGTTGCCGACAACGCGCCATAAAAAGCCATTGGATAAGCAGCAGAAATACGCCAATATTTTTTTGCGGTTTCGCGATCCCCATTGTAATCTGCGGCACGCCCCGCCCAAAAAGCAGCTTCGGTCTTGCGAGCATTATTTATTTGCGGCAAATCCAAAATGCGACTGAAATATTTTTGGGATTCGGCATATTTATCTTCTTTGAAATATAGCAACCCCATCGCCCATAAACCGTATTCAGATTTTGCATCCGACGCAACAAAGCCCCATTTTTTTGCCAATTCCATTTCGCCATTCGTGTAATAAATAAACGACAAACGCCCCGCCAAACGCCCATAATCAGATTCTGTCAGTTTTTGTCTAAATTTTTTATCTTCTAGTATTTGACGTGCCACCTTGGTCGACCCGGTGCGAATTGCACGCTTGAATTCGTTAATCCTTTTTTCTGCGCTGCCAGAATATTTTTTTGCTGTCCAGGTTTCCGACTGTGCCGTTTCAATCGATTCAGAACCAGTCATAATTACAGGAACAAACGCCTTGCGAACCGTGGTCTTTTTTATTTTTGCCAATTTTTCCATGCGAGCGGCACCTGGCATATCATAGTATTTATCCAGCCAGGCCGCGATTTCTTTGCCCTTGGTACGATATGTATCTGAAATATATCGCTGATATAAAACTTCGTTCATTAACAAATCATCCGCTATTTGACTTTGCACATTGATTGCTGTGTCTATTTTTTCTTTGTCCTGCAAAGCAAAAACCTGTTCATACAAGCTGGCATCGACAACCGTCAAAATCTGTGGCAAATCCGCCGCAAAAATATTCAGCGGAAATATTAATCCGATAAAAATTATAAACAGTCTTTTCATATTGATATTATCAGAACAGTGATGTTTTTGGCAGTTTACAAACAATTGCGTCGTCTGTATCCTCGGGTATTTGGTCAATGATTTTCTTGAAATCTGAAACACGTGAAAACTTGCGATATACGGACGTGAACCTGACAAATGCAATCGGATCTAAATTCAACAAGGAATCAGACACCATTTGCCCAACTTGAACACTGGTTACTGTGTCATCGGGTGTCTCGGTTTCCAGTCTGCGCTGAATCGATGCAACTAATCTTTCTATTTGTTCATCCCCGACGTCTCGATTACGACACGCCAGCTTGATACTGCGACACAATTTTTCACGATCAAAAGGTTCCAGTTTTCCACTGTTTTTGCGCACAACTAAATCGCGCATTTGCACACGCTCGACCGTTGTGAATTTAGCGCCACATTGTTCACAAACGCGCCTGCGACGAATAATCGCATCCTCGATATCAGGGCGCGAATCCGTTACGCGACTTTCCGTAGAATTGCAGTATGGACATCTCATAATATGCATACGGTAGCAATCAAATCCGTTTATGGCAAGCAATTTTATCGCTAAAAAAAATGCTTTTTTATAAAAATCAAGCGCTTTATTTCAAAATACTTTTCCTGGGCGAAAAAAATTCATCTGAAAATATGATAAAATGTGTATCAGATGAATGGCAAGAGAGAGAGATGAACAAATACCTGAACCAGATTTTATTGGGCGATTGCATTGAGCTGATGCGTGGCATCCCCGATGCGTCTGTAGATGCGGTATTTGCAGACCCACCATACAACCTGCAACTGGGTTCGAAAACACTCTATCGGCCTGAAGACCAAACGGCGGCACGCGCGGTGCGTGATGAATGGGATTCTTTTGCATCACCTGCGGAATATGACGAATTTACACGCGCATGGTTGGCGGAATGCAAACGCGTATTAAAACCAAATGGTGCCCTGTGGACAATTGGCAGTTACCATAACATCTTTCGCGTTGGCACAGCATTGCAAGATATGGGTTTCTGGATTTTGAATGATGTTGTTTGGGTCAAGACAAATCCTATGCCGAATTTCCGCGGAACCAGATTTACTAACGCACACGAAACACTGATTTGGGCAACACCAACCAAGACCGGCAAATACACGTTCAACTATGAAACTATGAAAAAGTTGAATGGCGGCAAACAAATGCGATCAGACTGGGGTATAAATATATGCCTGGGCGAAGAACGCATCAAGGGCACAGACGGCAAAAGCCTGCATAACACGCAAAAACCGTTGGATTTATTACATCGTGTGATTCTAGCTTCGACCAAACCCGGAGATGTTATCTTAGATCCTTTTATGGGTTCTGGCACAACAGCGGCAGCGGCATGCGAGCTGGGACGACAATTCATTGGTATTGAACGCGACGAAACATATGTTACAGCAGCGCGCGAACGCATCGCAAATATCAAACCAATCGACCTGTCTGATATCGAGATCACCAAACCAAAACGCGATGAAATTCGTGTCGCCTTTAAAGAACTTATCGAGGCAGGATTACTGTATGTTGGACAAACACTGGTCAGCCCACGTGATGAACGCGTCATGATTACACACGACGGTCAACTTACACATCAGTTATATGGCAAAGCTTCAATTCACGTAATGGCTGCAAAATTACAACGCAGCGTCAGCTTTAACGGCTGGGACTATTGGTCTGCACAAAAAGCAGATGGTACCTTGGTCGCAATTGATGAGCTAAGAAAATATGTGCGCAAAATCAAGTCCGAAATAAAACAAGCAGCATAAAAAAATAACATTGTTAAAATACAAGCCGTGTCCCTAACATGCGCATGATTATCAGCGAATATGTCTTTATGCGGATTCAACAATCCTTTTGTATTGCAATCAAACGCAACAGGAAGGCACCTGTACGCAATTACCCCGTAAAAAAAAAACATCGTGGGCAATTACTTGTCCACGATGGCTCCCTTCCTTCTGGATAACCAGAAACTGTGCACATTTATACGCAACACCATGCAGGCACTATGCCGCCATTGCAACCCCAGACGATAACGTCCCGTCTGTTGCGTCCATTATTCTTTTTGCCTCTGCAAAGACCAGTTCCTTGACGCGCAACGCCAATGTTTTTGTGTCCATGCTTTCAGCCGCGACTTCAAAATTATCTGTACGAATTTGCAATGAAACATACGCCCCGACCAACGACGTGCGTGGCAAATCTTCAATTGAACGGGGCGCGTTGTCATGACCAATTTTCAATTCATCAGCCAACGAAATAATCTGTCTATCTTCGTTGACCCATACAGTTGTTGTTAAAACCTGATTCAATGCAATCATGATTTCTTTGATATTTTTTGGCATGCGTGTCCCCTCCTTTTTGGGCATAAGCTGTAAAATTACCCCCATTTTGTTGTAAATACGTTGGTATTTACAAATATAGAAATAATTTTTGTTTGTTATTCCTTTCTTTTTCCTAAAAAACCGCGGTTTTTCACAGTTTTTTTTGATTTTTATTTCTGTTTCCCTTGTCTATACAAACATATTAGAACAAAAACGAATCGCAGGTCAAGCATAAAATTCATTTATTTTTATTTTATTTAAATTTTTTTATTTTTATTCCTACAAACCATAAAAAACCATAAAAAAACTATAAAATGTCATTGACAACCATAAGACCTCGTGCTACATTCACCTTGAAGCAAGAAAGAGAAGCCGAAAGAGACACAAAAAAACAAGAAAATTCATAACATGTCATTATTTCTCTCATCTTATGAAAATCGTTTGGATACAAAAGGACGTGTTTCGGTTCCGGCCTCTTTTCGCGCTTCGATTGCGAACGAAAAATTTGCTGGGGTTATACTGTTTCGCTCTTTTACGCATAATTGTATCGAAGGCATGCCGATGTCACGCATGGAGCAGATGGCTGCAGCAACCGATAAAATGGGTGTTTTTGACAGTGAACTGGACGATTTAACCGCGATGCTGTTTGCAGACGCGCGTCAGTTGGCATTTGACGTCACAGGCAGAATTGTTATTCCGGCCGAACTGTTGAAACATGCAGGAATTAAAGATACGGCCGTATTCGTCGGACGCGGTAACAGTTTTCAAATCTGGAACCCAGAGGCATTCCGCGCGCAGCAAGAAAAATCGCTGGCAAACCTGCGCAAAGCGCGACCAAATTTGAAAATTAGCGATTAATCGCAAAAAAACTATTCCTTTCTTGTATAATAAAAAAACCCGCCAAATGGCGGGATCTTTTTTATTCTTCGGCCTTTATTTCTGCGCGAATCTGCGCCAATGCGCGTGCACGCTCTTCAATCAGGCCATTCAGGTTTGCCTTGGTCAAATCAGCTGTATAACGAATAGAATTCGCAAATGCCAACGCATCGCTGTTTCCATGAGTTTTAACGGCAAAACCACGCAAACCCAAGAACGTCGCACCAGCATACGAACGAGGATCAATCTTGTGCTTTAGACGCTTGAATACATGTACCAAGAAAAAAGCACCGATTATCGCAAGAACTGATTTCTTGAAATTTTCCACAACAACACGCTTGACCAATTTGGCGGTACCTTCGACCGTCTTTAACACGATGTTACCTGTAAATCCATCGGTGACCACAACCTGGACACGACCGGCACTGATGTCACTGCCCTCGACGAATCCTATGTAATCGTACGGTAATATGTCCTTGGCGGCAGATAAAACCCTGTTCAAACGAACCAACGCTTCATGTCCCTTGGTTTCTTCGGAACCAATGTTCAAAACACCTAATTTTGGACGTGGCATTTTGCCCACAACTTCGGCATAAACGCTGCCTAGAATTGCAAAGTCAAACAAAATTGTTTCATCACAATGGACATTCGCCCCCAAATCCAATACCACAACTCGACTGTCGCCAGCCCCAGATGGTAACATAGTGGTAATCGCAGGACGCGAAATCCCATCAATGGTCTTTAACGCTAATTTAGACAAGGACATCAAGATACCAGTATTGCCGGCACTGATGACCGCTGTTGATTTACCTTCGCGCACATCCTTGATTGCCATATACATAGATGTATCCTGGGCATGACGCAAGACATCCATTACTTTATCTGTGGGTTTAATCACATTTGGGGCGTGTACAACCTCGCAATTACGGGCAACGCGCGGGTATTTTGCTAATAATTTGCCCAGTTTCTTTTTATCTCCGAAAATACGGAAAAACACGTGATTTTCACCATGCTGATATAAATACTGGTTAATCCCGCCCAGAACCGTATTCGGCCCTTTGTCGCCCCCCATGGCATCAATCGAGATTATTTTTTTATCTTCTGACATTGTCTATAAAAAAAGCAGAAAAGGCACAACAATGCGCCCTGCCCTTTCTGCCAATCCACTTATTGGTTAAATTATTTTGCACCGCATGCAGGACAAACGTGATGTGGGCGTTTTTTCTCGCCACATGTTTTGCATACACCGCATGGCATTACAGATAATGCATCATGGGAACGGCGTTGTGCGCTGCGCGCTTTACTTGTTTTACTTTTTGGCGTTGCCATTTTACTATCCTTTTTATTTATAACTGTCTTATTTTATTCAAATCATTACGATTTGCAAGGAAAACTTTGTATTAGTGGTTAGTGTAAGTGGTTAGTGGCCAGTGAATTGAATCACCGGCACTAACCACTTGCTACTAAATATCCAACAATTGTTGCTGGGCGTTGCCTTCGCGCGCCAATTTTTCTGCACGTTGTTCTTCTTTGGCGATTTCGCGAACGCGACGCACATAGGCACCTGTTCCGATTGGAATCAAGCGTCCAACAATCAAATTCTCGTTGATACCAACCAGCTTGTCGGTCGAGCCTGAAATCGCTGCATCCACCAAAACCTTGGTCGTCTGCTGGAACGATGCGTTCGAGATAAACGAGCGAGATGTCAAAGACGCACGAGTCAAACCAACCAAGACCTGGGAGGCTTCGGCCAGACGACCATTGTCGCGTGCAACACGAGCATTTTCTTCTTCGAAATCTACACGATCCACAACCGCCCCCATCAAGAAGCTTGTGTCTCCTGGATTTGTGATTTCTACGCGACGTGTCATTTCACGAATCAAGATTTCAATGTGCTTGTCATTGATGGACACGCCCTGCAAACGGTAAACCTGCTGAATCTGTTCTACCATAAAGGTCGCCAATGCTTTCTGACCCAAGATACGCAAAATATCCTGAGGCACTGGATCACCGTCAATCAATTTTTCAGCCCTTTTCACTGTGTCACCAGTGCGAACTAACAAGTTTGTCCCCTTGGGCACAGCGTATTCCACAGGAGCGGAACCATCGGTTGGTTCAATGCGAATGATGATTTTAGATTTCGCATCTTCCAGTTCAACCGTACCGTCGATTTCCGCCAACAGGGCTGGATTTGTAGGACGACGAACTTCCAACAATTCGTTAACACGTGGCAGACCGCCCGTAATGTCACCTGTACGCTTTGCTTGGACAGGGATACGCGCGATAATGTCACCCGCCTTGATATTGTCGCCATTGGCAACATTCAATGTCGAATAGACCGGCAACAGATACTCTGCAATTTTCTTGCCACCCAGGGAAATCACTTCGCCATGCGCATTGACCAATGTGATTGCAGGTTTAAGTGTCTTTTTCGTGTTTGTCTTCCAATTAATAACCTTGCGCGAAACGATACCTGTCATGGAATCAACTTCTTCTTGGAACGATACGTTTTCAACCAAATCACAGAAATTTACTGTACCGTCTGTTTCGGCAATAATTGTGTTGGAATAAGGATCCCATTCTGCAACCTTGGCGCCTTTTTCAACACTGTCTCCGTCATTGACAATCAGCATTGCCGCATATGGCAAAGCCTGGCTGAACAATTCTTTGCCAGATTCGTCAACAACCGCGATTTTGCCGTTGCGCGACAAGACAACAATACGACCTGTACTGTTCTTAATCGTGTTAACATCAATCAATTTGATGGTACCAGATACAGGAACCTCGATAAAGTGACTGTCCGCCCCACCAGCAGCAATACCACCAATGTGGAAGGTACGCAATGTCAACTGAGTTCCAGGTTCGCCAATAGACTGGCCTGCCAGAACACCAACCGCTTCGCCAACATGCACCAGCGCATTACGCGACAGGTCCATACCATAACATTTAGCGCACAAACCATCACTGCAACATGTCAGAACACTGCGAACACGGACAGATGGCAATCCAGATTCGTTAATCTTTTTCGCCGCCGCCTTGGTAATCAATTCGCCCATTGGCACGATGATTTCGTTGTTGTTTGATGGGTCTTTGATGTCTTCGGCCGCAGTACGTCCCAAAACAACATCACCCAATGGAACAGACAATGTGGAACCGGTATAAACGGGCTTGGCCTCGATAGATTCGGTCGTACCACAATCGTGTTCAGTAATAACCGTATTTTGCGCCAATTCAACCAAACGACGAGTCAAATATCCTGCGTCAGCCGTTTTCAACGCTGTGTCGGACATACCTTTACGCGCACCGTGGGTCGATGTAAAGTATTCAGACATGGTCAGACCTTCTTTGAAGTTCGAAATAATAGGAACCTCGATAATCGAACCGTCTGGTTTCTGCATCATACCGCGCATCCCTGCCAACTGCTGAATCTGACGCTTGGAACCACGGGCGCCAGACAACGCCATCATATAGACCGAATTCCAGTTGTCGCCTTCGCTTTTACCCAGGGCAGCATATGCCATATCGCCCAACTTGTCGGTCGTTTTCTGCCACAAGTCAATCAGTTTATTGTGACGTTCGCCGCCAGACAGCAAACCATTTTGATACTGTTCTTCGATTTCTTCTGCTGCCTTTTCAGACTGAGCAATGATGTCTTTCTTTTCTGTAGGAATAACAATATCGTCATAACCGATGGAAATACCACTGCGCGCGGCCTGCTCGAACCCTGTATCTTTCAATGCGTCAGCCAACAGAATCATAGCTTTGTCGCCACAGCGTTCGTATGTTGTCGCCAACAAAGATCTGATTTCTTTTACGGGCATAACCTTGTTCACCAAATCAAATGGCATATCGTCAGATTTTGGTAACAATTCGCCCAAAATCATACGCCCTGCGGTTGTTTTGTATGTTTTGCCATTGATACGGGCGATAATTGGTGTGTGCAATGTGATTACCTTGTTGCTCAGAGCCATCTTGACTTCGTCCATATTGGCAAAACGTGGAGATTTTTCAGTGTGTTCGCCATTAATCAGCGAGATATAGTACACACCCAAAACCATGTCTTGGGACGGAACAATCATTGGCGCGCCATTAGCTGGTGACAACACATTGTTAGACGACAACATCAACGTGCGTGCTTCTAATTGCGCCTCTAATGAAATCGGAACATGGACAGACATCTGGTCACCGTCAAAGTCAGCGTTAAATCCAGAACAAACCAACGGATGCAGACGGATTGCCTTGCCTTCTATCAATACTGGCTCAAATGCCAACAAAGACAGACGGTGCAGGGTGGGTGCACGGTTCAACAGAACTGGATGTTCGTGGATAACCTTTTCCAGCATTTCCCACACAATGTCTTCGCCGTTTTCAACCATTTTACGCGCGGTTTTTAATGTGTTTGCATAATCACCCGCAAGCAGTCTTGAATAAACAAATGGTTTAAATAATTCTAGTGCCATAGTTTTTGGTAAACCAACCTGATGCAATTTCAATGTTGGACCAGACACAATAACCGAACGGCCAGAATAATCAACACGTTTACCCAACATGTTCATACGAAAACGTCCCGACTTACCACGCAAGGAATCAGACAAAGATTTCAATGGCCGACGGTTCTGAGACACCATTGGACGTGCCTTGTGCCCGTTGTCGAACAAAGAATCAACAGCTTCTTGCAACATGCGTTTCTCGTTACGAATAATGATGTCTGGCGCGTGCATTTCAATGAAACGTTTCAGACGATTGTTGCGAATAATCACACGACGATACAAATCGTTCAGGTCAGATGCCGCAACATGCCCCGCGTCCAATGTGACCAATGGGCGCATATCTGGCGGGATAACCGGGATGATATCTGGCATCATCCATGCAGGTTCTGTTTTAGAATCCAGGAACGCTTCGACCAGTTTCAATTGTTTGATAATAGATTTGCGCTTGGATTCAGATTTTGTTTCGGATAATTCAGCACGCAAACGTGTGCGTTCATCCCCCATATCTAAACCCGAGATAATTTCACGTACACCTTCGGCACCAATGCCAACACGAAATGAATCAGCCCCAAATTCTTCGACGGCAGCCTGATATTCATCTTCGCTGATAACATCATACAATTTCAGATTTGTTAAACCTGGTTCGATTACAATATATGCATCGTATGAAATCACCTGCTCTAGTTTCTTTTGTGGCAAGTTGTTCAACAATGTCGCAATCTTGCCTTCGCGCAGAAACCACGTGTGTGTAACGGGCATCGCTAATTTGATATGCCCCATACGTTCGCGACGAACAGACGAGGAACCAACCTCGACCCCACAACGTTCGCAAACAACACCACGGTATTTTATGCGTTTATACTTGCCACAGGCGCATTCATAATCCTTGACTGGGCCGAAAATCTGTTGACAGAACAAGCCCTCGGCTTCTGGTTTCATGGAATGATAATTAATGGTTTCTGGTTTTTTTACCTCGCCATGGGACCAGGACAGAATTTCTTCGGGTGACGCAATCGTAATGCGCAGGGCATCGAATTGTTCCTTGGTTTCAATTTGTCCAAATATCTTTTGCAACATATTGCTCATTATATTTTGCTCCTTGAATAAAATAGTTCTTAGTTGTTAGTGGCTAGTGGTTAGGGTGTGGGGAATCCCCACACCAATGCTAACAACTAATCTACTTTCTTTGGTGTCATCATCAGCCCCAACCCACGCAATTCGCGTACGAATACGTTGAATGCTTCGGGGGTGCTGGTTTGAATGTCGTAACTGCCGGAAATGATGGATTCATACATTTTGTTACGGCCAGCAATGTCGTCTGACTTTACTGTCAACATTTCACGCAACAGGTGGGCAGCACCATGTGCTTCCAGTGCCCACACTTCCATTTCACCCAGACGCTGACCACCCATGTGGGCTTTGCCCGACAATGGTTGCTGTGTGACCAACGAATAGTTACCAATCGAACGTGCATGAATCTTTTCATCAACAAAGTGATGCAATTTCAGCATATACATAACACCGACAGTCACTGGACGGGCAAATTTTTCACCTGTCATACCATCGTACAAGTCAAACTGACCTGTTTCTGGCAAACCTGCCAATTGCAACATGGCACGAATGTCTTCGGGTGTAGCACCGTCAAATGTTGGTGTCGCCATTGGAACCCCGTCACGCAATAGGGCCGCCTGGGCACGAACGTCCGTATCTGTCATTTTTTCCAGTTTGTCCGCCACTTCTTTGCCATAAACTTTGCCCATTATGTTGCGCAAATCATCTGTGACCGCACGTTTGGCTTTGACTTCGTCCAAGACCGCACCTATCTGGGCGCCCAATGTACGCGCTGCCATACCAAGGTGGGTTTCCAAAATCTGGCCAATGTTCATACGCGATGGTACGCCCAATGGATTCAAAACGATGTCTACTGGGGTACCGTCCGCCAAGTGAGGCATGTCTTCGACGGGGACAACTTTGGATACAATACCCTTGTTCCCGTGACGACCCGCCATTTTGTCACCTGGTTGCAATTTCATTTTATGCGCGATGTAAACCTTTACTTCCTTTAATACACCAGCATTCAAAGAATTGCTCTCGGTTGCCTTGGCGACTTCGGCGTCAGCCTTGTCATTCAACTTTTTCAATTTGACGATATGCTGTTCAAGCAATTCATCAATCTTGGCCTGGGCTTCTTTGTTTTTGACAACCAGTTTCTTGATATCTGTCGCCTTGATACCTTCGAATACTTCACCGGTCAGTTTTTTCCCTATGAACGGCTTCAAACTGCCACTACCCGCTTCGATAACCATGTTTTCCGCAATCTGGAACACCTGATCCGCAAAGCCTTTTTCGATAATAGCGACCTCTTCTTCGCGGTCTTTATTAATCTGTTCAATTTTTTGCAGTTCAATCATCTGGGTGCGTTCATCTTTTTTCACACCATGACGTGTCAGAACATTTACACCGATAACCGTACCTTCTTCGTTTGGACCGACACGCAATGATGTATCCTTGACGTTCAGCGCCTTTTCACCAAAGATGTTACGCAATAACGCTTCTTCTGGTGTTAACAAAGTTTCAGATTTTGGGGTCACACGACCAACCAGAATATCACCCTGTTTTACACGTGCGCCTACATAGATGATACCGGATTCGTCCAGGTTCTTTAACGCTTCTTCACCAACATTTGGGATGTCCCGCGTCAATGCCTCGGGGCCCAATTGGGTGTCACGAACCTTGAATTCCTTTTCAACGATTTTTACAGATGTAAATACGTCATCACGGGAAATCTTTTCAGAAATCACAATAGCGTCTTCATAGTTGTAACCACGCCATGGCATAAATGCAATCAAGACATTGCGTCCCAGTGCCAATTCACCATAGTTCATAGATGAACCGTCAGCAATAATGTCGCCCGCAGAAATGCGGTCACCAACTTTTACCAATGGTTTTTGATGGATAATGGTTTCACTGTTGGAACGTTCGAATTTTTCCAGATTGTAAATGTCCACACCTGTCACAACATTACGGCTGTTCATACACTTTACTACGATACGGTTTGCCTCGACAGATTCGACAACACCACTGTGCTTTGCAACCTTGCCCGTGCGAGAGTCACGCGCCACTTCGCGTTCAATGCCAGTACCAACCAATGGTGCCTGGACACGCAACAGTGGAACAGCCTGACGCTGCATGTTTGAACCCATCAAAGCACGGTTCGCGTCATCATTTTCAACGAATGGAATCAAACCTGTTGCAATCGACACCACCTGACGTGGCTCGACGTCCATCAGGTCAATTTCTTCTTTGGCAACCATGGTAAATTCGCCATCAACACGCGCGGTTACGGTATCTTCTGCCAGAACACCGTCCTTGGTTGTTGGGGTATTACCCTGGGCGATTTTATGACCCAATTCTTCGTCTGCGGTCAAATATACCATTTTGTCTGTGACACGGCCATTTTCAACAACATAGTATGGCGTTTCAATGAACCCATAGGGATTTACACGTGCATACGATGATAAATGGTTAATCAGACCAATATTTGCACCTTCGGGTGTATGAATTGGACACAGACGACCATAGTGTGTTGGGTGAACGTCGCGGACGTCAATGCCGGCGCGGTCACGGTTCAACCCACCTGGCCCCAATGCCGAAATACGACGCTTGTGTTCCAGTTCAGACAATGGATTATACGCGTCCATAAACTGGGACAATTGGGACGTACCCAAGAATTCGGACACCAAAGACATCAATGGCTTTACATTGATAACATCCTGGGGTTGCATATTGGCAATATTTGGTGATGACAGCGCTTCGCGAACCAGGCGTTCGATACGAACCATACCTGTGCGGAAATTCTGTTCCAACAATTCACCAACCGTGCGAACACGACGATTTGACAGGTTGTCAATGTCATCAACTGTGTCTTTGCGGTCAATAATGTTTGTTAATGTTTTCAATACTGCCAGGAAGTCGCCCTTGGTCAACAGACGTTCGTCTTCTGGCTTTTTACCAGAATCAATCTTCAAACGTTTATTCATCTTGAAACGACCAACCGCCGACAAATCATAGTACGCAGGTTCAAAGCCCTGGCGCAGGAACAGATTTATCGCCGCTTCCAGGGTTGGACGTTCGCCCGGACGGATGATGTTATAGATTTCAATCAAAGCTTCTTCGCGATTTGTTGTTTTGTCCGCCATCAGGGTGTTGCGTATGTGCGCGCTGATTGTAGCATTGTCAATGGAAATCAGGCTGATTTCTTTGACGTTCATTTTGTCCAAATCGTTCAGAACTTCTTCGGTGATTTCTGTGCCAGCTGGGAACACAACTTCGTCGCCTGACATAATCGGATCAAACAGGTATTCCCCAACCAACGATTCAGGCAAGATGCCAAATTCTTTGGTTTCCATTAATTTTTTCATGCGTTTGGCATTCAAGCGATCGCCCTTGCTTGCCATAACCTTTTTATCCTTGGGGTTAATCAGGTCATAGTTAAGACGATATTTATCCAGACCGTTAAAGTCAGATATTGCGCCCGTCCACAATTTACCATCGAATTTTAACCCAATGCGGTTATAGAATGTCCCCAGAATTTCTGTGTCAGACATACCACGAATTGCTGGTTTACGTGGATCGGCCAACCATTTCTTTTCATCTTCGGCAGCAGGCAGGCAGCGTAACAAAACTGTTGCAGGAACCTTGCGACGACGGTCAATACGGACATAGATAACGCCCTTGGATTCTTCAAAGTCAATCCAGGAACCATGTTCTGGGATGATGCGCGCTGTGTATGTGATTGGATTACCCGCAACCTTGGATTCCTTGGTTGTTGCAAACACAACACCCTGGGCACGATGCATCTGGGAAACAATAACTCGTTCAACGCCCGATGCAATAAAGCTGCCGCGTTCTGTCATTAACGGCACTTCGCCCATAAATATTTCTTGTTCTTTGATATCACGCAGGGTCTTTTTACCATCATCTGCGACATCCCATAAAATCAATCTCAGCTTCAATCTTAACTTGCTGGAATATGTCATATTGCGCAGCATGCATTCTTTTACATTATAAACAGGTTCATCCAATGTATATTCAATAAATTCCAAATCGGCAATGCCGGCATAGTCTTTGATTGGAAACATGGACGAGAATACATTCTGTAACCCCATGTTTTTACGCGATTGGGGGTCAACATCTTTCTGCAAGAAGTCCTTGTATGAATTATATTGAATTTCTACTAAATCAGGAAGCGGAGTTTGCAAAAAACTTTTACCAAAAGATTTTCTTAGTTTCTGGATAACTGCCATCGGTTTTAATCCTTTTTTTCTGTGCGTTTTGCAAACGGTTGCGACATGGATATGCCGCGACTTTTATTATATTTTCGACCTTCGTCTTTTACGCCTTTGTGCCCGTATGGGATTTTCATCCCACACGGGCGGCGTTTTGTCATATTTTCATATGACGGATTTTTGGAACCAGCTGGGGTTCGAGTTGAATGAAATTATTTCATTTCAACTTTGGCACCAGCGGCTTCTAACGAAGCTTTCAATTTTTCAGCTTCATCTTTTGCCAAGCCTTCTTTTACAGCCTTTGGTGCAGATTCAACCAAAGCTTTTGCTTCGCCCAGACCTAAGCCTGTAGCTTCTTTTACAGCTTTGATAACTGCCAATTTGTTTGCGCCAACTTCTGCCAAGACGACATCAAATTCTGTCTTTTCTTCGGCAGCTGCCGCAACAGGACCCGCTGCAACTGCAACCGCGGCAGCAGCGCTAACGCCCCAAGTTTCTTCTAATGCTTTGGACAATTCAACCGCTTCCAAAACGCTCAATTTTGACAATTCTTCAACTAATTTCTGAATGTCTGCCATTTTTTACTCCTAAGTTTTGTTTTAGGTCAGAATGAAATATTCTGATTTATTGTTCTTTTTTTCCATACTCTGCTGAAACACGTGCCAAGCGCGATGCAGGTTCGACCAAAATACGCGCAATTGTACCACGAATTTCCAACAGGGAAGGAAGCTTGGATAATTGCATAACGCCGTCAACGTCCAGAACGTCTGCATCCATTTTACCGCCAACGATTGTCAAATTTGGGTGTTCGTCCGCAAATTTTGCCAATACTTTGGTAACTGCCAAACCGTCAGTCGCAATAGCAACCGCAGTTGGACGTTTCAACATGTCAGATACAGGTTCAAAGTCGGTATCTTTTAATGCCAACTTCATCAAACGGTTTTTGACAACTTTGAACAAAGAAACCAATGGGCGTAACTCGTTACGCAAAGTCTCAAATTCTTTAACTGTCAAACCATGGTTTTCAATGATGAAAACACCGTTTGCGTCTTTCAGGGACGACTGCAACGCTGAAATCAAATCTGATTTTTCTTCGCGTCTCATCTATTTTTCCTTCAAGCTTCTGTTTTTGTTAACTTTCCATCCAGGTTTCCCCGGGATGGGGCTTTGTTCCTGCCCCAAAGAATTTTTCTTTGTCTATGATGGAAATTAAGCGTTGCCACACCATCAGTCTTGGACAGAAATCTTGTCTGTGCGCGATGCGCACAAAGAGCAAAAAGCAAAGAGCAAATACCCCCCCGCCCTGTGCTTAATGCCCCATTAATTATTTTGCATCAACCTTTAGACCTGGGCCCTGGGTTGTGGCAACCGAGATACCCAAGATATATTGACCCTTGGCCGCGGCTGGTTTAACCTTTTTCAACTGGTCAATCAGGGCAACCGCATTTTCAACCAATTTATCGGTCGCAAATGACATTTTGCCGATACCCGCGTGGATGATTCCTTTCTTTTCAGCACGATATTCAATCTGGCCTGCCTTGGCGGTCGCAACCGCTTCGGCTATGTTATTTGTAACCGTCCCCAATTTCGGATTCGGCATCAGTCCCTTGGGGCCTAATACGCGTGCGATTTTTGACATTTTTGGCATCATATCAGGTGTCGCAATTACACGATCAAAGTTGATATTGCCAGCTGCGACCGAATCAATCAATTCTGTACCACCAACAACATCTGCACCGGCCTTTTTCGCTTCGTCCGCAGCATTTTCAGTAAATACCGCAACACGTACAGATTTGCCTGTGCCATTTGGTAAAGACAACATGCCGCGAATATTCTGGTCGGCCTTGGTCACATCAATACCCAAACGAATCGCGATTTCCAATGTTTCATCAAATTTCTTGGACGTATATTCACGTAAAGCATCAATCGCTTCGGCCAAAGAATACACTTTGTCTGTGTCCAAATTTTTCCAAGTCTGCTGTTTCTTTGTCAGTTTCATGATATTACTCCTCTACCTTAACGCCCATAGAACGGCACTGCCCCGCAACAATATTCATAGCGGATTCAACAGAAGAGCAATTCAAGTCCGGCATTTTTGCTTCGGCAATTTCTTTGACCTGGGCCTGGGTTAATGTACCAACAAAGTCACGACCAGGTTTACGGGAACCAAGTTTCAGCTTCAAAGCCTTTTTAATATAGTACGACACAGGCGGCAATTTCATAATAAATTCGAAACTGCGGTCCGTATAAACAGTGATAATACATGGAATTGGCATCCCAGGTTCTTTATCAGACGTTCTGTCGTTAAACTGTTTGCAGAATTCTGCAATATTCACACCATTAGCACCCAACACCGGCCCAATTGGTGGTGCAGGATTAGCCTGTTTCGCAGGGACGACCAATTTGACCAATCCCTTAACTTCTTTCTTTGCCATTTTTCACTCCGTTTTTTTCGTTTGTGTCGTGGTACGATATGGCGTATCTACCACGGTTTACTGTGATTTTACTGAATATTTTTTTTCAGAAAACCACAAAAAAACTTTATACCCGTTCGACCTGACTAAATTCCAGTTCCATGCTGGTTTCGCGACCAAAGACCAACACTGTCACAGTCATTTTCTGTTTTACATTGTCAACTTCGGACGCAACACCGTTAAAGCCCGCAAACGGCCCATCAACAACATGCACTTCTTGGCCGACTTCGTATTTTACATCTTCGGCAACAATCGCCCCTTCTTCTACCTGCTTCATCAAACGATGAGCTTCGGCCTCGCTGACGGCGATAGGCTTGTTTTTAGCGCCCAAAAACATCACAACCTGAGGTATCTGTTTGACCAATGTAAACGTTTCATTGTTCATAACCATCTGAACAACAATATATCCTGGAAAGAACTTGCGTTCTGTTTTGACGCGTTTACCCGCCTTGATTTCTGTAACTTCGCGCGTTGGGACCATAATTTCACCAAACAACGCATTCAAACGACGTTTATCAATCTGTTCGCGCAACCCACGTGCAACCTTATCCTCGCACCCGGTATGAACATTTACGACAAACCACTGCATTTTTTCATCCATTCCTGTGTCCTTTGCCTGATTAGAAAACCCACCCAACAATTGCGTTTAAAATACTGTCCACTATGAAGAAGAACAGCGCCGCAAGTCCAGAAAACACCAGAATCATAATTGTTGCACGAATAACGCTGTCGCGCGATGGCCATACAATTTTAAACCATTCACTGCGAACCGACTTAAAAAAATCCAGTATTTTCTTCATAAGAATCTGCCTGTAATTACATATATTTTTTTCCGCAACCATACAGTACCAAAAAAACACGAACACATCGCATTTTCGAATTGGCAGGGGCAGAAGGAATCGAACCCTCATCCGCGGTTTTGGAGACCGATATTCTACCGTTGAACTATGCCCCTGTATCGCTTGACGCACCACTTGCCACCATACAGTCCGCGACAGAATAGCACACCAACATAAAAAATCAAGCGGAAATATTATAATATTTTTTAACATTCTGCGCAAGGAATAAATCACACGTCTTTTTTCAACAAAAATATTTTTGTTAGCCCAGCAAATAGTTTTTTCTTGCATATATTATCATTTTTTTTCTACAATCACTGTAATCAAGGGAGAGAAAATCGTGCGAAACCGCGTAGAACCGCCAGTTTTACTGTCCAGAATTATGTCATTCATTTTGGCCACAACGATGGTTGTGCTGGCTACTTTGATGGTAACTGCGTACAAGATGTTCCCCTTGAATCGCCCCCAGGTGTTCTTTTTAACAACAACTATTCGCAACAATCAAAGCGTTCAACTGGTAGAGATGCAGCCAAAAAGTGAAAACCTGGACAGATATACTAAGGCTTTTGTGCGCGAATACATACGACACAGAAATGAAATTTTCCAAAATCCGAACGCAATGCACAAAAAATGGAACAGCGCTGACGGCGCAGTTCGTATCATGTCAACCGACAAGATTTATACAGACTTTGCCAACACATCCATGTTTACCGCGGTTATGACAGAAACACCTACTTTCAGCTGTCATGTCGATTTTCACAAGGGGCAATTAATGTATTTAGCAAAAGAAGATGTTTATCAGGTAAAATTTAGGTATTTTTGTTCTGATAATACTGGACAGACCACGCCAAAAGATTATACAATCAAATTGAGATTGGAAACAGAAGATAACGCCCAGATAAAATGGAGCGATCGGATTGATAACCCATTAGGATTGCGCGTTTCTGAATACGAAATAGTATCTGAGAACGGTGATCCGCTGAACACGGGTTTTCTGAACAGATAAAAATGTATAAAATATGGGAAGGATTGGTATGACATTTTCAAGGTTACTTATGGCTTGTTTAGCGGCGGTATTAAGTTTGCCGGCATACGCAGAAGTGTATGGGGTGCAGAATGCATGGGATAACCCAACTGCAAATATGGCTGCTGGCAGTGTTAAGCCTGGATATGCCCAGTTAGCATGGTCGGCAGGGGCGGTTTTACCAATCAAACTGCGCAATGGTATGGTAACGATGATTAATATGCCCAATGGGGAACAGATTGCGGATGCAGTTGTTGGAAATCCAGACCTGTTCGAGATCGATGCAACCCAGGGCGACCGGACAATGTTCGTTTCGCCGATGGGCAACAACCAAGGTTCAGATACAAATATGATTGTGATGGGACAATCGGGCAACAAGTATGTTTTCTATTTACGTAGTGAACCATCAAATTCCAGCGAAATTACATATTCTCAGGTTGATGTTTTGTTGGACAGTAATGGCAGCTTGCCTGTGGCGAACGCGGCCACTGCTACATCGGGCGGCGCAAAATCTATTTTCCAAAAACCCGCCCCACAAACGTCGGTTATTGGCACTGATGGCGAAGATTATGGGTGGATTAAATCAATGAAAATTGATCCGTCTGAATTTCGTTTTGATTTAGATATATTTGTGCCAAATCCAGACGATTATGTAATTGCGCCCGAACGTGTGTGGCGTGATCGCATATTTACATATATTGACTTTGGCGACAAGGTTATTGCTATGACCCAGCGTCCGGTTGTATCACTGTTGGTCGAAGGCGGTGAATCACCGGTCGGGTTCCGCACAGATGGCGAAGATGGCCGCCTGTTAATTGTCGAGGCGGTTGGTGATATGGTTCTGCGCAGCGGTCAAAGAATTGTATGTATCAAAAAGCGCGAAAAACCATTCTTGATTGCGGACACAGCGTCTGTTATGGCATTGGCCGAGGCAAATGTCGCACAAAGCATGCTGTCGGGCCAATCACTGAACAATGTCGCATACACAGACAGTCTAAGCGCTATGAACATGGGCATGAATTATACAGGGACACCTGTGTTTACTGGGAACAGCCAAGCGGTTAATCCAGCAACGGGCGCGGGGTACTATATGCCGGCTGGATTTACGGCACCGCAATCGATGCCACAGGTGGCGCCACAAAGCACAGGCAGTGTGGTGAATATGTTGCCACAACAACGCAATACGGCTGGCGCATATTTACCCCAGACAAATATTCCTTTGATTGCCAGCAATCAGGTTGGGGTTGCGATTGAATTAAAGTCTGATACAACCGTCAAAGCACTGGAAGAATATTGGACGACTTTGTTGGCAAAATTCAGTGGCGAAGACGGCCAGGGATTACTGACCCCGTACAAAGATATGGTGTTCTTTGCGGTGGATGCACAGGGGGTCGGCGATTTGGGGGCAACATCTTCGGCGGCGCGTCAGTATCGTTTGCGGTTGGGACCTTTGGCTGATATAGACACAGCGCAATCATTGTGCGATAAAATATTGAAGTTCAGCGGAACAAGTTGCAGTGTTGTCAGAATGCAATAAAGATGATGGGACTGGGGGATGAGCAAACTGAAAGAACAAATTTCAGACCTGCGGGAAAATACACCAAAGAATACTCAGTGGTTGCTGATGCTGGTGGCGTTTGTGCTGGTCGTGATTTTATTGACTTTACTGTTAAGCAGCAGCGGCAAAAAGAAACAAGCAGATATTTCAAAAACAGACCTGGTGCCAGCCGAGTTGAAAATATCCCCAAAAAATGTGAACTGGGCCGACGTATTGGTGGGGGACAAAAAGACCGAGACAATCAAAGTGTCTGCTACGACATCGGTCAAGATAGTCGATATCAGACATGATGATGCCGGCACCACAGGTTTGTTGGTTCGGTCTACGTGTACGTCCATGGGGCAAATCAACGAAAATCTGTCGTGCATAATCGAAGTATCTTATGAACCGACTGTGGCTGCATCGGTTGTAACTGTGCCTGTGTTTATTGATTGGCATGTGGCAGATGAAACAGAAGCGATGAAAAAAAACACCGAGATTCTTTTGATTTTAGGGGCACAGGCACCAAAGGTAGAAGCAAAAAAAATCGAAGCACCAAAACCTGTGGTTATACCAGAACCAGAACCAGAGCCAGAACCAGATATCTGGGAACAGGAAATTATACAAGAAGTCGAAGCTATCTCGCCCCCTGTGACATTGTACGAATCGGGAATTTTGGATTCCCAGCCTGAACCAGAAACATTTAATATTCCTGATGGATGTTCGGATTTTACATTTCCAGCATATGGGCATTCCGGCCAGCAAATTGGTTGGATTAAGCCAAATGCAGGCATTTATGAATATCATCCGTTTTCTGATATAACTTGTTCCGAACCAATGGGGGTATATAACCCCAATACTGGGGTGATAACCGATGCAAATGGCAGAAAAATTGGTACAGATGCCGATCATATTGGTTATTCTGTTATCAGCAGTGGCGAAATACCCCTGTTATCAAATACCCCCGTAATAAGAAAGGTTAATCGCGCACAACAATTGGATGATGTGTCAACTGTCGTAAGTGGTGGCGCAAAGCGTATGGGCGATGAACAAGGTGGTTTTAAAAGTGTTATCAAACCAGCACCGGCCAAGGATATTTCTTATGAATCAACTGGCGATGCTGTTGTTTCTTCGAAAATACACGACCGTCAATTCTTGTTGCGCCAATATAAACCAATTCCTGCCACAATCGTTTCTGATGTTCGGGCAGATATAGAAGCATTAAAATTAGGTGTTCCAGTACGCGCGACAGTAGACCGCAATGTATATTCTGATAATGGTCGCAATGTTATTATTCCGACAGGAACATTGTTGCTGGGGTATGTAACTGGTGAAGTCCCAGGACCATACAAGGCAATTGGTCGCATGGATATAAAGTGGTATCAATTCATATTGCCAAATGGCGTAGAATTTAACTTTTCTGGGGATGGTAGTAACGATCCATATTCGGGCGATGCCCAGGGACGCGTTGGTGTGCCGGGACGTGGCAGCACGGATTATATGGAACAGTTTATTATGCCAATGCTGACAGCAATTGTACCGGCGGCGGTGAATTTGATTAACCCGGTGGCGGATGCATTTGTGAACCAAATTGATTTGGATAATAATACGGTTGTACAAAGCGGGACGGTGCGTTCATCGGAACTGGCCAAGAACGAGATTATTACCGCATGGAATCAGGTGGCCCAAAAATTAATGGTTGATATGATGGATAATACCGTTCCCCCATTTACAATCGCGGCCGGGACACGCATCACAGTTTATTCACCCAAGGATTTGATGGTAACATGCGGCGATCCAGATGATCCTAACAACCCAAATAGATTTAAGAAATGTGCTGTTCATGCATATGGCTCTGAAAGACGCGCGAAGCCCGATTTTGGCGGTATAGAACCAGCGAAAGATGATTCGTGGGTTGGCCAGGTACGTTCGTTCAATCTGGCACAGTACTGCGGCGAAAATGGCCAGGTTTCTGCATCAGCCGAAGAAATTTATAAGTCGGGCCTGGATTATCGTACGGTATTGTTCTATTGCCAGTCCAACCAGTACAAGGCAATAAATAACGCAAAGCAGGATGCGCTGTATCAGAATCAGCAAGAACAATTCCAAAAAAACTATAAGGTTCAAAATACAGGACAGGGGTTAACGGGAATATCAGGCGACAAGGCGTATAATGAACAGGTGTTGGGATTGACATATAACGAAGATGGCAGTATCCAAAATCCGTTCGACACACCAGATGAACCAGAGGCCGAAGCCGCAGCTGAGCTGACATGCGAAGATGGCAGTCCGCCCGATGCAAATGGTTGCTGTGCGGGTGAAATCTATACCGATATGGGTGAACAAGGATTTAATTGTTGCCCCGAGGCCGGTGGCGATTGTTTCCCGCCGATACTATAAAAAATCCCCCGGATGGGGGATTTTTTAGTGGTTAGTGTAAGTGGTTAGTGGCGGAATCCCAGGGCTATAAACTAATCCGTATTCCCAATACATATTTGACCCGCACAGGAATAGATGAAGTTGCTCATACTTTGCACAGGTGTATACAAGACAATCTGGATGTGCATGATTATTTTGTGCCTCGATATAACTAACACCCCCCACCCCGGAATTCCAACGCCAATAAATTGTCGGGAATTCCGCCCGCCCCACACACGGGGGGCAGGTAATGCGCGCAATGAGCAAAGAGCAATGTTTAGTGGTTAGTGTAAGTGCAAGTGGTTAGTGGAGGAATCCCACTGCGCCAAGGCTTCGTGGGACAAGTGCATGATCTAAGTTTGCCCGTTGGGCAAATAAAGAGCAATGTGCAAAGAGCAAAGAGCAATTAAAGCACTTGTCATCCCGTGGCTGGACCGCGGGAACCAGGTAATAAAAACCTTTGTTATTTGTGCGCGCTTTGCGCGCATAACCTGGGTTCCGGGGTCAAGCCCCGGAATGACAAGGAAAAGGGGGAATTAAAAATCCCCCGTCTGGGGGATTTTTTTTATTTGTGTGGCATTATTCCATGCTGGTGGAAATCACGTCGCCGTACATACCGACCTCGTCCCCGCCGATATAGCAACGGATTTTAGAACCCACGTTGTCCATGAATTCTTTGATTGCCGCTTGTCTGGCCTCGTCAACCTGGACATCCATAATAGATCTGGCGACACCCCATGTTAATGCCCCACTTGCAACCGCGGTAACACTTGCGCCAACTATGGCTGCATTACGCTTTTTCTTGGCCAGGTCCTTATCATTAGCATCATCATTGGCCAGGTCGATACAAGTTCTGCTCAGTTTGAACATTTCTGTGTCTAGGGTCTCCTTATTGCTCCGCACATTTTCGTTTGCCTCTTTCTTTTCTTCGTTATTATCAAACTCCTGCCCCGCATCTGATAATGCTGATCGATATTTAATCAAGGCGGTCATAGTGCTGGCCGTATTATATTCGATCCCTGTAGCGTCAACCAAATCAATCAGGTTATTGACATATGTTGAAACCGCGTATACGTTGTTCGAATTTGCACCGGCGGCGATGTAACTGTTGTAATACTTTTTACAGTTTTCAGCCGTTAATTCCTTGGCATCCTTTTTGGGTTTACTGGTCAGACCGTTGAATATGCTGCCGTCCTGGATACCCGCCCCCAGGTATGCACCACCGGCACCACCACCCAGCAATCCCACAACAGCGGTCCAGGGTTCAACAATTTTACGATGCTGGCTGTTCTTTTTGTCTGTGGCCGCTGTGTCACCCACTTTTTTGGCAATATCTTCTAACACCGATTGTGGAATCCATGAACCGCATGTGAATGAGTCGCCGGCGGCAAAGTACCTGGTATTATAAGCGTTGTTGGTTCTGGCGTTGTTCAATACGCCCTGGATATTCTTATCATCAGACTGCAATGTCACGCGAACAGCGCAGAATGAACCGTACAGGTCATTACTGGCCGCAAACTGATTCGGCAAAAGACCGGCAACAGTATAGTTGCTTGGAACCCTGTCGGTCTTTAATTTTGCCCACATGAATGTGGAAGAGCCACTTGTTCCAACAATACCGCCTGCCCTGTTTTCGGCCAGGCACATATTTTGTTGTTTCGTCAATTTGGCGTTGTATTTTGCCTGGGCCTCGATTTCCAAATCATAAATCAGGTCTTTGAACAGGGAACGGGCCGCCTGGGTCTGGACATAAGTGTCATAGCCGATTACAACCGGTTCGCTGTAAACCGCACCATTTTCATCAACTGTATCACATGGCCCCTGGACACCAGCGTTGTTTGTGCACAGGCGATTGCCATTTTCGTCCGTCGCATAGATTTCGCCAGTTCCAACAGATGATTTCGCAGAACCCGCACCAATCCAACCAGAGCGCACGTCGGACGCACCACCCCATACGTTTTCGTTGGCGTTGTCCATATTATATTTAACTTCTTCGATTTTCAGGTGTTCAGAGCAAACGTCTGCGTTTTTAACCGTATCAATACACAGCCCCAATACGATTGTGTAATCCAGAACGCCGCCAACCTTGTTCATGGATTTATCAAACCCGTCTTCGCCCGTGTTGGTCAAAGAAGACTGAATATCCGTACGGTTGCGATAGCAATTTACATAATCGTTACCGCACATGGATTTTACACATGATGTTGCAACCGACTGACACCGTTTTTTCATCTGGGCAATTGCCGCGGTATTATAACTGGTTGACAGTTTTGCATTCAAAGATGCTACTGCGCCAATCGGGTCGGATTCCGCACCATCGTCATATTCTGGGAATAATGTGTCGAATGCGTCCGCCTGGATAAATGAATAATTATATGTGCCAACTGAATTTGGATTTTTTGCCGCATACAGGCAGTTTGCATCAGTATTTACAACAGATTGGCATGCGGTTTTAATTTCATTACGGGTCGCGCCACCATTGATTGAATTTTCACCGCTGTTGCTGAATACCAATGAATAGCACGCAGCCCCAGAACCGCCACCACATGAACGCATTGCGCAACTTGTGATGGTTTCAAGGCATTTTTCCTTGGCCCGGGTGTCAAATTTGTTTATTAAATCTTCTATCTTGGCGCGCATGCCAGAATTCATACGGGCTGAATAAGCCTGGTCAAAAACGTCGGCCTGGTTATCCTCGTCTCGTAATTGAGAGGCGGTTGGCATTTGGCCGTCCCCGATAAATGTTGCATAACAATATTTATTCGAGCCAATTGTTGATTCACATGCGTTTTTGACGTATGCGCGTATGTTCTGGGCACTGTAAACGCCAGTCGAAAATTGATCAACCGCATCTGTAATAGGTGTGCCGTTATTAATGCTGTCAACAAGAGATTGAACCTGGACAGACGAGTCGGCATAGCATTTGTATGGATTGGCCCCACAAGTATTCAAGATACATTGGTCAACAACCTTGTAACATGTGGAAACAGAATTAACAGCCGCCAAGGCCGCCCCCTGGGCAATCATTTCACCGATTCGACTGGTCGCAGAAGGGACAGTCGAAGATGTCGCCACCGCGTTGCCAAATAATTCCAGTTTGCCTTCGGCCGCGCAACGCGCCAATGTCGAATCGCAGAATACGGCCTGTTTCTTGAACTCGGTATTTGTGGTGCATAATTCAAAGTCGGCGCCACAGACACTGTCCTTGCGCAGGCAGGACGAATAACGACGTACGCAATTCGATGTGTCGTATTTGTTGGAAATCGCCGCCGCAGATATCATTTGCCCCAGAACACTGCCCGCGGTCGGGTATGTGTATTCGGTAATTTCGCCGTATGTATTTTTTGTTGCAACGTTTGACAGGGCAGATATGCTGGACGTGCCAAACAAACTGTTCACACCATTGGACGAACATTGCGCCAATGTAGATAAACATTCAGGCATTTGGGCATGAAACAGGACGTTTGTTGTACATTCTTCGAAATTTGGGCCGCAGGCGTCCGCACCCTTGATACACGCGGTATAGGCGTCGATACATTCGGAATCTTGGTATAATGAAGTCGAGGTCGTACCACTTGATACCGCAGAATTGGCAACACCCGTTATGTACGACGCCACAGTTGGCATACGACGCGCCGCATTCGCCCCAAGCGAAGCAGCAGTATTCATTACACTTAGACGCGAGGTCACCGCATGTGCCGCCGGCAACACACTGAATATAGCCAATAAACTTACTGTATTTTTCAGAAAAGACATCCCCTGACTCCATATTATTTTTTACTGATTATAACATAATTTTTCAAAAGAGCAAAGCGCAAAGAGCAAAGAGCAATGATTTTTTTGACTGATTACAACCACCCCATGTCGAGATTATTTTACCACTACCCTGGCGCATTCGCGCCACCCCTTGTGCGGGGCGAAGGGGATTACAAATCGTGCACTTAATTCCCCTTGTGCGGGGCGAAGGGGATTAGATATTTTCAAGGATGTATTTCAATTCCAGCATGTCATCTGGCAGGCGGGTTTTAAACCGCATGGGTTCGCCCGTTATTGGGTGCGTGAATTCCAAAACCTCGGCATGCAACATTTGTCCGTCATGTGTGCGCAAAAATTCCAGCAAATCTGCGTCCCGCACCGACCCCAGGCGCGTCGCACCACGACCATAGACCGGGTCACATAATACCGGGAACCCATGCACCGACAGGTGCAGACGTATCTGGTGCGTGCGACCGGTGAATAACGTGCAACGCATTTCGGAAATTTTCGCGCGCGACCAGGCGTTTATAACCGCAACCTCGGTATGCGAAGGTTTGCCACCCGTTTTGACCATTGTCATTTTCTGGCGATTACGGGATGAACGTGCAATATTGCCCGTTATATCCGCTGATTCCCAATTCGGAACACCCCAGACAAACGCAATATATTTACGGGTCAGACTGTGTTCAGAAAAAATCTTGACCAATTCACGAAATGCCGCATCGGATTTTGCAAAGACCATAACACCACTGGTATCTTTGTCCAATCTGTGCACAACGCCCGGGCGCGTCGCGCCACCCAGCGCAGATAAATGCGTATGCGCCAGAATGTTTTGTACCAATGTGCCCGTCTTGTTCCCCGCAGACGGGTACATCACAACACCACGCGGTTTATTTATGACGATAATATCATCGTCTTCGAATAAAATATCCAATTCAAAGTCCGTTGACACATTGTCGGTCGCAACATCTGTTTTGGGGGCAGGAATTTCCACAGAAAACATGTCGCCAACGCGGATTTTTTCCGAAAACTTTGGCGCGGTACCGTCGGCGCGGCGAACGTTAAATTTCTGGATTTCACTGCGTGAAAATTCGGGCATTTGGGTGGATAAATATTTATCCAGACGGGTCAATTCGTCCGTTTCAGACACAATAAATTCGCGAATATCGTTCATCATAAAACCTATTTATATTCATACCAATCAGGGCCAACGATACAATCAGATAAATCAATTGTCAAATCACGCCCACGGTCAGATACCGGGCACGTTAATATACCTGTTGTGGTTGCCTGGTCTGCGTCGCGGGTGGCGTTACGATAGGCAAATTTAATTTCAGTCGGGGCGGCAACACACGCAATCGCCAAATCATTATCCGATTTGCCGTCGGGCCCAATCCACACACGCACCCCAAACCCCAGGCCATAACACGGGAATCCGTCCAGGTAATACAAGACCAGACCACGGCCCACCAATTTTTTATCCGAAATAAATTTGCCACTGTATTCATTCAGCGTCAGACCCGTTACAGCCTGCCAGTCAGTACTGGTGGAAAAAATGCTGAGGCTTGGTTGAGTCACGTCCGCAGCAATCGCAGAATTCACAATCAATGCAAGCAAAGCTGATATTATCCTGATCATTTAACACCCCCTTGTGATGTTTGTATCTGAGATAAATGTGCAGATATTTTTTTCACACCCGCAGGTTGCGGCGCCAGGATATGGCTGAAATTCACAGTAGCGCCAGAATCCAGTAGTGTTGCAGATGGCATGAATTTCTGTTTGGCCAGAACATGTCCCGATTCGTCTGTGGACACAATGAATAAATCGGGCATTCCGTAAATCGAATCGGATATGTTAGTTATAGAACCATTAACAACAACATGTGTCGCGCCTGTGTCATCAGTCGTCGTGTCAAGATTCGTAATCTGGGCCACCAAGGGACCACGATTGGCGTGGCGCGCCTGATGCTGAACAATAACCGCAACAGTAAATATTATCGCAGACAATAATGCACACAGGGACGCAAAAAATACCAACCATGTGTTTTTACGAGACGGCGTGGCGATTGACCAACTGTACCCGCATATGGCACACTTGACCGGTGTCGATGGTATATCGTCTATGTTGTATTCTGTTTTGCAAAATTCACACTTTGTTTTCATGTTTTTACTTATACCATATTTTATCACAAATTCAACAGGCGATATTTCGCAGAAACACGTTTTTGAATTTCTGATATCGCGTTCATAAAATCCGATACGGTTGCGTTCTTGTTCGCGGATACCGCGCCGAATACTTGACCGGAAATAGTTGATGGGTCGCCTTCGTAATATGTCGCCAAAGTCGCCATGCGATTCAATTCAACAAACGACGCGTCTACAAAATTAGCCACGTCGGATTTCAAATCCCAATAATAGCGCGAATCAACCGAATCTTCTATCCTGTCGTGAACAATCAAACGCGGGGTAATCGAGCCCGCAAAACCAACCGAAACAAACATCGCCGCGACATGTCCAGCAGACATGTCTAGGGATTGATTTATCTTTAATAAAGCCAAATCATCTTCGGCCTGAATTGACAAGCCTGACAAAGTCATTTTTGAAACCCATAAATTTTCCGTTGTCAAAGATGACATTTTGGCAGTATCCGCCAAAGATAATTGACCGTATACCTCCATATTCTTGCCGTCAGATGACAACGAACCAGAAACTGTCGCAGAGCCGATTAAAAATGGACTGTTGATTGCAAACATATTGTCGAATATCATTTTGTTGGTCGCAATTTCTAATGCCGTCAGACCTTCGCTAAATTCGGCATAATTTGCATTTATACGGCTGGCGTTCTTAAGGTCGTGGCCGCCCAAATTCAATGCCGACATCATTTTGGAATCGTCTGGATTATCAGAAGGAACGCGCCACAAATATAACGCATTGTCACGATTAACCGATGTCGTTTCAATGATACCGTCTGTGATATTTACCCCCATGTCAATGGCATCTGTATGCCATGTGCCAAATGTACCATAGGCATGCGTTCCGTCAACAAACCCCATAGAACCACCAGACAACTTTACAATTTCGCGAGTACGTAATGGTGTTATATCTTCCGATGCGCGAACAATTACACCCTGCAAGGATGCCTGACCAGACACATCTGTAGATTTCAAAACACGCAATTGATATTTGTCGTCACCTGCATCTAAAATGGCCTGAGGCAGCCCAAATGGCGCTAAATCATCAAGGTCGACACGTGTGATATTGCGACCAACTGTTCGTAATAATTCATCGCGATTGACGGCTATATATCTTTCCAGCGCCACCTGAATTTCTGTCATGTTATTTTTTATCACAATGTTCTGCGCGCGCTCGATCGCATTGTGTTGATACCTGAATACAAACGGTATTATCAACGCTGCCAAAGCAACACCCAAAAGTAACTCGACCAGCATGCTGCCACGCGTGTTATATTTAGCTGAAAAAATGTTTTTACCGTATACCATTTTAGTCTGTTGTTGATATTATTGTTTTTGTGCCCCCATCCAGCCACTGCTGATAAGTGGCAAAAAAGCATTTCGCGACGGTGCAGATGGAACATCTGCACGCGACAAATCAAACCTTTTAAATGCGGGCGGTTTTGTGGATTGAAACGCCCAATCCCCAATCCACAGCGGTGGAGTTGTTGACATTAACAGTTCGCCAGATACCGTCAATCCAAAATTGTCACGGAATATAATTTCTTCGGCAGAAATAAAAGGAACTGAAACTGAACTGGCGGATATGCCAGTAAAGCCGCTGATAGTGCGAGAACTGTCAGATTTAATAACCAAATCGCTGGATACATTTATAGTATCCAGAACCGTTGCCTTGTCCGCCACTATTCGGCCAGATGTCGTGTATTTATTTCCATTGATAGTGTTTGCGTAAACATTTCGAAATCCCAGCATGTCGCCAGACACTCGCAAATCATTTATCAATACATCTGCACCATCTATTTCTGCGCCAGATGAAAAATACATCGTGCCAGATGATGCAACATTTGCGTTAACAAATCTGGTGTTCCCATTTTTTGCGTATATGGATTTCGCATCGGCAGTCGCAACATTATACACGTGATAATACGCCATATCTAAATCGCGTTCCATTACATTCAAACCACCTTCGCCAGATGTTGCTCGATGCAAATAACGCGATGTATCAACCCCTGCTACATCACGGGAAATACGATACACTAAATCCCCAGGTGTAAAGTCAGGAGCAGTCACCGCCCACGTATTGCCATATGCCACCAAATCCGCACCTACAATCGCCGCATCCCCACCAATATGACGCGCAATTTTATGTGCGTGAACATTGTTATCATCCATTCCAAACACCAAGTAAACATCCGTAACAGTTGCACCATTAACTGAATACTTGTCAATTAAACCGGCAACAGCATCCGCAGATATACCTGCCAGTTCCGCTTTGTCCAGACGAATTTGTGCGGTATCCGGCCATTCATCTTGTTTCATGCGCACAAGGTTCAATACATTATCGCGTGTGTTTATAATACGACGCGCCGAAGCAATATCGGCGATAGTACGATTTGTCTGCGCAATCTTGTTATAAACCAGTGGCGTTGCCAAGGCAACAATAGCCATTGCCAATAAAACCTCGGTTATGCTGGCACCATGGGATTGATTAGAAAAAATTCTTGGATTAAATACAGTCACTGCGCCCTGCCATTAAACACTGTTTTATATCAATTCGTTTTTCTAGACGTTGCCAATATACATACTGACAAATCAAGTACTGAGATAAAGATTGTTTGTTATACACACCTTCGAAATCTTTGATAATCGTTTCACAATCAACTGTATTACCATCTTCTGCAGATGGGTTTGATATAATGGCAAATGCGCTGTTATCTATTTCTGAAATCCAAGCGTCTGGCAAAAGACTTGTGCCACCTGGGCGAATATCAATCAAAACAGCGCCAGATGCACCATTGTTCAATGCCGAAGACGTTTGATCGCGTAAAGTGATGTTAGACGCGTACAGCGTGCCAACCTCGATACCAGATTTGCTGTTGTACGTCAAAGTGTCAGCATCAATAAAAACATCCTGTCCACGCGTGGTGTTTAAATAAGAGGATATATCCAATCGCTCGACAGAAAAGTTTATGTTATTGGAAACAACGTTTCCGCGAACATTCCAATCGCCTCCGCCCGTGAAAGATGCATGACCCGCAGTCATGGAAAATTCATATACGGCAGTGTCTCCTACCAGGAAATCCCCCGTATTACCAAACATTGATATCGTCCTAACATTAACATTGTCTGCATATAATGTACCACGATTTAGCGCCAATGCCGATTCGCCAGTTTTATTTTGAAACACTGCCTTGTCTGCGTACATTTCCCCGATTTTATTTTGCGCCCGCTTACCCGATTCTGCGCCGGTTATCGTCAGTGTTTCAAATTCAGCCACATCAAATTCACCGCGCACAGAAAATAAATTCCCCGCATTATTAAATGCAAAATCACCCATATCTAGGTCAGATAAAAAACCGCCTGCATCCAAATTCGGTTCATTGCGTCGCACAACATCCGAGTACAAATCCGCCAACTCGACCCCTATGCGGATGCCCTGACCCGACTCGGTCGCATAATAACCTATTCTACGAATCAATTCTGCGCGCTGAACCCCGGTTAAATCACCACCGGTTAATTCTAGGTATGCCGAAACTGCAAGCGGCGTCTTATGCAAAACCAGCGTTATCTCTTGCCCCAGTGCCGTACGCGGTACAAACCCCAAAGGCAAACCATATGGTTCCAGCATATCAGAAAAATCGTTTCCAGACACAACTGTTGTGTCATATGGAATATCACGCGCATTCTCGCGTATGAATATGCGAGCAGCCGTTTGAGCAATATCTACCTGGCGTGTAGCGGAATACATGCGCGAGTCCATATCGCGACCCGCAATCTGACGCACCATAAATGGTATAAACGCAAAAATCAACCCTATTGCCAACAGAGCTTGAAGCAAAAAATTTCCACGTTCTTGATGCAAAGCTTTGCCCCCCTATGGGTTTAAGCATAGCAACAGAAAAAAAATATTGCAATCGCTTTTAAGTTGTTCTAATATTCAGCGCATAGGACATAGCAACATAATGGTTTGTTGTTATCAAGGGTATTTCCTGATTTAAAAAGAAAAGATATGCAAAACAAAAAAAATCAATCCAATGTGGGACAGATGATTCAACGTTGCCATAAATGGCGACAGAAGCGCAAACAATACATAGACCAGGCACGTCAGACCGCTGATGAAATTGAACGTGAACGTTTGTTGCAAACGGCAGAACACTATGGGCGAATGGTCAATACCGAACAGGGCAAGATTGACTCTACACGAGACCCCAAGGAAAAAGCCGCAGAAGAAGCGCAGGCAGCAGAAACCCCAGAATCGGCCGAGGAAGAAGAACCGCCATTCCCGGATTTTATCACAAATTTGTAAAACTGATTTTCGCGCCATGTGGCGCGTTTTATTTGTTGAAATTTAATGCTGGTTTGCTATGCTGTGACGCAAAAGGAAGATTATACGCATGGACAATAATTATACAGTACTGGCACGCAAATATCGCAGCCAAGATTTTAAATCGCTTATCGGGCAAGATGTGTTGGTAAAAACGCTGACAACAGCAATAAAGACTTCGCGTATCGCACACGCGTATATTTTCACAGGTATTCGCGGAACTGGAAAAACCAGTACTGCGCGCATTTTGGCCAAGGCATTGAACTGCATGTCAACAGACAGGGCAACGACTGAACCATGCGGAACATGCGAAAACTGTCGCGCAATTGCGGCAGGACAGCATATTGACGTAATGGAAATTGACGCGGCGTCCCACACCGGGGTTGATAATATGCGCGACATTTTGGACGGTGCACAATATCGCCCAACAAACGGTCGGTACCGCGTTTATATAATCGACGAAGTGCATATGCTGTCTACTTCGGCATTTAATGCACTGTTGAAAACTTTGGAAGAGCCACCCGCCCATGTTATATTTATTTTGGCGACAACAGAAATCAGAAAGGTGCCAGTTACAATTTTATCGCGATGCCAACGGTTTGATTTGGTGCGCGTGCCGGTCGATACATTAAAAAAGCATTTCGCATGGATTGCTGAACAAGAAAAAATCAAACTGACCGATGAAGCAAACGAGTTGTTGGCGCGTGCGGCAGATGGGTCTGTGCGTGACGGTCTGTCTTTGCTGGACCAGGCGATTGCACAAACTGGCGGGCTTGTGGATGAAGCTGCTGTGCTGGACATGCTGAAACGTGCGGATCGCGGTGTGGTTGTCGATTTTATGAGAACCCTGTTATCAGGAAACACAGCTGCCGCATTAGACAAGGTCGATATGATTTATAACAATGGCGCAGATTTGACGATGCTGCTGACCGATATGATGGAATGGACACATTGGGCAACGCGTATGCACCCTGCCCTGCATGCAGGCGATGCTAATAACTCGCCATATACTGCTGATCAACGTGAACAGATTCAAAACCTTGGTGGGCGCGTGTCTTTAAATACTTTGTCTAGAATATGGCAAGTAATGGTGGCAGCAGTACCAGAAATGCAAAATACCGGCAATCAAAAGCAGTGCTTTGATATGCTGATTGTACGCATGATGCATATTGCCGACATGCCCAGCATCCCTGAAATTATCAAGCAACAGGAATCTGCCCAACGTACACGCGAAGTGAAAAATATATTTGCAGATCGTATGGCGCAACCTGCATTGTCAACCACACATGATGCGCCAGTACAAAAAAGTCAGGTATGTACAATAACAAGCACAAATGAACTGGCACAGAAACTGCAAGAATCCAAGGAAATGTTGCTATATTCTTATTACAGAGAACACATTGAAGTTTCTGAATTTAAAGAAGAAAAAATTAAATACTTTGACCGCAAGGGCGATGCAGATTTTGCACACAAGCTGGCGGTGTGGCTGAATGAAAAAACCGGGAAACAGTGGCAACTGGAACGTGTCCAGGAATCTGCTAATGCCCGCACAATGAACGAACAACAACATGAAAATCTGGTGGCTGATCCGCTGGTTGCCAGCGCGATGGATTTGTTCGCCGATGCAGAAATAGTAGGAGTTAAATAATGAATCAAGAATCAGGCCGTTCATTAATCGAAATTATTGGCGTTATGGCAATCGCAGGTTTGATGACAGTATCCGCACTGGGCATATATAATATGTTACGTAAAAATCAGGTGCGAACAATCGCAAATGCAGAACTGGAACAAATTGCACAGGATACCAAACTGTTGCTGGAAATGCGTGGCTCGTACGCGGGGGTCTCGATTGATTATTTGATTGCAGCTGGGGCATTACAATCAAATAAGGCGCCAATCGGTGGTGACAACTGGTCAATCACCAGCAGTGCAGACGGTAAATATTTTTCAATAAATTTGGTTGATTTAACGACGGGGGAATGTGATTTCTTTGCGTCCTTGACCCCTAAGTGGGCCACAGCGATTATGGTTAATGGGTTTGAAACTGGAATGACCGAAAATTGTTTTGATTCAGATACAAATCAAATTTCATTTATCGTGGAATAAATGCAAAAAACAAAAATTATTTTTTCAATATTGATGTTAGTTACGATTGGGGCGTGCGTTCCCTATAGCAGCCCAGATAGGCACACATGGTCAACATATCTGAACGGCGCCAGTTTTACAGATATGACAGAAGTTAGCCGCGTGGCAAAACGTCCTGTGTATTTGGGGGCTGGTGGAAAACTGGTCAACGATTCGATAAATACATCAAACGCGCTGAATTATGGCGACAAGATATTAAATGACAATGCAATTGCAACACAATATATGGCGCAATTAGAATATGCACTGTATGATGCACTGCGAAAGCCTGGGATTTCTGTTCAACGCGCAGGAACTGATGTTGTTGTGATACTGGTGCGTGATGCAATCATGGAATTAAATGTTGCTGATATTTCTGCAACTGGGGCAGATACTTTGGACACCATCACAAAAATTTTGAACCAGTACAATGCGACATTTTTGGAAATTGCGGGATATACAGACTCGATGCGCGATACAGGTGCCGCCCAGACATTTTCGTTGAATATGGCACAAAGAGTTGGGGTTTATTTTGCACAGCATGGAATAAATACTGCACGCATGTTTATTGTGGGACGCGGCGCAGCAAGACCAATCGCTGGCCAGGATAATATTGGTCGGCTGACCAATCGTCGTGTTGAAATAAGAATTGCGCCAGCACGATAAAAAAATCCCCCCAAAAAATGGGGGGGTATATTTTTTATGACAATTTATGAATCACCAAACCACTGCGTAATTTTGGTTCAAACCAAGTCGTTTTTGGGGGCATAATATTGCCTGTGTCCGCAATATCAATAATTTGACGCATAGTGACAGGATACAATGCGAATGCAGCAACCATTTCACCACTGTCCACGCGTTTTTGCAATTCACCCAAGCCACGAATTCCGCCAACAAAATCAATGCGCTTTGAAGTGCGCAAATCGCCCAGATTCAAAATTTTATCGAACACCAAATTAGACAAAACAGTAACATCCAACACGCCAATTGGGTCGTCGTCATTATATGTGCCTGGCTTTGCTGTCAATGAATACCATTTGCCATTCAGATACATACCAAAGTTATGCAATGCGTTTGGCTTGTAAATTTCTGTTCCATTTTCAACAACATCAAACGATTCGTTCAGACGCGCCAAAAATTCTTGGGCGGTTAAACCATTCAGATCTTTGACAACGCGATTATAGTCGATGATTTTCAACTGACTTTCTGGGAATATTACTGCCAGGAAATAGTTATATTCTTCGTCGCCAGTGTGATTTGGATTGCTGGCGCGTTTTTCAGCACCAACTAATGCGGCGGCGGCAGTACGATGATGACCGTCCGCAACATACAGCGCTGGAATTTTGGCAAAGATTTCTGTGATACGCGCGTTTGTCGCCGCGTCGCGAATCGCCCAGAAAGTATGACCAAAGCCATCGTCAGCAACAAAGTCATATTCTGGTTCTTGGTTTTTGACTATGTTTTCAACGATTTCGTTCATTTCTGCAACATCAGGATATGCAAAAAACACAGGTTCAATATTGGCATCCTGAATACGCACATGAATCATGCGGTCTTCTTCTTTGTCTTTGCGGGTTAATTCATGCTTTTTAATTTTGCCAGACATATAGTCATCAACATTTGCAGCCGCAACCAGACCGTACTGTGTACGACCGTCCATTGTTTGGGCATAGATATAGTACATTTCCATATCGTCCTGGACCAACCATCCACGATTTTGCCACAGTTTGAAATTCTCGACCGCTTTGTCATAAACAGGTTGAGAGTGTTCATCGGCAATTGGTGTAAAATCGATTTCCGGTTTAATAATATGCAACAAAGATTTTTCCCCGGCTTCTTGCTGAGCTTCAATCGAGTTCAAAACATCATATGGACGCGAAGCGACCTGGGCGGCCAATTCACGTGGCGGACGCACACCGGCGAATGGTTTAATTTTCATATTTATACTCCTTTGTTATCTGTGATTTGCACCCAATCCAAATTGCCGGGGTGCCAGGCGGCTCATACAAAACTTTCGTATAGACTGGGGAATATTAGTTTCTTTCAGCCCACCGTTTTGATTAACTGTATATGTTGCAGACATGCCATAAGACATAACAAAAATGCCGTTGGCCAGATTTTTTTGTGCCTTGGGGCCCAAACGTTTGACTGCAACACGGCAACCATTGATGTACACATCATATAAACGACGAGATGACTTGCGCTTGGGCCTGGGGAATGCAGACACAGGTCGCGCGTTTTGTTTGCGTTGCAAGGCACGCATACGAACGCGCCCCCGTTTGGGATTAATGCGTTTTTGACGAGCACGAATCTTGCGCGGTATAAATTCAACAACCGCAAATTCAACAACAGGACGCTGCCCATCCTGTACAGTTAATGCACGAATACCATGTTGATTTGTTATCGGTTTTTTTGCAGAACCATTGGGGCAGATGTCATATGGCACACATACAAAATACCCAGACGCATGCTTGTCCCCCAAGGAAAAAGATATGCCAAGACCAGATTTGTTGGCTGTATAAAATTTATTTTCCGCATGCGCCCCCTGTCGCGATGCCCCAACAAAAAAGGATGCAATTTTTTCAAATTTACTTTGATGATTCTTTAATGGCAAAACCATTTTTCACACCTATTTTTTAGATTTTTCAGATTTTTTTATCTTTTTGGATTCTGTCTTGAACTGAATATCGCGCAGTTTTTTGTATTCGCCGCCCAAAGCGCATAATTCAGCATCGGTACCCTGTTCGATAATTTCGCCATCTTTGATAACGCAGATAATATCCGCATCCAGAATTGTTGATAGACGATGCGCAATCACAAAAGTTGTGCGCCCACGCATCAAATCAGCCAGCGCAACCTGGATTAATTTTTCACTTTGTGTATCCAGGGCAGAAGTAGCTTCGTCCAGCAGCAAAATCGGTGCATCCTTTAATATTGCGCGTGCGATTGCTATTCGTTGCTTTTGACCGCCAGATAACAAACCGCCACCTTCGCCAACAGATGTTTCATAGCCATCTGGAAATTCGTTGATAAAGCCATCCGCGTTTGCTGCTATTGCCGCCGCAACAACCTGCTCGTGCGTGGCATCAGGACGGCCGTATTTAATGTTATCTTCAATCGAACCGTTGAACAAGAATACCGATTGTGATACCTCGGCAATATTTTCGCGCAGAGACTTTAATGAATATTTTTTTATATCTGTGCGATTAACTGTAATTTTACCGACCTGGGGTTCATAAAAGCGTTCCAGCAAGTTAAACAGCGTAGTTTTCCCACCACCAGACGGCCCAACCAAGGCGCAAACCTTGCCCGCGGGGACATGCAAACTGATATTTTTTAACACAGGCTCGGTTGGATTATATGCAAAGGACACATCGTGAAAACCGACCGACATATTTTTAGACTTTAATTCGCGTGCATCCGGTGCATCAACAACATCTGGCTTGCTGTCCAAAAAGGCAAACAATATCTCGGCCGCCAATAAACCATGCTGCAAAGAATCACCCGTGCTGGTAATCGATTTCGCAGGCTTATAAGCAGCGGTCAGCGCCAACAAGAACGCCGTAAAATCACCCGTTGTAATCGCGCCACTGGAAATAAAATGCCCGCCCATAATCATGGCAATACATAAACCAATTGAAATCATAAATTCCATCAACGGAGATCGCAGAGCATTGGCCTGGGTGCTTTTGTACGCGTTAATCATAGAACTGTTAAGCACATGAGCAAATTTCTTTTCTTCGCGTTCTTCGGCGGCAAAGGCCTGAATTGTCTTGATTCCATGCAATGTCTGATTTAATTGTTGCGATACATTATTTGCGATACCAAACGATTGCCGGGACAATTTTCTACGTTTACGCATAATAACGACCATAGGAATCATAATCGCAGGCGCTAGGAACATCAAAACGATGCACATCTGGTGTGCGTAATAAAACATTAACCCCAGCGTCATAACCAAGGTTGCCACATTTTGAACAACACGAACAACCGTCCCCGTTACCAAATTTAAAACCGCACCAGCCTGGACACCGAAATAGTTCAGATTTTTACCAATTCCATCGGCATAAAAGCGCGCCAGGTTCATGTGAACCATATGCTTGTAAATTTTATTTTGCAGGTTCGCACTGGCCAACAAACCACCCTTGGACATAATCAAGGATTTCGCATATGTAAATGCCCCCTTGGCACCAAAGGCCACAATAACCTGAATCCCCAGAAAATAAATGGCAGACAGACTTTTTTCAATAAACGCCTTGTCCACAACCTGCTGAACTATTGTAATGGTATAAGCCTCGGCCCCAGCAGCAAGAATGGTAAAAACAATACCCGCCACCAGCCATTTCCAATAAGGACGCCCGATTTCACGCCACACACGCCCATACAACGACCACTTGATACGACCGTTCGATTCATCACCTTTGATAAAGGACCTTATTTTGTTAGATATTTTTTTCATAGTGCATTTATTATAAAATGTGTCTGCTGTTGTGTAAAGCCCTAAAAATATTTATTTTGTGTTGGTTAACACATTTGTTAATATGATTTTTAGAAATGCGCGACGCTCTTCTTCGTTCATCTTTTTTACATCCATTTCTTCTGCGTTGCCAAAAAGTGCTGACATTGTTTTTTTTGGAAGGGCTTCTGTTACTTTTTGGTGTATGTTTGTCAGGTATTCTGGACATTGCGAGATATTAACAACATGCTTGTTATGTATCGCAAATATTGGCATAAAAGTTTTTTTGCTGGAATTGTCAATAACAATCGCATAGTTTTCTGTTAATAAAATATCGCCCATAGTTTTCATTTTGTCACGATAGCGCTCAAATATTATTGATTGCGGGATGTTATGTCCACCATTGTTAACGCGCTGTTGAACGCGCGCCGCGCTTAATTCTGGACACAATACACACATGTGCAGAATATATACTTTATAGTTGTAGTATTCAGCCAGTTGTTTCATACGTTTGCCCGAGCATGTCGTTTCAAATATTATATTTTTTTGCTGTCCAAAAGCTTGGTTAATATGCTGGCGCATGTTTGTTGCAGCTACACGGTATATTTGATTGTCTAGCGCACCCAATTTTTGATGATATTTATTTTTTATAATTGTTTTTTTATCTTTGGGTTGTTAACCAGTTGTTGATATTTTTGATACCAGTTATAGCCCGAAACTTTGGCATTTATGCGTTCGTGAACTTCCTTGCCGCCAATTTTTTTCATCAAATCGGACGTTGAAAAAACCTTGTCTTTTATTTCGTCAATATTATCTGGCGTGCTGATTAACGCCCTGTATTGGTCGTACCAATATTTATTGTTGTCTGGTTGGTAAATTCTAGTGATTATATTGCCTCCTACTTGGTCCATTTGCCTTTTGAAACGAGCTGCTGTATCAATATTTACCTGGGTTATCAAAGCCTGCATTTCTTGTTCAATCATTTTGTATTGCATAGAATATTCAGGTATTTGTTTTAAATTGGCGATTTCGTCATCATAATTTAAGAACACAGCGCCTGACAACTCGGGCGTTTGAACCATTATGTTATTTCTGAACGTTGTTTTACCCGCACCATTTGGACCGGACACTATTATTATGTACGGTTTTTTTGCTTGTGTCATATTGTTCTACTCTTAATAAATTTATCTCATGGCAATTTTATACAAAAGCATAATATTGTCAATAAAAAGCTCGGAAAATAAATTTTATATTGACATTCGCTTAAATAATTTATAGAATGCGTTCGCTTTGATAAAAAAAACGCAAAGTTTTGGGGTTGTAGCTCAGTTGGTAGAGCACCTGCTTTGCAAGCAGGGGGTCGTCAGTTCGAGTCTGATCAGCTCCACCAAGATAAATAGAAAAAAAAGGGGGGGGTGTTCCCCTTTTTAAGTAAAACAGTAAAAAATGCGTTAAAGGGGGTGAATACATATGGTGAAAGTTCTGGTTCGCGACAATAATGTCGAACAGGCACTGCGCGTCGCAAAACGCAAGTCGCAGAAAGAAGGTCTGTACCGCGAAATGAAAGAACGTCAGCGTTACGAAAAACCAACAACTAAACGCAAACGTTTAAAGGAAGAAGCCGTTCGCAACGAAAAGAAACGTCAGTCAAAGCAGCGCATGGTGTTCGGATTCTAGGTTATCAGTCCCGTAGTCGCGGGACTTTTTTACAACACAAATAAAACAAACAAAAAAAACACCCGCGTTTGCGGGTGTTTCTATATCAAAATAGCAACTATTTAACCGTTGTTGTAGCGTTACGATTCCATTTCCAGACTTCTTCGCCAGAGCCCTGAACCAATGGACGTTCTTTGCCATAAGAGATTGTAGAAATACGTTTCGCATCAATCCCATCTTTGACCAAGACGTTTTTCGCAGCGTTTGCACGACGCGCACCCAATGCCAAGTTGTATTCTGTTGAACCACGTTCGTCACAATTACCAGCAATCTGGATTTTGACATCTTCGTGATTCTTCATGTACAAAGCCTGACCCAACAGGTTATTTTTCGCATCTTCGGAAATTTCAGCAGAGTTAAAGCCGAAGAATACACGTTGTTCGTTCAAGTCGGCCGGTTCAACAATAGCAGAACCACCGCACGCCGCCAGCAAGCCAGCAACGCCCGCCAACAAAGCAAAGTTTTTTAATTTCATGAAATTACTCCCTTGAGTTTCTGTTGCTCGTGGTCTATTCTACTATAAGAAATACCAATTATCAAGGGAAAACACAAAAAATGTCTGATAACAGTTTATATGATTTGGATTTGGCCGGAATTCGTTGGGAAATTTCAGACTTACCTATTACGAGCACCCAAACACAAAACACCCAACAAAAACAGAACACCAGCACAACCATCGCGGACCTGGGGCGAAATAGCGTGGCCGTAGTGCCAGCTGTCGCGCCAACACAAACAATATCCTTTGAAACCGTCCAAGCAATGGCCGAACGGCCAACCGACACCGCAACACTTAATCGTATGATTGGCGAATTTAACCATCCACTGCGAGCAACCGCCACTAATACTGTGTTACCACATATTGGAACGGGAAAATTGTTGATTTTGACAGACACCCCCAGCACAGACGACGATGCGACTGGTAATGTCTTATCTGGTCCGGCCGGCGAAATGATAGATAAAATGCTGAACGCAATTGGGGAAAGTCGGGACACTACATCTATTGTGCCGATAATATTTTGGCGCACGCCAGGCGGACGCACACCCAGTACTGACGAGTTAAATCTGGCGCGACCATTCGTTGACCGAACCATAGAACTGATAAAACCCCGCATTATTCTGACATTGGGAACATTGCCCGCAGCACAAATAGCAAATGCAAATCTGGCAAAAGCACACGGAACACCCGTCGAACTGGGCAATGGTATGATATGCGTGCCGATTTTCCATCCAAATTATCTGATGTTAAAACCAGCCGCAAAACGAGATGTATGGAATGCACTGCAAAATGTGCAAAATATCTTGAAAAGCGCAGAATAATAAGTAATAATTCGCACATGTTTAATAAAGGAGCAAACAATTAAACCTGTAAATAATCGTGATAATCGTCGAGACGCTGGTCCGCGTATGAATAGTAAAATCCTTGCAAAATCTGTTCAGGTAATCAGTAATAATGGACAGAATCTGGGGGTTATGCCAACATCACAAGCTTTACAAATGGCAATGGATTTGGGATTGGATTTAGTGGAAATAAATGCAAATAACGACACGCCAATCGCCAAAATTATGGACTATGGCAAATTCAAATACGAACAAAAAAAGCGCGCGTCCGAGGCACGCAAAAATCAAAAAAACATCGAAATGAAAGAAGTTTGGGTAAAACCTTTTATTGAAGATAATGACCTGAACATCAAAATGAAAAAAGTTTTTGAATTTTTGGGCACTGGCAACAAAGTGAAAATTGCTGTGATGACACGCGGCTCAAAAAAGGTTTTAGCACGTGGCAAGGATGCGGTTCCGGAACTGTTTGCACGAATCTTGGAAATTATTGGCGACAAAGGAACTCTTGAATCCAAATCAAAACCAGACGAAAGAACAAAATCAATTATCGTCGCCCCTGCAAAATAAAAATTATCGCTTGGTTCCCTGCGCAAATATTTTTTGCGCGGGGGTGGCGTATTGTTGGACAGCCTGCAGAACAAATAGAACAAGGACAAAAAATCCTGCGTATATTATGCACAACTGCCCGACGGTTAAGCCCAAAGTCAAATATAAAAAAATATACCTGACCCTGTACATCCAATTATATTTCAATATATTATACTGATAATATTAACGCGGTTTTCACTGTTTTAATTTTGTGGTTATTTTTTGCCACCACGGATGATTTTCCACCAATCTTTGGCGGCGCCGTATGTTTTGTTCCACAGCGTTGTCACATCACCGCGCATCTGGTCGCCAACCGTAGTCGTGATTTTTTTACCACTAAGTTTTTCTGCAATTTCCATACCACGATTCGCAAACCACCAGGTCAGCGCCACCACCAATAATGTTTCAATGAATCCACCAGGGTTTAAATTCGGGACACGCGACGCCAGGTCTGTATCAACCACACCCGACATCAATGCCGCACAGAAAGCAACAACAATTGACAGCGATACAAAATATAACGCCGACTTAACAAAACGTTCAATTTGCGCATCCAATGATTCCGCAGAAAATATCCCCAGAAACTGGTTAAATATATTGCCGGCGATACCTTTGTACGATGTGCTGCCTATGGTTTGCGTCAGGGCGGTGAACGGCAACATCATAACACCCAAGAACAAATCCGCAATTACGCCCAATGCCATAAACGCAAATTTCCATGCTAACTTAATAAAGATATATATAAATACAATCCCACCAACAACGGAAAATGCACTGGTACCAATGCCCGCTGTTATCCATTTCCAGCCAGCCGCAATTGCTGTATAGCAGAATCCAGACATACGCGTCGGAACACACAACATATCCGCCGCCGCAGTCGCATCAATGATATTGTTTGCCGATGTGTGCGCAACCGCATATTCGCGAATCGCCGCACATGTGTTCGGCAGGTCGGCACCGGCACTTTCGGCGACCGCACCCAAAATCAAATCCGAAACATATGTACCAACACTGACAATCGGCCCCATCACCCACATAAATAATTTAGCCGGCCCAAAACGCAATATTATAACCCAGACGGCAATCATTGTGCCTTTTTTAACAATTTCTGTCAGATGTTTTTGTATATCCCCCTGCCCCGACTGCATCATATTATACGTCTCAAATATAATCCAAAACGCAAACGCAATAAACATAAACAATATCACAAAGCGCACCAGCGATGAATCCAAGACGCCCGAAATAAACGACAGTGCATTCATAAAGGCCAGACCAATTTTTGCCTCTAAGGGGACATAATCACGAACCAACTGGTTTTGAAAATCGCCACTGAACTGTTCGACATCATGGGTGATGTTAGTCAGAAATTTTTCGCGATTGTTTTCCGTCGCCCATGTGCCGTGATCACCAATATCACCCATCGGCAAATTTGCCGTGGCACCAAACGCAGATGTCACCAATACGGTCGCCAAAACCGCAACAAATATTTTGGACAAAATTTTACGCAACGATTTCATTATTCCTTGGTTCCCATCGCCTTGGTGATTTTTTCGGTTATCTGGACCGGGACCGCCCAAATCTTTTGCCCCAGGTCGTGTATCCACGCGCCATAGTCAAACTGTTCCCCGGTGGATACATTGGCACCTTCGCCAGGGATTGGCAGTTTGACAGAACCCTTGGGCAATAAGCCGTCGATTTTCGGGCTGACCGCGTAATAGTACAAGAAGAACAAGAACACCATCATCAACAAGAAATCCCAACCATCGGACAGAAAATCAAATGCACCAGGATATGTGCGCTCTACCTGAGCCCGACGTGCGGTAAAGCAGTTTTTAAATTTATCCTTGTCCATTTCGCCATTGACCAACGCAACATTTTCACATGTTGCAAAAACATTCATTACAGATAATGTCTGGGTGTCTGGGTTTTCTGCGTGCATGCCCATCATAGGTGGCAAAATAGCAGTATAACCATCACGTGGGCCTGGGAAATACATGTCGGCCGTGAACGACACAGTCGCATAGATAACCAGAACCTTTAATGTAATCGCAACAATTCGTATGGCCGACGATACCAGTGTACCAATCGCATTGCTAAGCAGTTTGTTCGCCTTGGACCAGGTGCCTTCGAATGCGGTTGCCGCCAGCAATAATGGCAAGAATATTATTATGAACACCAATTTGAATACGATTGACAATATTTGAAAAAACAGGTCAAATCCAATTATCAAAAACATCAGCACCAATGTTAACCCAGCCAACCACGTGAATGCGCCGCCACCCAAATCTAACCAGGCATAGTTCATCAACGCAAAGCCACCGGCCGCGCCCGCCAACATGACACTGTTGATATTGCCCATAACGCACATGAACGGTTGCATGATTGGGTTCAATATGTCGCCCGAATCGCCAGTATCATGATTTTCCAGCGCGCCACATTGCGCGGCATCAGACACACCGGTCGCCATCATCCCCAATTCTGAGCCAACATACAACACAGGTGTTATTGTTATTTGCGATACACTGCGCAACGCCGTGGTACCCCCCATCCCCAGCGCGCCCATCAGCACACCAACAACCATCAAGCGAATGCCCAGTTTCCAAACCTTGTCCCACCAGGACTTTAGTTCAATCTTGTGTTCCGTTGGCTTTTCATAGTTTATTGTTTTCTTGGCATGGTCAAAAATATATTGGACTGTATGTATAAAAACAAAAATTCCAAAACCGATTACCATTAAAATCCACAGGTTATCAACCATCAATGTCCAAAAGCGCTCGGTCGCATCACCAATAACGGAAAACAGGTCTGCGATATAACGACACATAAAGCACCCATTTGCACTTGCCACATCGCCATTTTCAACGCCCGCCGCCGTCAGAAAGTTCCCCATACTGGTGTACGTTAATGCCGCGCCGCCAAGCGATGATGACAAATACCAAATGCCCAGCCCCAGCGCAATCGCACCCATCAGAAAACGAACCGCAATTAAAATCAATTTAGCTTTTAACATTATTTTTTATCTTTGTCCTTGTCTTCGCCACCACTGATTATTTTTTCACCGATTTTTTTAGTTGTATCGACAACGTTCTGGGTTAATTGCATCATATCATTTGCCAGCGTTTCACTTAACTGTTTATTTTCACTGACACCGAATACGGACAGAACCATTTTTGAAACCTGGGGGATTTGATCTTGCAGAAAGTTCAAAATATACACCAATACGACACAACTGGTCAGGGTCATAGCTTCGACGTTCGTCATGTCCAGGTCTGCGTCAAAGATTTCGCCCGTCGTGATTGCGTTCATTAAATCAGCACTGGATACATCGGGGTTGGCAAAGAACTTCGCAATAATCGCCATGATAACTGTATAGGTAATAACCGCAGACGCCAATGTAATAATCGCGTTAATCAAATTCTTGAACTGGTTAACACCAACCGTTTTGCCCAGGCCACCAAACCATTTTGGAACATTGTCGGCGCCATTAAATGCAAACAGCATTAAAGACATGGGAAAGAAAAATGCAAAATACGCCATCGCAATGATAATATCTGCGAAATAGCAACAATAGCGAAAGAAAAGCTTGAAAAAACTCCATGTCAGATACAGACCAATCAAAAACAACATTATATGCTTAATCAAAGCGCCCACGCCCAGCAGTGCCCGCCATGTAAACGCAGAATCCATAACCGCGATTCCCAATTTCATGTATGATTGGAACTGAGTAATCGTTGTTTTCATCAGCATAATTATTTTATCACGCAGTTCGGGACGATAGAAACCATCGCTGCTCATTTGCTGCGGTTGATAGGTTACCCTTTCTGCGATTGTTTCGTTATCCAGATTAACCATCGCGGCGGTGTATGTTTGGGCGACCTGGGCAACAGGTTCAAACGTAACGGTCGTTATAAACCGTGGCAACGCAACCCCCATCCCCAACAAACCAACACAAACGATTGCGTTGACAAACACGCGCTGAATCGATTTTTCATACAGCGGGTCAGATACATTACCGCGTACGGTTTTCCAAACAGCGTTAACCACAAAGAACGAAAACATTATGCAAAACAAAACAACGCAAAAAAACGCAAATTTGTCATAGACCAATGCCGCCGCATCAGACACAATCTGGAACAGGCGGTCAAACACGCCACAGCCCCAACACTGAACCGTTGAATCCACCAAAGATGACAACCATTCGTTCATTGTTTATTTTTTGCCTTTTGTCCAACCGACTGCCTTGCCCACAGATGCACCCCACTTTTCTACTTTGCCCTTCAATGTGCTGGCATCAGATTTAACTTGTTTATACAGACCGTCCATACCACTGCCGACATATTTATTTAACTGTTTCTGTGTCATATCAAAAATCCGGAACATTAAATAGAAGGTCAGTATCGCAGACAGCCACAGTATCGAATGTTCGCCAAATCCCATGGCGGAATTTGTTGCCACAGGAACGTTACTATGCGCGTTGCCACCAGCCGCAACAACAAACACAGATGTATTCCATTGAAACAAGGCCTTGATGATTGCCAAATTCACGCACAGCATAAAAGAACACGCAATCATAGTTACAACTAACTGTTGCAAAGCCTTGGTAATACCGGCAAACGCAGGCCATATATCCACCCATTTATCGCTGGACTTGAATACATATGTCAGAACATAAAAGGGATATAAAATAAGCTGCATTCCGAAGTTAAAAATACCCTGGATGATTAGTAACGCCATAAATATATTACTGCCCACAAATGTAAATATCAGCAATACCCCCGTTATAAGATTCAAGAAATCTTCGCCACCATGCGGAATCAATGTCATAAGCCCCCGCAGACCAGATGTCAGAAAATCAAAACCACGTTTTATAATCTGATTATTTGCATGCGATAAATCAGATACGGGCTGGACCAAAAATTCGCAGGATTTTTCGGAAATCCATGCCTTTGCAATAATATCGTCTGGACATTTAACATCGGGGGCAGACATGCCGTTTTCATTTATTTGCGCCGTTATTTCGTGCGTATAAATCGCACCCAACTGTAAAAACGGATTAACCAACCACTCGGTCATATATATCGGCTTTAACTGTAATAATGCAATAGACGCAATAACTGCACGCATGCCGGGTTTTGCAACGTTTTCAACAACCTTGAATCCGTTAATTTTGCCGCCCTCTAATTCACCACCGCCAGACAAACCAATAAATCCAAGCCACTTCTTGGGAATATACATTTTTGCAAGACTAAGTGTTAATGTAAACCCCAGGAACAACCAGATTAACCCTTGAATAATACCAGGATTATCAGATGTCCCGACAAAAAATTCATATGTGCCCGTTGCCACCATCATCAGCGCGTCCAGTACCATCGGCACAAATGGTGACAAATTCAATGCGTCAACTATGTCCGCGTGCGCAGGCACTGGCGCAAACAGCACCATCGCGGACAACAGGGCAAAAAACACACGTTTGAAAGAATACATTCTCTGATATTAATATTTATCTTTTCAATTATATCACATTTGAGACAAAATATGGTATAATTAAAAGCAATGAATCGTCTAAAAAAATTTTGGATTACGTTTTTGTCTTTCTTGCCACTGACGGCCGGGGCGATAACACCGTTTATTATTGGCGGTATTGCAGGCGTTGGTGTAATTGCAGGCTTTTCAATTTATCGTTCAGTGGCGCCCGTCGATATGAATGGGGCATATTCTTTTTTTTCCAGTTGCTGGTCTTGCCAAATGTTTTCTGACATTATGGCGACCATGTCGAATATCTTGCCACGGATTTACAGTGCTCTGGGGCGTGTGATTATTCCATTTGCTGTGATATTGTCCGCAATTTGGTTTGCGTGGCGATTGGTTGATAATTTCTTGAATCAAAAGGTGGAACAACCATGGTCCGTTGCAAACACATTTACAACGCATTTATTGAAACTGGCATTTGTGTCTGTGCTGTTGATTGCGCCATTGCCACGATTGATTTCTGAAATCGCGATTGAGCCAATATTTAATGTGGGGCTGTCGCTGAATCGCGCGGTTGTTCACGAAGACCAATTTGATGCATGCGTTATTGCAACCGCAATCGCAGACCCTGTATCAATTGATGAGCGCGCCGCGAATCGCGGGGCATTTTCACCAAAGCTGCGACACAATTTAGCATGCGAGCTGGCGGGCGTGCACCAAATGACTGGGCTGGGAATGACAATTGGTTGGACAATGACAAATATGGCATTCGATTCGGAATATATGCACAAAATAATGTGGGGTATACCAATCTTTCCAAATGTGATTATGTTTTTTGCTGGGCTGGCGATATTGGCGCTGTTCTTTATAGCATTATTGCCAATCCCGATATATTTCTTGGAAATATTTATAACATTGGCGCTGGATTTGATTATGTTACCGCTGATGCTGCTGGCATGGATGTTCAAGGGGTGGAAAATATCTTTGCAGGGGGCAGGGACAACGATTCGCGGAATTATTGACAATGTGATATCCGGGGCGCTGGGACTGGCCGTTACTTGGGTGTTTATTGCATTTGCAATCCTGTTTTTGAATGCAATATTTAGCGATTGGCAGGGTGCAGCCGCATTGACCACAGCGTTGACCAATAACGATTCGAAATTTTTGATAGACGCCTTGATGATGCGCAATGACAGCCTGATTACCATTATACTGATGGGCATCTTTGTCGCCATGTTTATGACCATGATTCCCGCACTGGCCAAGACTTTGTTTAACGTCCAGATATCAACAGATTTTTATAACACGACAAAAAATAATATCGACACTTTGTGGAAGGGTGTAAAAAAATGGTACGAGACAATGAAAAAATAAAAAATCAAGTGCTTTATTTAACCTGCCCCCCTTTTTTGACGCTTCCGAATCTGATATAATTCATACCAATGACAGCAAAGCTTCCGATTCTTTATTGGCCACGCCGAACAACTGGGGATAATGAATACCAGTTGGCGCGCAAAGTGATAAATAACTCGACCGGCATTATGCCCGATGTGTGTACAGACGACCTGGATATCGTGGGCATATTGCATGGTAACCCAAATGCGGTGATTTATTATCCTGTGTTTTGCGGTTCGACTGGCTGGTGGGGTGAATTGTTAGGCGGGGACGCGGTGGTCAGCGACAAATTAATCATATCGCCAGAATGCCAATTAATGGTAATCGAACTGAATACAAATGCTAAATCTAGGGGGCAAACCCAGTTATTGGCGGCGGAAATATACCCTACTAGCGGATTCTTTAAGAAGATGAACTCGAACATTGCAACGGTTGCAGACATGTTGGCGACAGATGCAGGTACGATATTGGCGCTGTTTTCTGGGCGAAATCCCGCACAGTTTATAAATGTACTGGAATCAACTGGAAATTCTTATCTGGGGTGCATCGGGCGATATTAAAATGCTATTATTGCTTGATTTCTGTAAAAATACTTGTATAATTTACGGGCTAAATTTCAAACAAAGGTAAATGCTATGAAACAAGGAATTCATCCAGAATACTATGAAATCAACGTCACACGCACAGACGGCAAGACAGTGACAATGTATTCTTCTGTAAAAAAAGACTTGGTTTTGTCCACAGATAATTTAAACCATTCCGCGTGGACAGGTCAGCGTTCAAACGCAGGCGAAAAGGGTCAGCGCGCAGCAGAATTCAAATCAAAATTTGCTGGGTTCAATTTCTAAAAATATTAACAAATATACTGCTTTACGGGGGGCGGCGACATGGAACTGTTGATAAAAGGTTCAACCGAGTTAAACAAGATGTTTATGGCGCTGCAGCGTACTGGCGCATCACTGCGTCGCGATTTTGGCGAAGTGGAAAGTTTGCAACAATCACTGCGCGGGGCGCATGATTTCGTGCAAAAGGCGGCAAACCGTATTGAAGAAAGTATTCTTGGGGACCTGCTGTTGGTGCGTCCCGTGGCAGGTCTTTTGACACCAAATGTTTCTCGCACGGGTGATGGACGCGATGAATTCGTGTTGGCATTATCGGGCGCTGCAAATTTTGTGCGTGGCAATCCCCACTTTGCAATTTCTTTGGCTTTGCGTTCAAACGATGAAACCAAAATAGCACTGGTATATTCCCCGATTGATGAACGTCTGTATTACGCCGAAGCAGGCAGTGGTGCGTATGTGTTTTCTGCGTTCCATTCTGCGCGCATCAAAACATCAAATCAAACCGAAGCAGGTGAACTGACAGTTGCTTACAATACATCTGATGCACGTCCATTGATTGGAGATGTTCGTCGTACAGGTTGCCCAGCGCTGGATTTGGCATGGGTCGCGGCGGGAAAATTTGACGCATATGTATCAGACCCATTGGATTATGCGGAAATTGCGGCAGGGGACCTGATTGTACGCGAAGCAGGTGGCACAATCGAAATGATGGCCGATTTAGTTGCCACGAATGGTAAAATAGAATTCTGATAATAAAAAAATCCTGCACCAGCGGGATTTTTTACTGCGAAATTTTAGTTGCGGTATAATTGAATAAATCCCTATACTTTTCATATGCAAGATTGGTTCGATAGTCAGTATCATAATTTGTTTTTATATGTGCCTTTTTTATTGGCATTTGGTGCGGCGCTGTATTTTGTGTTCCCAAATGAACCCAATGCGATATTTTGCAGTATAGGGTTGCTGATTTGCGGTATTACAATTTTTATAAATCGTGTGCCGAATATACTGCGGGCAATAATGATATTTATTTTTGGGCTTTGTTATGCGTGCACATTTACCCATTTTATCGATACACCAAAACTGAAATATAACAGGCATAATATTGATATTACAGGTGTGATTGAAAATATAGATTATACTGATGACAAATCACGCATTTATTTATCTGTGAACGCGCGTGATATTGGCGCAGACGATGGGGGACGCGCAATCGTACGCTTATCGGTTTCTGGTACAGAATTGCCAAAAATTGGCGATACAGTTCGGGCAAACATTGGATTGTTCAAATTCGCGGGTGCATATGCACCGGAAACATTTGATTATGCACGTTGGGCATACTTTAACAACTTGTCTGCAACAGGGTACGCAAATGATATCGAAATTATAAAAACAAATGATACAACAAATGTGAACACCCTGCGCAACGCAATTCATTATCGCACAGAATCCTTTCTGGTGGACAGTTTGTTATTAGGTTACAAAAATGCAGTTCCAAAAAACGATTCACAAATTTGGACGCTGGCCGGTATTGGTCACGTGTGGTCAATCCGTGGTTTTCATATGACATTGGTTGGCGGATGGATATTCTTGATTTTCTATTTTCTGTTTAGGGCAATACCATACATTACGCGTCGCGTTCCTGCACGAATACCTGCTATGGGGTGCGCATGGATTGTGCTGTTTATATATCTGTTTTTATCGGGCACTGATATTGCAACCATACGCGCATTTTTAATGACCACGCTGATATTTTTAGCATTTGCATGTGGACGCAGTGCGATTTCTATGCGAAATATTGCGCTGGCTTTTTGTATCATTTTCTTTATTAATCCACACTATGTTATGCAGGCTGGATTTCAATTATCTTTTGCAGCAGTATTTGGACTGATATGGGTGTATTCAGAAATAAAACCCAAAATGCCACGAAATAAAATACTGAAAATAATTTATGCCTGCTTAATAACATCCGTTGTTGCGACAATATTTACCGCACCCTTTGTTGCTATGCACTTTGGCGCAATTCCGATTTATTCTGTAATTGGTAATTTGATATTGTTGCCGATATTTTCTTTTGCAATTATGCCACTGGTTTTGGTTGGCGCGTTGTTTGGACTGGGGGCACCGATTGAATGGGCGCACATGTTGTATGATTTTTCACTGAACATAGCAAAATATATTGCGAATATACCTGGGGCAACTGTTGAAGTAGCCCATATACCTAATGCAGCGGCTGTATTTTTTATTCTGGCATTTATCGCGCTGATACTGGTCAAGCCAATAAAAGTAAAAATAAACTGGATTTTATTTGGGGCGTTTTGTGCGGTTGGGATTATAATTGTACATATAACTTCACGTCCAATATTTTATGCAACATATGATAATGAACTGGTTGCATTTTTGCGTGATGACGGAAAATTAGAATTTAATAAATCACGCGCGTCAAACCATTACTTTGCATTTGATACATGGAAACAAATAAATGGTGAACCGACAGAAACATCTAGGCCAAGGCGCAAGCATGTCAAGGGCGTATATCGATATCGCGATATTGTTTATATTCAAAAGTTTGTGCCACTGATGAAAAATATCAAGGAATTGTGTGCGGATGATAGCGTGCGATATATTGTGTCTTATTTTGATATCAAATCGGAAAATTGCGCACATAAAATTTTACGTGGCGGATTTGTAATCTATCCGGGTGGACAGGTGCGCTATGTAATAAATAACCGACGGTGGAATTAATAATCAGCGCGGATGAAATACAAGCCGGACGCAGGGGCCGTTGGACCTGCTGCACTGCGATTTTTTTCGCCAAGAATCTTGTCAATATCGTATGGTTTGCCCAGACCAATTTCAATAAGCGTCCCCACAATATTTCGCACCATATGATGCAAAAAAGAACGCGCAGAAAATTCAAATATTATTTCATCGCCGTTTTGTGTTATTTCAATCTTATCCAACGTTTTTATCGGGGATTTTGCCTGACATTCAGATGCACGAAAACTGGTAAAATCGTGATTGCCTAATAATTTAGCTGATGCCGAACGCATCGCTTTAATATCTAATGGACGCGCAACCCAATACACCCGATTTTTTTTTAGTACAGGGGACGCACTGCGATTTAGCACAATGTATTTGTAATGACGTGCGACACAGTCAAAACGCGCATTAAAATTATCGGAAACAATTTCACAGCCCAACACGGACACAGGCATATTTACCAAATAAAAATTCAATGCACGCATCACAGTTTCAGCACTGTGCACACCATCAATATCCACATGCGCAGTCATCGCAACAGCATGAACGCCCGCGTCGGTGCGACCTGCGCCAATAACGTCTGGACGCGCGCCACAGAATTTTTCAATCGCATCTTTGATGACAGACTGAACCGATGGACCCTGGCGATTTTCCTGCCAGCCAATCAAATCTGTGCCGTCATATTCAAGTTCCAATTTATATCGTGTCATGTTTTATTTATTTTTGTTTATCCTTGCAAAAACGCTTTGACGCTTTGAAAGCAAGGCAAGTGTTCTGAGATTGCGTTGGTGACTCGGACTTATGACACCAGCCCAAATCTTCATATTGCGCAAACCCCGCACAATAATAACATTTTCTGACAACATCCCGGGGCATCGGGACAAAGTGCTTGCATTCACATTTGATTTGGTTGCCAATTATGGAATGTAAAACCTCCCAGATATTGGCGCATACAACCTGCTCGTAAGTTCCTTCGCTGTGGAAACAACTCTGACAATCTTTGTTATTTTTCTGATTCATTTTTTTCCCCGTATTTTATTGCTGCGCCATGCAGCCCGTTAACAAAACTTACCCAATCCATCGGTTTTTTTCCCGCTGGTTGCAAACGCAGGATAACCAATTTATCCCCTTCAATTTTAGTTTGCAAAATCTTTATATCAATACCATTGATTTGTGTACGACCACACCCCAACGCACGAATCTGGTTGTGTATCTCGTATGGCCTGCGTGACCAATCAATTATTTCATCTGCCCCAGTCCATTTATGTGTATATGTTGGTGTGCCAACCTGAGGATGTGCTGGGAATTTATCTGGGGCGGATAAATACTCATTCAGTATTTGCGCACTGATTTCAGATACTCGATTTTCAATCGTTTCATTCGTATCATCAATACCAATTTCAAATTCGCGACAAATATGAACGTCGCCGGCATCCAATTCAGGCACAATATCCATTAAACACACTGCTGATGTTTTATCACCGTTATAAATCGCCGTGCGAATTGGTGACGCGCCACGATATTTAGGCAAGAGGCTTGGGTGAATATTTATAACCGGCGCAGCCCCTAACACATTGTCACGCAATATTACACCATATGAAATCACCACGACCATATCAGGTGAATAATTGTATTCATTTATATTAGTGTGAACCGTCAATCCATTGTTGTCAGCCCAGATGTGTACCGGCGATGGGGTTAATATTTTCTTGCGCCCGGTGGGTTTTGGCGCGCGCGTGAACACCGCCATGATTTCATGACCAGCTTTTTTTATCGAATCGAAAATTGGGACAACAAATGCGTTGGTGCCCATCAAAACCAGTTTCATTTTTTGAATTTTTTAACCTTTCTCATTAACATTTCGCGACGAAGTGGTGACAAATAATCAATAAATAATTTGCCATCCAGGTGGTCGGTTTCATGCTGGACAATTCGTGCAGGCGTGCCAGACATCTGGGCCATTTTTTTATCGCCCGCTTCATCCGTCCATTCAACAACCACAGAATCAGGGCGCGAAACATTCGCAAACACCGGCAGACCATCGTTACCCAGGATGGACAGGCAGCCCTCTTCCAATGTGCAGGTGTCGGTGCCATATGATACAATCCGCGGATTTATCATGCGATACACGGTTTCAGAATCAGGATCCATCATTACTAAAAATCGCGATAAAATCCCAACCTGGGGCGCAGCCAGGCCGACCCCATTTTGTGCACGCATCATTTCAACCATTTCATCCATGGTCGCCAGTAAATCGGGGGTGATATTACCCACAGGCGCACATTCTGTACGCAAAACCAAATCCCCACAAAGTTTCATTTGCAACATGTATTAAACCCTTTATAATAAATGATAGCAAAGGATTGGAAAATGACAACTTATATTTTTGTATTGTTGGGGATTATTATTGTATTGCTGGTCGCAATTTTGATGAAACGACCGACGATTGATATATCGGCTTTGCGCGAAGATAATGCAAGACTGCGTGAACGATTGGCGGAAAGACTGGGGGCGCTGAGTCAGAACGCAATTGAACTGAAAAATATCAGTGGCGATATTGCCAATTTCAAGAATATTTTAATGGGAAATAAGCAAGCCCGCGGAACATTTGGCGAAAGACAGTTAGAGGATTTAGTGCGCGATATTATGCCGCCAGAAACATATGCATTTCAATGTGTGATGGAAACGGGCGTCAGGCCAGATTGTATCATTCGTCTGCCTTATCCGCCTGGCGACATGATTATAGACAGTAAATTCCCACTGGAAAGCTATAACCGAATGTTGCTGGACACAAATGACGGTATGGCGCGTAAACAGTTTGAACTGGACATACGCAAGCATATTGATGCGATTGGGGGAAAGTATATTATACCCGGCACAACGGCAGAATCTGCAATGATGTTTATCGCGTCGGAATCTATATTTGAAACGTTGCACCGTGAATTTCCAGGGGCGGTTGAATATGCCGCACGGAAAAAGGTATTTATTGTGTCGCCATCGACATTATGGGCGACATTAAACACTATTCGCGCGGTTTTGTCAGATATAAAAATTAAACGCGTGGCGGCAAAAATAAGAAAGGAATTAGATGCCCTGTTGACTGATTTGGGACGATTAAATGACCGCGCAACAAATGTTGAAAAACATTTTCGTATGACTCAGACCGATATTGAACAGCTGCAGATTTCAATCGGTAAAATTGCACCACGGGCGGAAAAACTGCGCGACATGGATTTTGGTGAAGATTGAAATTTATTCCTGTGGCAGGACACCATGAATTTTTGCTAAAGTTTTTACTATGACACAAAGACTTAAAACAGCTGCGGCGGTTGTGCTGGGAATGCATGATGCGTTGGTATCCTTGACCGGGATGATTGGCGGGTTGACATTCGCATTGGCCGACCGGCGTATGATTATTTTATCGGCGGTGATTGCGTCAATGGCGGCGGGGTTGTCTATGGCGGCGTCGTGTTATTTGGCGGAAAAGACAAATGAAAATCCGCATGCGCTGCGCGTAGGTACAATGACAGGCGTGGCATACCTGGGGACGTGCGCATTTTTAATTTGGCCTTTTTTCGTTGTGCCAAATACGCATACTGCGTTGGTGATGTCGTTTGTTATGGCGGTGCTGATTATATTCGGGTGCAATTGGTGCATCGGGCGGGCGTGTGCACGCCCATGGTGGAAACACGCAATTGAAATGTTGTTGATTTGTGCGGGCGTATCTATTGTATCTTTTGCAATTGGTGAATTTGCACAGTATGCGCTGGGTGTCATAATATAAAAACACGCCACACAGATAATAACAATGTGGCGCGTAGATTTCTCCTTTCTGGACTCTGGTCCAAGATAATTTTAACAAAGTATACGCATGCGACGCAATTGAAAAATTTTATATTTATCGCGTATATCCGAATGTGCGCTTGTTCGCGCGATATGCGGTATCAACAATAGATTCAAAGCTGCGCAGTTTCTGGGCAAAATCGTTTGCCTGTCCCACACCAAACATTGGGGCGCGACCAAACCGCATCGCCAGAAACATGTAATTGCGGGTGTGGAGCAATTCTTCTCTGTGAATGCATATACCTGGGAATTTAATAAAATACTATGGGAACAAAAACCGTGTTGTATTTTATCGCGTATGGGGCGTCTTGCGAAATGGGCAAGATGCGCCAAAAATATATCTATAATCTTTGCCCCCAAGTTTGCTCGGACAATTGACATCTGTACAGCCACGCGAGCGAATTAGCATATAAAATCCTTTTTTCTTATTCGTGATAAAAACCAATCACAGACCGCACGCAATAAAAAACCGTCCAGATGGGCGGTGGGGGTTAACGGTCGTCGTTTTGATATGTCTTTTGGGACGTATTCCAAATTTGTCTGTAAGCAGACTGTAATTTTTCGGGCGTGTTTATCGTTTCATATTCCTTGGGTGGCATAATGTTTGTTATAATATATTCTTGGTCTGAAAAAGGGTATTTAAAATGTCTTCCAATAAAAACATCTCCTTCTATTAAATTCAATTCTTTTTCCGCAGGGTCAAACATACGCATTTTCCCATCTATATTAACTGCAATAATTTGATGACCATCTATGCGTTTGGTATTGCTATGCTGTAAATCAGACGCTATTGCGGTTAAAATAACTTTGTGCTCAATCCCCTTGTTCGACAACAGGTGCGAAAATACACGTGCACGCCCCGTACAACCAACGATATTCGGGTGCAATTTTTTATCAATAATGTCTTGTGCGCGTAGTGCAAATTTCCATTTTTCGGCCATATCCATGGTCATATTATTTGCCGCGGCATATTCACGCAAGGTTTTTGGCCCAATGGAGTGTCGTGCCATGTTATGAAATTCCATAAAAACCGCATTTAATTTCACTTTTATCATATGTTTGATTATATCACACATATAGAATTTTACGCAACAATAAAAAACCGCCCGGAGGGCGGTGGAATTCGGTTTTTACGTCAGTCACCCAAAGCCTTGGCTACGGGTGATGATACTGGATTTATTCTGGCGACGACCTACTCTTCCGTGGCTTAAGCCAAAGTACCATCGGCGATACGGGGTTTCCCTGTCTGGTTCGGGATGGAACAGAGGGTGGCTCCCGCTCAATAATCACCAGAATAAATCCAGCGAACA
>JAWPOF010000002.1:0-61880 GCA_033345275.1 Alphaproteobacteria bacterium
ACGCTACGTGAATCTCCTCCCACTGCCAAGTCAAACAGTATTTTACATGCATGACCTGCACGTTCATGACCGCACAGGATTACGTTTCTCACCTTTTACATCTGTTGCTACGTTAAACGCCAGATGTGACCGGACACCAGCCAAAAACATATAGTCATGATGTACTGAAGGATTCCAACCCTCACTTCCGCTTTATAAGGCGGCGTTCTTTGCGATTAAACTAAGTACCTATATGTAACCGGTTGGAGAGAGATTTGAACTCTCGGTGCCTTTCAGCATCACCAATTTTCAAGACTGGCTCCTTAAACCACTCGGACACCCAACCAAAAAACCGACAATGACTATGCCAAAGTCGGAGTCCGTATCTAAACGTGTTAGTACGGGTAAATCTCGGTGACAGGATTCGAACCTGCGACCCCTTGCACCCCATGCAAGTACTCTACCAGGCTGAGCTACACCCCGAACAACAAAGCGATATTACTGCACAAACATACAAATTACAAATACTTTTTTTGGGAAAACACGCATATTGTCTTATTTGCTGATACAAGATATTATTTTTATGTCCGGACTTACTAAACCAAACAACAAAAAAGGAAATAAAAATGTCAAAAACAGAAAGCAAGCACGAAAAATGCAAAAACTGTTCCAACCTTAACATTTCTAACTGCAACAAAAAAACAGAAATGCACAAAAAAGACTGCGATAAATAGCTGCAACGCGTCCACACAACTATCTGTGTGGGCGCAAAACAAATTTATTCCAAGTTTTATTCCCTTGACCTTGCCTTATCCTAAGTTTTAAATTATTCTTAATATTGTCTGATATGAAAATTCAGACAAAAAAGGACACAGTTAGTGGACGGGTTTAGCCACCCGAACATAACAAAATATTATTTGCCCCAGTAATCATACTGACCTGTTATTCCAACACCAATGCCAGTCATGCAATTGAAAAAATCGGCGACTTTTGTCGGCTATTCGCGCGTCCAGTCCAAATGGCACTATACGCACGATGTCCTGGCTGGTGCGACCATTGGTTTCCTATCAGCCTGGATATTTTCAGACAAAAAAAGGATATAATGCTATCTGTCGACTCAGATGGCGCACGAATAGATTTTCATACTATATTTTAAAACATTCACCATCCAAAAGATTTTTATTGATCTTTGAACAACCGGGCAGGATCGAGCGCTTTGTTACCGCGTCGCACTTCCAAATACATTTCGGGCTTGTCTGGATTCATGCGCCCCACAGGCTCGCCCGCCAAAACCTCTTGTTCCAGCATAACATCAATATCGCCCAGATTCGTCATAACGGTATTATACCCATTTTTGTGCGACATAATTACCACTTTGCCAAAGCCACGAAAACTGTCTGCAAATTTCACAACCCCGTCTGCTGGCGCCATTACCAACGCCCCACCACGTGTCCGCACACGCCACCCATCTGATTTCAACCCCAGCGCAGTCTTTTCTCCGAAACGCACAACCACCCGTCCCCGCACCGGCAAATTTAATTTACGTCGTGAAAAGCTGGAATCAGACGACATCTGCGAACTGCCCACCCCTGCGGACAATTCAGATATACTTTTTGCGCGCGCTGATAAATCTCGTAGTTTTTTCTGTAATGCCAAATGTTCGCTCTTTAATTTTTCATTTTGCGCACTGCGTGTTTTCAACAATTTATCCAATTCTTTTTTTTCTCGTGCATATTTTTCCGCACTGCGATCCAATTTTTCCTTTTCAATCGCACGCGCATCACGAATTTTCTCTAACTCTCGCACTTGTGATTGCGCACGTGTTATTTCACCATCCAGTTGTTGCGCGACCCCCGACAACACTGCCGACGCCAGCACATATTCTCGCATATTTTCCACATCAAAACTGGGATGCGATGCGACAAACAATATACTGGATGCAGCATCTGCAATACGCGCATGATTAGCCTCCATTTCCTTAGATATTTTGTCACGTTGCGCATCCAGTTCGGCAATTTTTTTTGCCATGGCCCCGCGCTGGTCCTCTAATGAACTAACCTTATCAGCAGCCTTGATTAATTGCTTTTTCGTCTTGGCAACATCACGTTCGGACGTTTTAACCTGTTGTTCTAACTTTTTATTCTGTTGTTCCGTCTGTTTAATCTGTGCGTTAATCTTGGACAACTCGCTGGCCCCAAACACAGGAGCAACGCAAACAAACAACAAAGAAAATATAGCGATAAATTTCCTCATTATTTTCTTACAACTTTTAAAAAGACCTTTTTGCCCTTCTGCACCATAATTTCTGGCGCATTTGCCACGACCGCATAAGGGTCAGCAATTTTATTACCGTCAATTTGAATCCCCCCCTGTTCCACCATACGGCGCGCCTCGGACTTAGACGTGAATAACCTGGTTGCGACCAAAAAATCCAATATTCCCATTTCCCCCGGCATGTCAATTTCCACCATCGGCATATTTTCCATATTCGCCCCGCCACCAAACAATGCATCGGCGGTTTCCTGTGCCTTGACTGCGGCATCACGCCCATGTGCAATTTCGGTTGCGGCAAACGCCAAAATCTTTTTCGCCTGATTCAATTCTGCGCCCTGTAATACGGACAGACGTGCAATTTCATCCAATGGAATTTCTGTAAATATTTTCAAGAACTTTTCCACCAAATCGTCCGATATATTGCGAAAATACTGATAGTATTCATACGGCGACGTTTTATCTTCGTTCACCCAAACCGCATTACCAGCAGATTTTCCAATTTTATTTCCATTGGCATCTGTAATCAGCGATGTCGATAAAACAAAAGCCTCTTTGCCTAACTTCTTGCGTATCAGTTCAATACCCATAATCGCATTGCCCCACTGATCCGCCCCACAGGTCTGTAATATACAATTATGTTCACGATACAGCGTCAAGAAATCCACCGCTTGAAACGTCATATAGTTAAATTCCAAGAACGTCATACCGTTATCCAATCGACGCTTTACAGAATCCATCGACAACATACGTGGCACGGTAAAATCAGTCCCAAAATCACGCAGGAAATCCAGATGGCTGTAATTTTTCATCCAATCATAGTTATCAACCATAATTGCATCAGATGCGCCATTACCAAACCTGAAAAACTTGGAAAACGATTTTTTCAACCCCGCAACATTTTTTGCCAATATTTCCTCTGTCATCATTGGTCGTCCCGAATCGCGCCCCGATGGGTCGCCAATCCGTCCTGTTGCGCCCCCGACCAACGTTATTGGTTTATGCCCGTATTTTTGCAACCACCGCATCATCATCACCGGCACCAAGTGCCCCACATGCAACGAATCCGCGGTTGGGTCCGACCCCAAATAAGCGGTAATTTTCCCCGCATTCAGCGCATCATTCAGCCCATCCAGATTAGATGTCTGATTAATAAAACCACGTGCCTCTAATTCTTGTAATAATTCGTTCTGCATAGAAAATCCCTTTTATCGGACAGATAATAACACGCTTTTATCCACCATGCAACAAAACCGACAAATTATTCACTTACTTTTTTAAATTTTACTGCGAAACTACCATTATTTATTGGTATTGCCGACATTATATAAGGGGCTAACAAACTGTCTCGTACCCATTGTTGAAACTTTATTTTTAATATACCGCTGGCCCCAGTAATAACATTCGCGGTTCGCACCCCCGACTTGGCCAATTCCATAATTGCGGCCCACGCCTGCTCTTCGGTCAGCTGATGGAAATCCAATGTCGCATGCATTGGCAAATTTTGACGCACATGCGGGATACGCGTAGACAAGTGCAGTTCGCTACGCACAGCACGACGCGTATTAGCATCGTCATACAAGTGTTCTACCCCTATCATTTGCTCGATATCAGCATCAGTTAATTGCTTCATTATTTCCCCACTCAAATACCAACACTCGTTCAACACCCCCTAAATCGCATTCGGTGCGCACAAACGTCCAACCACGATTTACAAATATATTTTTTACATCATCCGCCTGCCCTTCGCCAATTTCCAGGTACATTTTGCCACGTGACTTTATCCAACATGTCGCGTGTTTTGCAATAGACTCATATGCAGCCAACCCATTATTATCCGCGTACAGCGCAATCCCAGGGTCCCAACTTGCCCCCACATCCACACGCGCATCACCAAGGGCAATATACGGCGGATTAGACACAATCACATCAAACTTTTCATCAAAATCATGCGCCCGATTAAATGAAGCCACCACAGTCTTGATTTTTCCCTTTAAACCCAAACAACGAATATTTCTGCGTACAACCCGCAACGCCCGCCACGACTTATCAACCCCCACCCCATGGGCGCCAGCAATATTTTTACACAACGCACATATTATACAGCCCGTTCCCGTCCCTAAATCTAAAATATTCGGCGCGCCCCCCTGCGCACAATCCGAAATAACCGCCGAAACCAATGTTTCCGTATCAGGTCTGGGGTCCAAAGTATTCCTATCCGTATAAAACTTTAATCCAAAAAACCATTTTTGATGAATTATCTTGGCGACAGGCATCCCCCGACGCAACTGATACGCCATCCATCGAGCACGAATCCAGGAAATGTTTTTTTTATTTTCCGTAATAACGCGGGCGGCTCGTATCCCCCCGGCCCGTTGCAATATTTCAAACACTTGATTTATTTTCATATTGCCATTATAATTGACCTTATGAAAAAAGCAAAAGATATTCTGAACACAACTAATTTAACCCGACTGGTCATAGCACTGGCTGTATTGTTAAGTTTGATTGCAATTTTTCTGGTGGTGACCAAACGCACACCAGCCCAACTTCATGCAGCACACCTGAATGAATGTAAATCTGTGGTAGTAGTCACATCTGGTGACACGCTGTCCAAATTATTGCTGGAACAGGGGCTGACCCACAACGACGTCAATGCCGTTGCCCGCATATTAAAATCTGATGCGGACATCACAACACTGCGCGCAGATCGCGACAAACTGGAATTTGTTCGTGAAAATGACGGGGCCGCTGTATCTAAAATCATCGTCATTCCATCTCCATGGAAACAAATAGAATTAACCTGTAATGAATCAGGCGTATGGGACGGCAAAACCGTGGACATAGAACGCGATACTCGCGCAGTCTATAAAACTGGCGAAATTCTGGATGGGGACAGCTTTTATCTAGCTGGCCAGCGCGCTGGGATTCCGGCCGGCATTCTGATTGATGTTTATGACCTGCTGGCATTCGAGATGGACTTTGAACGCGATGTTCGTGCGGGACAAAAATTCACAGTTTTATACGAAGAAAACTTTTCCGAAAACAAAAAGATTGATAATGGCCATGTCCTGGCTATATCCTTCGAGGCTCTGCGTGGTAATGTCCAAATGTATCGTTTCAGGAAATCGGACGGCACAATCGGCTACTATGATGCCGATGGAAATGGCGCAATAAAATCACTGAAACGCACCCCGATAAACAACGCAAAAATCACCAGTAATTTCTCAAGAAACCGTAAACATCCAGTTTTGGGTTATACCCGCGCACACAAAGGGGTTGATTTCCGTGCATCAACTGGCACACCAATTCCAGCTGCGGGTGCGGGCCGTGTTATTGCGCGTTCATATAATCGCGGTCATGGCAACTTTGTAAAAATCCGTCACAACGGTTCTTATGAAACACTATATGCCCACATGTCCAAATTTGCCAAGGGCGTAAATGTCGGCACAACTGTCCGCCAGGGTCAAACAATTGGCTATGTTGGTTCTACGGGGTATTCAACTGGCCCACATTTACACTATGAAATCATAAAAAATGGCGTACATGTCAACCCAATGACGGTAAAATTGCCTGCAATCAGCAATCTGAGCAAAGACGACAAAAGCAAATTCATCAAATATCGTGAAATTTTAGATGATGGTATTAAACAGTTAGAAAAGAATCCGTCTTGGTTTATTCAGTTGTAAATAAAAAATCCCACAAATGTGGGATTCTTTTATCAGTCTATGTCGGACAACGAACCAACAAACAAATCAGGACAATTCATTATCCGCGATAAATCTGTGTGGCACAATAATTGTATCATATGATATAACCACCCCCGTATCGGTATCATAAACAGTATGACATTCCCAAGTCCACAAATCTTATCGCCAACACATTTTCACAATCCAACAAACAAAAACACAAGTATATTCATCAGCAAAACAAAAACCATAACCATAATCAAACCGTTATAATTTCTATATCCACACTTTGGACAAACGCGCGCCTTATCCGAATGTTTTGTCCCACATTCTGGACATTTAATCAACGCCATAATCACACCTTTTTATCATGCTGCTTTTTTTGTCTCTTTCATAATTTCAACCGGTGCCTTGGTGCAATTTACCACATCTGCATCAATTACAATTTCCGCCAAATCTTCTTTGTCCGGCGCATCAAACATCGGTTGCATCAAGACACGCTCCAAGATACTGCGCAAACCGCGTGCCCCCGTCTTACGAGCAACAGCCATTTTTGCAATTGAACGCAATCCATCTTCTGTAATATTTAATTTAACGCCGTCCATTTCCAACATTGCTGCAAACTGTTTCACAACCGCATTTCTTGGCTCGGTTAAAATTTTCACCAACGCATCTTCATCCAACGCCTCTAATGTGGTAATCACAGGTAAACGTCCAATCAATTCTGGGATAATACCAAACTTTACCAAATCTTCTGGTTCGACATCCTTCAAGAAACTCTTATTTTTACGTTCCTCGGCAGATTCCACTGTTGCTCCAAATCCGATACCACGACGTCCCGACATACGATTTCCAACAATCTTATTCAATCCATCAAATGCCCCACCGCAAATAAACAAAATCTTGCTTGTATCCAATTGCACGGTCGCTTCGCCAGGATGTTTGCGTCCTGCGCCACCTGCGGGAACATTTGCAACAGTACCTTCAATTAACTTCAATAACGCTTGCTGTACCCCTTCGCCCGAAACATCACGTGTCAGCGATGGATTTTCAGATTTTCTAGAAATCTTGTCAATTTCATCGATATAGATAATCCCACGTCCCGCACGTTCAACATCAAAATTTGCATTTTGCAGCAAACGCGTCAAGACACTTTCCACATCATCTCCGACATAGCCCGCCTCGGTCAATGTGGTAGCATCTGCGATTGCAAAAGGCACATCCAAGATACGCGCCAAAGTCTGTGCAAACAAAGTTTTTCCCGTCCCAGTTGACCCAATCAACAAAACATTAGATTTCTGAATTTCCACATCCGATGTTGTCGCCACAGAATGACGTTTGTAATGATTGTACACAGCCACCGCTAATGTGCGTTTAGCAGTATCCTGCCCGATAATATATTCATTCAGGAAATTATAAATTTGTGACGGAGTCGGCAATTTTGCAACATCTTTGGACATCTCGCGACGATTATCATCTGCCATAATATCATTACACAGATTTATACACTCATCACAAATACAAACATTACGCCCACTGACCAGCTTCTTTACTTCATAAACCGCTTTGCCACAGAAACTGCAAAATTGCTGATTATTTTCTGTATTTGGTGTTTTTTCATCACTCATATCTGCTTCCCCATACAATATATGAATTATTTACGTTCTAATATACCATCAATCAGACCAAATTCTTTGGCCTGAACCGGGCACATCCAGTTATCGCGTTCCATCGCATCAAACAGTTCTTTTTCTTTTTTACCTGTAAATTCAGACATTTGTTTAATTAAGGTTTTCTTATTCTTTTGATATTGTGTCAAACGAATTTCCATATCAGTAATTTGCCCTTCTGCACCCGCCAAAGGCTGATGAATCATAATCTGTGTATTTGGCAGAACAAAGCGTTTCCCCTTTTCGCCGGCAGCCAACAACACAGACCCCATAGATGCAACCAGCCCCATACCAATTGTTGATACTGGCGCTTTGATATACTGCATAGTATCCATAATTGCCCAGCCCGCGGACACATCACCGCCAGGCGAATTAATATACATAGAAATTTCCGCATTCGGATTTTCTGATTCCAGAAACAACAACTGCGCAACAATACTGTTTGCCATTGTTGGTTCAATTTGTCCATTTACCATAATAATACGGTCGCGCAACAGGCGCGAATAAATATCAAACGAGCGTTCACCACGTGGTGATTCTTCGATAACCATTGGAATAAGTGCCATAATACAAAATCCTTTATTTTCTGTGAAATTATACCACACAAAAACCCGATTCGCGAATTTATGATATATATAGACCGATTTTATCAAAAAACAAGCGCCAAAACTTCATTTCAACAAAATTTATTTTCAATCCCCGTATTTTTCCCACCATACTAGTTTTCGTCAACAAATTCAAAAAATGTAATTCTGTATTTTTCAATTTCATAATAACCACGCCATAAATCTATGCACAACAAAGGCGCCACACATGTTCCCCCCCCACACACACTTTACATTTTATCAAGGCCAGCCCCCCAGAAACAAGGACAAACGATAAAGTACGGAAGTCCTGACATTGTAACCAGCACATAAGGACGCGCAATCAGAATTACATCTTGACGCAAAGCGCCGATAGAACACCCACGGGGACGCGGAAATGTATGGTTCGGTCATCTTGCAACAGCAATACCGCCCCCCTTCTTCTGCTATGGCATATTGATCATCTGCAACATACCCCGCCCATATTCCAGTCTCTGTATTTTGCGATTCCACATTACTGCATGCAGCAATCCCTGAAACCGTCCCATATGGAAAAAAGACCTGCCATGTTCCCGTTGCTGCATCGTACGTACCACTGGTCCCATTAATCCCACGCAAAGCCCCTAAACTTTTTGCATCCACAAAAACACATCCATTTGCACATATCAAAAAACATCTCCCGCAACCCCGCAGAACTCTGGGATATAAAAAATAGACGTGTGCCAAACACACGTCTATTATTATCTCTGGTCGGGGCGAAAGGATTCGAACCTTCGACATCTTGGTCCCAAACCAAGCACTCTACCAGACTGAGCTACACCCCGAAACGACAACTATTATAACAACATTTTTTTCGAATGCAAATTTTTCTTTCATTTTCTTTTCCGTTTTTCTATCATACCTGTGATGGGAAGAAAAATTTTATATTTTATTGTTTTTTGTACACTGTCCACGAATGTCATCGCCACTACACGTGATGCTCGACTGACGAACACAACGGGCTATAATTACAACTACATGTACCCATACCTAAGTAACCAGATGCGCACAAATCTGAATCCTGGTGTCACGCCATCTCAGAATTCCAATTTAATTAACACGGTGGTCAAAACCGAATCGCTGGCAAACACAAAAACTCGTCGTGTTGTCCCACGCACATCTCGGACTATCGCACGCGCAGCCACAACTGGGAACACAGGCATTGCGCGCAGTGGCGTTCCAACCGCGCCCAAATCCAGTCGCCGTGTCGTTGCGCGCAGCAGAACCCCACAATCTGCATATGCTCACCCCCAGCAAACTGTCCGCGCACAACAATCTGCCAGGACCAGTCGTTCTGCCGTTACAACGCCCCAAACAACCAGCACAGTGCGCGTACCGTCCTCGCGTTGTTTGGCTGGCTATACAGAATGCATGAACAACTATTGTCAGCGCAAAAACACCAAATACAACCGCTGTTATTGCAGCGCCAGGCTGTCTCAAATTGATTCTGAATATCAGCCCGAGATTGAAAGGCTGATTACCGAAATTTTGACTTTACAGGGAACAAACACATGGACCCAGGCGGAAATGGACGAATACTGGATGGACACCATCGGAAAATACAAAGGCGAAAATTCATGGGCCAACCTGGACAGCGCACTGAACATCAACTGGGCTGACCTGGAAAGTCGCGTACGCGGTCAAAACGCTTTTAATACGGGGCACGAGTATTGTGTTCAACATTTACACAACTGTTATTACATGGCGGGCAATCTGCGTGACGCATACCAGTCCGAAATTGCACGCGACTGCGACACATACGAACAATCTTTGCAAAAACTGAAAAATGCCGCCCAAAGCATGATCAAAACATACAAAAACTAGCCTCCAAGCCAAACTTTCCCTGGTTGTATTTTTCGCATAATTTATTATGTCTATAGATATTTCGTGCCAAATCATCACTAATAATATCCCAATCCTGGTCCCGTCCATAAATAGGATTGCACATAATTGGCCCACATACATTATTGGGTGATTGTGTATTTTTCGCGCAAGATGCGACGAATATCGTCAACCCCACGACTAACAGTTTCTGCATTTACAACCTCCTGTATTTTTATTAATTCGACCTGCTGGGCAACGATATCGTCCGCCACCGTGCCCCTGCATTTTTCGTTTGCTACATGCCCACCAACCAAGTATGCACCCCACACCACAGCAATAAAAAACAATAAAAAATATAATTTATTCATACTTATCTCCCATAAAAAATCCCCCAAATGGGGGAAGATTTTATCCACGAAATCCAAGTGCAACTATAAACATCTCTACACTATCTTTACGCGAAGACGGTGGTTTGACATGATGGACAGATTCAAACCGTACCTTGATTTGCCTTAACAAATCCTGAGTCGTACCACCCGTAAAAGATTTACACACAAATGTCCCACCGGGCTTTAATGCACGCAACGCAAAATCAAACGCGTATTCCAGCAACACCATCTGACGAATATGATCTGTTTTTTTATGTCCCACCGTATTTGGCGCCATATCAGATACAATAACATCAACAGTACCTGCGCCTGTTCCATCAGGTTTCAAATCCAATCTTTCTTCCAACCAATGTAATGCCTCGTCACTGGTAAAATCCCCCTGATAGGTCTCTACTCCGACGATTGGCGAAATTTCCAGCAAATCCATTGCAAACACGCGCGACCTTGGATATGTTCGTGCGATATATTGCGACCAAGATCCTGGTGCAGCCCCCAAATCCACAACAACCTGACCATCATGCAGAAACCTGAATTTTTCATTCATTTCAATCAGTTTATATGCAGCCCGTGCCCTGTAACCTTCTTTTTGTGCACGCGCTACATACGGATCCGCAGCCTGGCGTTGCAACCATGCGACCGAAGACTTTTTACTGGCAATTTTCTTGTTAATAATTTTCATAAAATCTTGACTTACTTCTGACGCGCCAGCGTACATCCCAGCTGTTTCGTTGCCATCCTATCACGATAAAAACGCGCTGTCTTTTTTGCGGCTTTTTCTGGACTGCCATACAACACCCACAGCGCTTCAGAATCCATACCAAAAAAATATTCTTTTGAACCATGATGCGCATAGTTTACAATCACATTATACCCGCACACAGAGCCATTTTTATTCTGCACTTTGACCGGTCCTTCTACGGACAAAACCGACCAATCAAACAATTTTTTCCAATTCAGTTTCATTTTTTATCCCTTTGTTTTTTATCATATTCCTTAACAAAACATATCAAAGACCCTGTGGCCTAGGTCCTGGCTGCTGTTGCATTTTAGCCATTACAGCCTCCATCCCACCCATACGTTGAATCATCGCCATCTGCTGTTTCATTTTAGTATATTGCTTGATGATGTGTTCAACATCACGCACAGTACATTTCGCGGTCTCTGCAATACGCGCCTTGGCATTGGCAAACACTTTTTCTGGTTCTGCACGCTCAGCCGGTGTCATTGCCTCTAGAATTCTAATCTGAGCATCAACACTGCCATCCTTAATTTTTTCTTTCATTGCGGACACAGCGCTACTCATCCCCGGCACCATTTTTAACAACCCGCTGAAATTGCTCATTTTTTTAATCTGTTTCAACTGCATCAACATATCATTCATATCAAATTCGCCACTCATCATACGTTGCGCAGTCTCTTTCATGCCGGCCGGCATTCTGTCAACGCCCAAATCTTTTTCCGCAGCCTTAACATCAGCTTCTGTAAAATTTGTTTCTATTGCTGTTGCTTTATTTTTCTTTTTTCCAAATCCAAACATGCACTTACTCCTTGTTCCTTTTTACTTTACTATTTTTTATTGATTTGTCCAGATACCGTTGCAAATATTTTCCTGTCCTGGAATCCTTGGCATTGACAATCTGTTCTGGTGTACCAGCAGCAATAATTTGTCCGCCACCAGCGCCCCCCGTTGGCCCCAGGTCGATAATCCAATCCGCAGTTTTTATCACCTCTAAATTATGTTCAATAACAATTACGGTATTACCTTGCTCGACCAGTTCATGCAAAACAGACAACAGCATTTTAATATCCTCAAAATGCAATCCCGTGGTTGGCTCGTCCAGAATATACACAGTTTCACCGGTACTGCGAACTGCCAATTCTTTGGACAGTTTTATACGCTGAGCTTCTCCGCCCGATAAATCCAGCGAGCTTTGCCCCAGTTTGACATAATCCAGTCCGACGCGCTTTAATAATTCCAATTTTCGCGCAATTTTTGGCACATTGACAAAGAAACGATACGCCTCTTCCACAGTCATATTCAGAACATCTGCGATGGATTTTCCCTTGTATTTTACTGCCAGTGTTTCATCATTATACCGTGCCCCATGACAACAATCGCATTCAACATACACATCAGCCAAGAAATTCATTTCAATTTTAATCTGACCGTCCCCCTGGCACGCTTCACAGCGCCCCCCTTTGACATTGAACGAAAAACGCCCCGGCCCATATCCGCGTGCTTTTGCCTCGGGCAAACCAGCAAAGAAATCACGAATATCACCAAATACACCTGTATAGGTTGCAGGATTACTGCGTGGACTGCGCCCAATTGGCGACTGGTCAATATCTACAACTTTGTCCACATTTTCCATACCACGAATAATATCATGCGCCCCCATTTCCAACTTGGAATTATACAGCGCGCGCATTAATGCTGGATATAAAGTATTCAACAACAATGTTGACTTACCCGACCCCGACACGCCTGTCAACGCAATAAACTTGCCCAACGGAAATTCTACATCTATATTTTTCAGATTATTTTCACGCGCCCCTGTGACAACAATTGATTTGCCATTACCCGCACGACGTTTCTGTGGCACTTCTATCTTGCGCGCCCCAGACAAATATTGCCCAGTTATCGAATCTTTATTCTTTATAACCTGAGCGGGGGTTCCATGCGCAATGACATTCCCCCCATTGACACCTGCGCCACGACCAATATCAACTAAGTAATCCGCAGCACGCATTGCATCCTCGTCATGTTCCACAACGATTACCGTATTATCCTTGTCGCGCAACATTTTCAGTGTTTCCAACAACTTGTCATTATCAGCCTGGTGCAAACCAATAGAAGGTTCATCCAACACATACAATACGCCCGACAGCCCACTGCCAATCTGCGAAGCCAATCTGATTCGTTGCGCCTCGCCCCCGGACAGCGTTCCCGCCATACGTGACAACGTCAAATACCCCAACCCCACATTTTGCAAAAAGTACAATCTGTCTGTAATTTCACGTAAAACAATTCGCGCAATATCATTATCTTTTTGCGACAAATGATTAGGCAAATCTTGAAACCACCGCAAAGATTCATCTACAGACAAGTCACACACATCCATAATATCAGCACCATTAATACGCACACACAGCGCATGAATATTCAGTCGCTTGCCATGACATACCGGACACGGCTTTTCTGATTGATATTTTGCCAATTCTGTTCTTGTTGCCTCGGATTCCGATTCGCGCCAGCGCCGTTCAATATTTGGAATAACGCCTTCATATGGCTTTTCATAAACAAATCCATTCCAGTTTATCTTGATTGGTTCATCGCCGCTGCCGTATAAAATCAAATCTTTCTGTTCCTGGGTCAACGTATGCCACGGCTTAGACAAAGGGATTTTGAATTTTTTATGTAATGCATCTAACAAATGCTCGAACTGACTAAGCATCCCACCACGCGACCACGGTGCAATTGCCCCGCCCAGGATTGACTTTGAAGGATCTGGCACCACTAAATCTGGCGACATATTCAATTGCACCCCCAAACCATCACAGTTCTGACAAGCGCCCATCGGTGCATTAAAAGAAAACAAACGAGGCTCGATTTTCGGCACGGTAAATCCACTGACCGGACAAGCATAACTTTGTGAATACAAAATGTCTTCGTTAGTATCCAAGCGTCGAACCATTACCGACCCAGGCACCAAACGCAACGCCCCCTCAAAAGACGCATATAAACGCGAACGAAATTCCTCTGTATCAGAATCATCCACAGGCATCTGCAATCGATCAACAATCACAAAAACATTATGTTTTTTATTTTTATCCAATACACCAACCGCCGACAAATCAACCAATTCACCATCAATAATTGCCCGCTGATAACCTTGCTTGACCAAAAAAGCCAATTCCTTGCGATATTCTCCTTTGCGTTCACGAACCAGTGGGGCCATAATAAAAATCTTGGTTCCTGCTGTAATTTTCATGGTCCAATCAACCATTTCTGCAACGGTTTGCGACTTAATAGGTTTGCCCGTCACTGGCGAATAAGGCACACCAATACGCGCCCACAACAAACGCAAATAATCATAAATTTCCGTAACCGTACCAACAGTTGACCGCGGATTTTTAGATGTTGTTTTTTGTTCGATTGAAATTGCAGGCGCCAACCCTTCGATTAAATCCACATCTGGCTTTTTCTGCATATCCAGAAACTGTCGCGCATAACTGGACAACGATTCGACATATCTGCGTTGTCCCTCGGCATAAATGGTATTAAAGGCCAACGACGACTTGCCAGAACCGGATACGCCAGTAAAGACCACCAATTTATTTTTTGGCAAGTCTAAATCAATATTTTTAAGATTATTCTCGCGTGCCCCGCGAATTTTAATTATTCCAGCCATAACACCAGTGTATATAGTTTATAAAAAATCAATTTCAATACAAAGGGCGAAAATTCCTTTCGCCCATGAACACAATTTATTTATCTGTTTTCATTAGTTGCTCTGGCGTCAGTTCCACACCGGAAACTTTTTTATATTCCTGCCCAACTTGTGGAGCTAATTCACCACCAACCCAAACATCAACCCCCCCCGCGTTACCGAATGTCGCCTTGTATATTCCCTTGGACGGTACATAATACACATCTCCCGGCATCAACACACGGCTAAGTTCTGTACGACCACGCGCATCCTTGATTTCAACCCAGGTTCCAGCCTCGCCTGTTTTTTTATTTGCCTGTAATACAATTTCTGCGCTTGCCCGATTATCTGTTCCAAACCGTTCGCGAACAGGCAGTTTATATTCAGGCTCTTTAACCATATCTTCAACCGACACAACAACCTGAGCCGGCGCAACAACTTCTTCGCTTTTAACATTCAAGAACATAATTGCAGTGAACACAATCAACGAAATTACAACTATTCCAGCCACAAACCACATCCAATGCTGATAAACAAACTGATACACCTTGCCAAACGCGGACTTGCCCCAACTTTCTTCCTTGATACTAGGCATAGCACACGCACTGGCATCTTCGTCGTCATCTGCGCCACAATCCGAGACCAATCCCATTTCCTGTTTAATTTTTGCAACAACTTCATCTGGATTCAGCCCCAGTTCCATAGCATAATTACGTGCAAACCCCAAAATATAAACAAGCTCGGGTATAACATCATACTGCCCTGTTTCCATGGCTTCTAAAAACTCCTCTCGGATGCACAGCTGTTTTGCAATAGTTGCAATTTCGCGTTTGCGACGCCCTGTTGTTCGTGCATTGCGTAACATCTCCCCCGCTGTCATCTGCACAGGTACTTCTTCAACTGCATCAACTTTTTCAATATTTTCTGTCATCTTTGCCGGTCCTCTAAAAATTTATTTGTGCCTAAATGATACCCCAAAATTCACGAATTGCAACCTTTAAGGCGTCCGCCCCGTCAATTCTGTTCACATTTATTCTAAATTCAGACGAGTTTGCCACACCCGCACTGTACCAAGCAGCATGTTTACGAAACATCGGCACAGCCGTTTTTTCACCGTAATATTCGATTGCATAATCCAAATGCCGCAATACTATTTCACCAACATTTACGCCCTGCGCCCCATCACAAAGTTCCGCAATCGCCCACGGCCGCCCCAACAATGCACGCCCGATCATTACACCTGAATACCCCTGTTTTCCCACATTCACAATATCATCAACAGTTTTAATATCCCCATTTGCGATAATCGGAATTGGCGCATCAAACACATCAGGATGCTGCGCTTTCCCCAAATATAACTGCGCTCGTGTTCGTCCATGCAGTGCTACAAACCGCACCCCACAATCTGCAGCAATATTTATCAATTCGCGCCAATCACGATGGTCATCATCCCACCCCAGCCGCGTCTTAATCGATACAGGAATATCCACCGCCCGCACCACAGCCGACATAATCTTCCCCGCCAACACATGATCACGCATCAAATGCGCCCCTGCCCCCGCACGTGTCGCAACCTTAGGAACAGGACAGCCCATATTAATATCAATCCATTTTGCGCCCGCATCCTGTAAAATTCGTGCAGCATCTGCCATCAAATTCACATCCGCCCCAAAAATCTGAGCACCAATATTGCCCTCGCCTGTATAGTTATCGAAATTCCGCAAACAATTCTTATGCGCCCCCACCAACGAATGACACGAAATCATTTCCGTCACAATTGGCGCATTTGGTGAAAATTCACGAATCACACGACGAAACGGCTGGTCAGTAATTCCAGCCAATGGCGCAGCAAAAATTTGATTATCACCAAACATTTGTGATATAATGCCACCCATGAAGGAAAAAATCAAAAAATTATTTCAATTTATGGGATCTGCCTGGTCTGGTGGCGGACGTGGCAAACTGGGCATAATATTCACATTATTTGCAAGCTTTATGTTTATAGGCATGTTCTGGGGCGATGTCAGCATTCAGCGCTTTGGCATAAATGTATGGCAACTAAGAATCGAACGCGAACAAATGATTATGGAACAACAAACGCTGGACAAATTGCATCGCCATATTAAATTGTTGCAAAATTACAGTCCAGACTATGTCGAAGAACTGGGTTTAAAATATCTGAACATTGGCGATTCCAACATTAAAATACTAAAAATTTAATCCTCTGATGGGCGGCACAGAAAAAATATTTTGCACCAACAATAAATTTATACCTGCTTATATCACAAGCCCCCCGCCCCATACAAAGATATAAACAACGTAAAAAGCACCGCTAAATATCATATCTAACGATGCTTTCACGCCAAACATGCCAGAATTGTTTCAATCCCTAATGCATGCATTACATAGTCCCACATATAAAACACGCGATTTATCAGTATGTTTCAAGAACTAATTCGCCCACAAAATTACCCCGTTTAGATACAGCGCAAACAACAACCACGCAATATACGGCCACACTAAATATGAGGCCCCATGACTGATTCGTTTGAATGCCACCGCCATCCAAATCGCCACAACGACCAACGCCACCAAACAAATCAACGCGCCACCAACCATATGCAAACCAAAGAACAAATAACTCCACAGCGCATTAAATCCCATCTGAGCAACAAACAAAGCATATGCCAACGCCTTGTTCTGACGAGTTTTTGTGCTTCTCATAATCAAATACAACGCAATCCCCAACAAGGTATACAAAATCAACCACGCAACACTAAACACCCACCCATTTGGTGTCAGCACCGATTGCAACAAACCATTATACCATTCATTCGCCCCTGGCGTCATTGGCGAAAAGAACCCACCAATCACCCCAGGCACAAAAGAAATAACAACAGCCAAAATAAACATCCAAAATTTTTGCATAACTGCCTCCTTTCAAGCATAATTATACCATCTGTCCTGCCTTCTAGAACACAGGAATGATTTACTATTTTCAAAAAAAACGCCCTTTCGGGCGGAACTTTAATCTTTTTCCTTTTCAACCTTGATATCTGTCGGGCTTGTGATACTGCGCGATTTCATAGCATCCATCGCAATCACCATTTCCATCGCCCGTTGCAACTGATAATCACGCGCATCTTTTTCTTCATCTGTCAAATCTTCAAATGAAATATCTTCATCATCCGTATCATTATCATCCTTAGCTGATTTTTTCTTGTTTTTCTTTTTCGACTTATCATTTTTCAACGAGTTTTTAAACGTGGCCTCAGAATACATGCTTTCTCTTTTTTCCAGCACCTCGACCTTGGAATGCAAAACCTCTACATCAGGTGTAATTCCTTCGTTTTGAATCGAGCGACCTGACGGTGTATAATATCGCGCAATCGTAATATGAATTGCGGTACCATCCCCCAGTGGTTTCTGCTGTTGCACACTGCCTTTGCCAAATGATTGCGACCCCATAACCAGTCCGCGTCCATTATCCTGTAACGCGCCTGCCACAATCTCAGAAGCTGATGCCGACCCATGATTAATCAGCACCACAACCGGCTTACCATTTACCAAATCACCTGGTGTTGCATACATACGTTCTATATCCGTCTTTTCTTTACCACGGGTAGAAACAATCTCGCCCGCATCCAAGAAAGCATCCGACACCTCGACCGCAGCCGTCAAATACCCACCTGGATTATTGCGCACATCAACTACATAACCAATAACACCATCTTTTTCCAGTTCTTTCAAAGCCTTGGTTAAATCACGTGTTGTTGTTGCCCCGAAATCAGAAATACGAACATACCCAATTTTCGAAGCCTCTTTATCATCAGGATCGGCTTCGGCCAACATTTTCACCTTGTGCTTAACCGATTCGACCTTGATAACAGCACGTTTCAAAGTCATTTCTTTTGGTTCGCCATCATCCGACACAACCGTCAAAGTCACCTTGGTTCCTGGCCGTCCCTTCATTTTTTTTACCGCCTGATTCAATGTCAAATCAAACACTTGTTCCCCATCTATATGTGTAATATAATCACCGGCCTTAATCCCTGCTTTGTCTGCAGGCGTATCGTCTATTGGTGAAATCACACGAACTGCACCACGATCGCTGGTAATCTGAATCCCCAAGCCTCCAAATTCCCCATGTGACTTATCATTAAATTCTTTAAAATCATCCGCTGACAAATACGAAGAATGCGGATCCAGCGCCCCCAACATGCCGTTCATTGCGGCCTCTAACATCTTTTTTTCATCGGCCTCTTCCACAAAGTTTTCCCGGGCGACCTCGAACACCAGGGCCAATTTTTTCAACTCTTCATAAATCTGTTCATCTGTCAAATGTTCAATCGGTTCTTCTTTTTTCTTTTTCGGTGCTGCTAAACAATCCGCCACGGGCAACACTAACATCATAAAAACAATCAATTTTTTTAACATGCCTTCAACCTTTCTGTAAACACATATCAGCATAAAACAAATGCAATCATCATTCAACACGAATTTTATAAAAACCACAAAAAATATTGACAAAATATTTTTTTATACTATAATAAAAAGTGTAGTCATAATATTATCTATACACAAAAACTAAAAAAGCACATAATACCATGAATAAAAACATACATAATCTTATACATGGTCGCGAAAGTTACATCGTCTATTTTGGCGACACATTAATTATGAAGCGTCCTTTGCCTACGCTAAGTGACTCGGCATGCAACGACTGGCTAGAGAAACAACACCGCACAAAAAATATAATTGATGAAATTCGTGCTGTCGGCAATCCTCGCTATAACATTCCACGTATGATACACATCAAAGACGACGAATACCAATTGCTGGAAGAATGTGCACCAGGCCAACATTTGACCAATAATTTATTCAAAACATTATCGCGTCGTCAACAATATGAAATTATTGACGGAATTGCGGCCTTCTTGATTGATATGAATGAACTAAAACCAATCGGCGAAATCCAGCGACACAAAATAGCATCAGAATTAAAAATGAATCGTCTGCACAATTTCATTGAAAAAAAGATGCCACTGTATTTTGACAATTCTTCAATACAAAAATTAGTCGATACCTGCGATAAAATTGACAATTTTGAATATGACACACGTGCAGCCTGGTCACATTGTGATTTGAACCCAAGCAATGTTTTATACGACCCCAAAACCAGCACACTGTCATTCATAGATTTTGCCGAGGCTAACTATCGCTTTATTTATCGTGACATATTTGCCCCATTACAAATCGAACTGGGTATATGTCGTCGCGTATACGAAACATATTGTAAAATACACAATAATTCAAAATATTCCATGCCCCACGCAAACAACGAAAAACTGCGTCAAATCATGAAATACCGAATCATTTGCGTATTACTTAAGCGTTTTACCAAGGCAGCTGATGACATTCGTATCAATCCGTGTAACGAAAAAAGCATTGAAAACAATAACAACAAGGTTGCGTTCATGAAACAACAAATAAGTGCTATCATGGACATAGAGCGACAATTATCAAAGTAAAAAGATGCGCAAATGCGCATCTTTCTTATTCCCTTTCAACAACCACCATCGCAACACAATAATCTGACTGGTCTGTAATAGACAAATGCACACGCGCTTCTCCATCAACCAGTTCTTTTAATGCTGCCTTGGCACCACCAACCACTAACAATTCCGGTTGTCCGGCCTCGTTATGCACCACAGAAACATCAGAAAAAGCGATATCTTCGCCAAAACCTGTACCGATGGCTTTCAAGAAAGCCTCGCGCGCGGCCCAAAAATTCGCCAAATGCTTTTCTGAATTTGCATTATCATTATCGGCATATTCCAATTCTTTTTTGGTAAAAATACGCGATTTTTTAAACGCAGACCAATCCAAGAACCGCCCACATTCAACCAAATCAATTCCAATTCCAACTATCACAGGCAAACCCCCTATTTGACACATACTGCATGCGTCATACTAATAACATTTAAGCGATTCGTGCAAGCACAAAATTCATATTCACTTTTTCATCAACGGCTCGGGATTAATATACACACCATCTTTCTTTATCGCATAGTGCAAATGTGGTCCGGTACTGCGCCCTGTATTACCCGACAAAGCAATATACTGTCCCTTGGAAACATTGGCGCCCTGTGCCACAACCACCTTGTCCAAATGACAAAAAACAGTTTCATATCCATCTAAATGTTTAATAACTAGGCCGTTTCCACAAGCAGCATCTTTCCAAACATTTGCAACCGTACCATCTGCGGTACTGAAAACTTGGGTTCCTTGCGCCATCGCAATATCAATTCCTCTATGATTATGCCAATTTCCGGTAACAGGATGAATTCTTCTACCAAAACGCGAAGTAATATTCCCTTCTTTAACAACCGGCCACCCCAATGGTTTCCCCTGCCCTTCTTGAACAGTCGAATAGTGTACATACTCCTGCAGTTCTGCGACCACCTGCTCGGTCTTTTCTAACATATCTTCTAAATCAGAATTAATGGTAATCCCATGATACGCGCACCCCTTGATACATTTTCCAGACGAATCGAATTCAGATTCCCACGGTTCGTATCCCTGGGCCAACACATCCATACGTTCTATGAATGATGCATCATTAAAGGTTTCAGGAAATTTTTGTGGCACCAACAAACTTTTCCCTGGGCATTCATTTCCCACGGCAAAAATACACAATAAAAAAATCCCAACATTCCTCATCCGAACAATTATATCATAAAACCATCTTTACTTTCTGAATATTTTCAATGACGAAATATTTTTTTCTGGTACAATTACAAACCAACAGGAAAAAAGACATGACAAAAATTCAAACCGTTTACGATCACATTCGTACAAATAACATCAAGACACTGGTGCTGGTTGCATTATTTCCGCTGATATTTATCGCATTAATATTTTTATTAACATGGATTGTTGCGCCCATTAATCAGGCAATTGAAACAACAATATCGGTTGCAATTCCAACATTTATCGCATGCGGGGTATGGATGCTAATATCATGGGCATTTGGCGATTCTATGATGCTAAACGCTGCCGGCGCACATGAAATCAAGCCTGACAATCGCGAACATCGTGAAATTTATCGCGCGGTTGAAAACGTTGCACTGGCGGCGGGTCTGCCCACACCACGCGTTTATATTATCGACGATGATTCAATGAACGCCTTTGCCACAGGCCGCACCCCGCGCGACGCATCCGTTGCCCTGACCCGTGGAATAATCAAACGCCTTGATAAATTAGAACTTGATGGGGTAATTGCACATGAAATGGCGCATATTGGGAACCGGGATATTCGCCTGGACATGTTAATGATAACCGGAATTGGGGTCACGGTATTTGTCGCCGATATAATCCTGCGCACCGCGATGTACAGCAACCACTCGTCCAATGACAACGACCGTGGCAACAGTGCCGCTATATTATTGATGGTATGGCTGGCATTTTCAATATTTAATTTGATTATCACGCCACTATTGCGCATGGCGATATCCCGCAACCGCGAATACGCAGCCGACGCAACTGGCGCGCATATAACACGCAATCCACAGGCATTGGCATCTGCATTAAAAAAGATAACAACCGATTCGCGTGTTGAATCGATGGACCGGGTAAAATCCATGGCATCGGTCTGTATCGCCAACCCCGGCGCCCCACGCGAATTTATTGGCGATTTAATGGCGACCCATCCACCTGTGGACAAAAGAATATCGCGCCTTGAATCAATGAATATAAAGTAAAGGAAAAGGTATAACAAAATGGCAAATCTGCATTTTCATTATGGCGTAATGAGCAGTTCTAAATCAGCCGCATTAATTATTAACGCATATAACTTCCGTCGCAACGGCACCGCGGTCGAGGTTATCAAACCATCATTCGACAGCCGATTCGGCACACAAAAAATAGTATCTCGCATCGGCCTAGATTGCGACGCAAACACTATGCCAACATTGGAAAAATATTCCCCTACCCCCGCAACAAGCGTTATTTTGGTAGACGAAGTACAATTTTTTTCAGAATCCGACATTGATAAATTGGTTCATATTGCGGACCAACAACACAAAATTATTATGTGCTATGGCCTGATGGTTGACAGCAATGAAAAAATATTCCCCGCGTCCCGCCGTCTAATCGAAGTCGGCGCAAAATTACACCGCATGGATTCGACATGCCAGATTACCGGTTGTATGAAATTGGCAACACACCATCTTCGTTTTGACAACGCGGGGCATGTAATCCGTGCGGGCGATCAATTTGCGCTTGGGGACAGCAATTATAAATCAGTCTGTCGTGCACATTACAACGAACTGTACCACAACATAAAACAAAAAACGAAATAAGTGTTATTTTTGCTTGCAATTAAAATAAAAAGGTATAAAATAACAATCCGTTGCATCCATAGCTTAACTGGATAAAGCATCTGACTACGGATCAGAAGACTGAGGGTTCGAATCCTTCTGGATGCGCCACGAATTCAAAACCGACCATTTTGGTCGGTTTTTAATTTGTGTTGCCCATCCCAGGATTTGAACCCGACCAGAGGGTTCGACAAGGAGTAGATTTGACAAGTATCACGCTGTCAAATCGTCACGACTGCCCCGACGGCACAAAGTGCCAAGGGAATCCTTCTGGATGCGCCAGAATTAATAAGAAATACCACCTTGCGTGGTATTTTTTATTAATCCACGTGCAACGTGGATATTCGAACCCAAGGTTCGACCAAAAATGAACCTGACAAATTGCACATTGTCAAATCGTCACTATTGCCCTGACTACACATAAAAAAAAGCAGGGGCACACAAAACACAGCGCCCCCACTAACTTCAATTGTTGTCTCTGGCCATCTGGCCAGAAAATTTTATTATTTTTCAACAATATCAACCAATTTCACCTTGAACACAACAGATTTTCCTGCCAGATCTTCTACATACTGTTCTGGGAATGTAATATTGATATCGCGTTCTTCACCTTCTGCCATACCAACAACCTGATCTTCAAAGCCTGGCACAAACTGACCGCTACCCAATTCCAACGCAAAGTTTTCCGCTGTACCACCTGGGAACTGGACACCGTCCAACAAGCCCTCAAAATTAATTACAACCGTATCACCCATTTCCGCAACTGGTGTTTCTTCTGCACACCCTGTCAGCCCCAATACAGCCAACACACCCATAACAGACACTAATTTTTTCATTTCCTTCCCCTTTTTTGTTGTTAAAATCAGTTTCTATAAACACATCTGAAACCGTACTCACGCATAGTTGCCCCTTCGGCCTCGATCCGATAGTCAAAATATGGTGTTGGACGCATTACATCAAATGACGGCTTGTCATAAATCATGACAATACTGTCAGCATTACGCCCACATACACGTTTCATTTCGTAATCAGCGACCGCCGCCAATATAGTCCGCGAATCGCCATCAACATCCATACCATCCGCATTTTGCATCATGCGCAATCGCATTTCACGCACATCGGTATTCCCCAGCAAAATTTGCACTCGTACCATCACACCCTTATACTCTTGCCAGCGAGTTTCCACCCGCGAAGTATTCCAGCGATTGGAATTTTGCTCTTTTTCCTGGTCCGTCTTAGGCTTATACGAATCGATATTCGAATATTGATTATCCGCCTGCATAAACGCACTGGTGCGTTCATTATACAACGGCGCCGTTTGTCCCCCCTGGGCAAAATCTGCCCCATCATACGGAGCATCCATATCATTCACACAGCCTGCCAAACTGAACATGCCAAACAATGCAAACAAAACAGATTTTTTCATATTCTATCTCTCTTTTTCTGAATTCTAACAAATAAAGAATTTTGATTCAAGTCATGATTTATGATAAAATAGAACAAAATGTCAAATATAGTACTTGAATCTTTGCTGAAACCATTGGCGGAATTCTACACCCCGCCTTTTGTTGAAGAAATCGCCATCAACCACGCGGGCGAGGTCTGGATGCGTCTGCATGGTGCGCGCGTTCCATGGGTATCATATCAGTCTGAAACACTCAGCAAACAATATCTAATTGATTTGATACATACCGTTGCGAACATATACGATCGCCCTTTTAATCCGACGCATGGCGTACCTGTTGTTTACGCAACATTACCTGGGAATCACAGATTTACGGCCATTGCTGGCCCAAATGTTCAGTATGACGAACGTGACATTACCGGCGGTGTTGCACTAAACATTCGTGGCAGTGGCGCAACGGAAACAAGTTTTGAAAACTACCACCTGCGTCGTGGGGAACAGTTATTAAAGGTCAAACCGCGCGAAAAGCATCGTCCTGACGACCCATATGACAGATTGATGTCCGCCATCAATGACGGCAGTCCTATTTTAATCTCTGGCGCAACGGCTACTGGGAAAACGACATTTTTGAATCACATGTTAACCCTGATTGACAAGAACAGTCGCGTTATCACAGTAGAAGATGCGCGTGAAATTCGTGTACCACAACCGAATCGGGTTCACTTCGTTTTATCCCGCACCGAACAAACGAACGATTTTAATTATACCAGACTGCTGGACTTGGTTGTCCGCATGACCCCAGATGTCATCATCGGGGGCGAGATATCGACAGACAACGCATCTGTATTATGGGAAATGTTGGGCACGGGGCACGACCATTTTTACACCACAATTCACGCAGAAAGTGCTGATGCCGCCTATGCTGCATTTGCGGACCGGATTTTACACACCCAGCCCGCATACGACCGCACCGATTTAATTGCAGAAATGAAGAAAAAGATACGCGTTGTCCAACTGTCACGTGACGGGGCATTACGCGCCGTCACCCAGGTTGTATAATCCAACAATTAAAATCATTTAAAAAATCCCCCAGATTGGGGGATTGTTATCACATTTCACAAACACCATCATAATAAAACAAACCCATCTTGTCAGTATAGGGCTCGCCACTTTCCGCATACATTGCGCACAAAGCAGACGGAGTTTCCACCGAGCAACTTGGAATATCATTTGACAACATTATCGTATTACTACTAGGGCACTCTTTCTCGTATAACACAACACCTGGTTCCGATATCGTTATGTATCCATCGGGGCACCGTGTCAAAAGCTCTTGCGCCAAAACATTTCCACTAATTACCACAGCACAAAAAATTGTTAACAAAAACCTCATATTCACCCCCTATTAGTTAACTGGAACTATTATTTTTTCCCGAAAAAATTCATTTTCTTTGGTCGACCTATTGACAAATCCATCCGCACAAACATATGCACAATTGTCACGACATGAATATGCATCCTCTAAAATCATCGCATATTGCCAACCTGACTCAAATGGTGCATACACCTTGCAAAAACAGTATACTTCCTTAGTCAAATCTTTATCGGCACGGGCATAACTTCCTATGGACACACTACAACCCGCAATCCCCCTGATGGTGTACGATTTGGCACATTCCGCACTCCAATCCACTAATCCAGATCCCATTGCCACAGAATGCCCACATTCTGTCAATGTATTCAAGGCTAAACAGCTCTGCACAGCATCAGCTGCCCCTATAAAAACAAACACAAATAAAAATGCAAATACACCCCTCATCACACACCCCCATTACCTAACAATAACATTCATCATCGTAGAACGCAATGAATCTGTATCATTTACAAAAGCACTGGCGCATGCTGTATCACAATTTGTACTGCATGTCACGGCATCTTTAATAGTCGGTTCCTGGCCCCAAGTTGTCACAGCAGGCTTAATCATTTTGCAAAAACAACGCGCCCCAGGTTCGGCACCCACAAACACATTAACCGAATCAGAAGCGTTCCCACACACCGAAATACCCTTAATCTCGGTTTTTGTTTTTTCATCACCACAAGTCGCAATCCAGCCACCACCCTTTGCTGCCGCTGGATTTTCGCATTTCATATCTTTGTACACATTTGCGCACTTATAAACAGCATCTGCGCCACCAGCCACCAATATTCCAAAAAGCCCAACCAACATCATCCCAGTTTTTCTCATTCCCTGCCCCCATATATTACTAGACCACGATTCGTAAAACGAACAAAACCCCACAACATCTACGGCTTTGAACGCAATTGCCAAACCTGTACGTTGGCATAATAACAAATCATCAATAAAATATCTATACCAAAAATAAAAAATTTTCCGAAAAAAATCCCCCGATTGGGGGATTTTTTTTCGTCAACCCTAGAAACGGCCACGGAATTTAATCATACCTGTCTGAGATGTATAATCCTTGTGCAAATCCAAATCATACATCAAGGATACTTCCATTCCACGATACAGCGCAGTTAATCCGATACCGAATTCACCACCCATACGTGACAAGCGTTCTACATCAACCTTGTACGATGCGACACCTGGCATAGCAACAGTTGCAACAACATCATCACTGATAAAGTCATATGTCATTGCGGCACGCAGTTCTGGACGCAAACGCACTTTCCAATCGTTTTCGATTGCGAATGCATATTTCAGACCTGCAACCCCTGATAAGAAGTCTGTATCTGTTGCCTTGACCTTGAATCCCAAATCATCGGTATATGCATCCTGTGCGATATGCAGATAACGCAAGCCTGCTTCGGCTGTGATTCCGGCTGCGAAATCATACCCCCCCATCGCCTGTACACCATAAGATTCGACATCATAGGCAGCACCTGACATAACACCGAACGGATTTTTATTTTCGGTATATTCAGACATGCTGTATGTTGCGGTTGCATTCACGAACCAGTTATTTGGTTTATACTGACCATACAGGAACACAGTCTTGCTGTCGATATCAATATCGGCGGTATTGGAACGCACATCAGAATCATTGACTGCTAAACCTCCACCAATTGTCCATTTGTTATCAATCAGCAGATCCGCCCCCAGCGCAAATCCACGAGTATATCCGTTGAATTCGTCTGCCAGTTTGGATTTATTAAACAATCCCTGCATCCAGAAACCATTTTCCTTGCTGACGGCATCTCCACCAGCACGACCGACGGAAACACCGCCCGCCATACGGCCCGACGTCAATGACAGAACCTGATTCTGAACCGATGCTGCGGTGGCCTGGGCAACAGGCTTGTCTGTTGGGTTCAGTTTTCTGGTTTCGCGTTCAACAGCTGCGACATCACCACTGTTCAACACCTGTTGTGCAGCCAATGAAACCTTTTGAAGATTTTTATCTGTTGCATTTGCCAATCCTGCAATTGCACCCGCGGCCTGTGCTGTCAAACCTGTATCTGCTGCGATATCTTCAACCGCCTTGGTTGTGATAACAACTGTACCATCCGCTTCTTGTGAAACATCATATGTTGCACCGGCTGTAACTGTGATATCTGCCTGACTGTCAAAGATTTTATAAGAACCAACAGAACCAACGTTCAACTTTAATTCTGCGCTGTCCTTCGCTTCAATCAGTCCCAACAAACGTCCATATGAACGATCGCTTAACACAGATGCCTGTACAATACCGTCGATATTGATTTGCGTCTGCTGCACTGTTGCTGTACCGATATTCAATATCGCATCACTTGCAACATTCAAAGTACCTTCGCCTGCAACCGTAGTATCAATCGTCGTCGTACCAGAAACAATATTTACAATACCATCATTGTAAATATCCGCCCCTTCGACCGCAGTATTATTACTGAACAACACATCGCCATCAAAGTTGATAGTTCCTTCGTTATAGACTGCACCACCAGCCGCAAATCCGTCTTCCGCAGACACAGTAACAGTGTTATTCGCAAACGTTCCTGTCAAAGATTCGATTGTACCCTTGTTCACCAGCGCACCACCGACTGCCCAAGCAGCACCATTAACAGAATTACCTGTAAAGTTTGCAACCAATTCACTGATTACACCTGTTTCACTGTTATACAGCGCACCGGCCCAACCATCAACATCACCATCAGACACATTGTTCACAAACCCCTGTCCTGTCTGATGCAATTTTGTGATTGTACCATCATTTACAACCGCACCCCCAATGGCTTCACCACCACTAAATGCTTGGTTGCCCACAAAATCAGCAACTATGGAATCTATCGATGAGCCAGCATATGTATAGATTGCCCCCCCCTTGGACGATGCGTCTTCAGCAGATGCGTCAACCTTATTGCTTTCAAACATACCTGTAACTTCGCCAATCTTACCAATGTTGGCAAACGCCCCACCAATCGCGAACCACTCGCTATCAACCTTGTTTACTTCAAAATCTGCATCCAACGTTTCAATATAACCAGTTTTTGCATTGTATAACGCGCCACCATAAGAACCATTGGCAGTATTATTTGTGAACGTCGAATTGGTGATATTCATTGAACTTCTGTTCTGAATTGCGCCACCTTCTTCTTCGGCTATATTTTCTGTGAATTTCGCACCTTCGATTTTCATTGATGCCAAACCACCACCCAGGTCCGCTTTACCTTCGGTGTAAATCGCACCACCACGTTCAGCGATATTCTTGGAAAATTCTGTTCCCTTGATATATACAGAATCACGAACGCTTTCACTGTCATAGAACGTAGAATAAATCGCCCCACCATACGTTGTCGCTGTATTGGCGCTGAACACTGAATCGATAATATCTAACTTAGCATCCTTGTTATCAGCTTCCTCTACATCACGCATAGAAATCGCCCCACCAGCGGTTGCTGATGTATTACCACTAAATAAACCACGTTTGATAAAAGTCTGGGACTGCGCCCCCAAGAACAATGCACCGCCGGCATCGCTTTCTGTCCAGTTTCCAGAGAATTTAACATCTGTCAAACGCAGACCGCCGTTTTCATTGTTTTGATTACTGGCAATATTAACAATTGCCCCACCACCCAATGCTGTATTTTCAATAAATTCAGAATCTGTAATATCAACGGACACATAATGATCATTACCACTGTACAAATACATTGCACCACCGAACATAGCTTCATTCTTATCAAAACTGGTGCCCGAAATTTCTACATCACCATTACGAACTGAAATCGCACCACTGTCCGCCTTATCATATCCCAACGCCTTATTTTCACTAAAATTGGAATCTGCGATAACTGTCTTGCCTCTATTAACAACATCAATTCGAATTGCTCCACCATCACCAGCCGTTGTTACACTGTTCTTGGAAAACACAGAATCAATAATAGTCATCTCCGACGCATTATAAATCGCGCCACCGGCATTCGAGGACGAATTACCAACAACAGATGCGCCCCCCATATTCAAAACACCACCTGCAGAAACACTGATTGCTCCACCAGATGTTTCAGCATTATTATTCTGAATCAATATTTCTTCTGATTCTGTCAAATCCAATTCGGTGTCCGCACCAACCAAGATACGAGAATTATCTTGAACAATCAGTTCATCTGCACTAATTTTTACTTTGCCATCCGATGCTTTCAATGTATCGCCTGGCAACTCTTTCACCAAATTCACATTGGCACCGCTAAAACAAATCTTATCAGCATTAACTGTTGAACCGGCAATAATCACATCTGAATTAGTAATGTTCAGAACACCCGCTTCTTTTGTGTCATCACGTACCAAAAACCTGTCCATCGCACCAAGTTCTTCTACACCATTCGCATTATTCCATACTACTTTTACTTCGCGTTCTGTACCATCATCATTATATGAAGCCAAATCAAAATCTATTGGGTTTCCATCTTCATCATAACGTTGCGAATTCCATCTAAAGGCTTCATCGCTTTCCAATTCTCGTACTGTCAAATTCACAGGCCCAAACAAAACCTTATTACCATTATTAATATCTTCCAAATCAAACGAACGTGCCACCATATTGTATTTTGGATATGCTAACTGTTGTGGTGTCGCGGAAACAATTCTTACACCACCATATATAGTTTCGTTTGTAACAACATCACCTAAAACAAATGCATTTCCAGACAGAATTGCATCATCTGCCATTGCCGGCATAATCGCCAAGGCTGGCAAAATACTGCAGACTTTTAACAAATCCGCTAAATGTTTATGATTAGACATATTATCCCCTTTCGTATAAATTAATCCAATTTGGATACATATATTAATAGCACATTTTCCTAATTATTCAATAAAATTTATTCCCATTTTTACCGATATTACAAAAAAAATATGCTGCATCGCCTTTTTGCAGGCTTTCTTACGGCCCCGAATACCAAATCCCTTTGGATTCGCCAAGTATCATAAATGACACAACAATAAAATTCATTTATAGATATAAAAAAATTTACCTTAGTGATAAGTGGTTAGTGTAAGTGGTAAGTGATGGCACTATAATGTGCGGCATTCGCCGCACACATCCACTAACCACTTGCACTTACACTAACCACTAAAAAATCCCGCCGTTTGGCGGGACTTTTAATTATTCTGCATCTTTCTTGGATGTCTTTTTTGCAGTTTTTTTCACAGACGCTTCTTCTGTCGCTTCTTCTGCCACAGGTTCTGCGACCGGTGCTGCTTTCTTGGCATTTACATCACGATCAACCAATTCGATAATCGCCATTGGTGCCGCGTCACCATAACGGAAACCCGCCTTCAGAACGCGTGTATAACCACCATTACGGTTTGCATAGCGTGGTCCCAAAACATCAAACAACTTTTTAACAGTTGCCGCCGAAGCATTACCCAATTCAGACGCTGTTAAACGACGATTCGCAACCGTATCGTTCTTGGCACGTGTAATCAGTTTTTCGACAACACTGCGCAAATCCTTTGCCTTGGGCAAAGTAGTTTTAATCTGTTCTTTTTCAATCAAGTTTTTTGCCAGACCAATAAACAAGGCCTTGCGTGCATTTGTATCGCGATTAAAAGTGCGACCTGCTTTCATATGTCTCATCTGATTACTCCTTTTGGTTTCTGCCCATCATCGTTTGATGGGATTCGTTTGAGACGCCACGACCTGATAATCACCAGTACCGTGGGATTAAATTCGTTTTATTTTATACAAATTCCCACAAAAAGCAAGAAATTATTAAAATCCCAACCCCTTGCCTGGCAAGAAATTAAATTATGTGAGACTATTGGAAGTGTTTGACGGTTTGAAGTGTAGTTGACCTACATGAAAACCGACAAACACAACAAGCGTCCACAGAATTTAATTTATTTGTATGGGTCTTCGTACTTTTTCGCCAATTCCGCAATATTTTCTGGTGGCCAACCCGGAACTTCCATCCCCAGACTCAGTCCCATCGCTTCTAATTGGACTTTGATTTCATTCAAAGACTTGCGGCCAAAGTTAGGTGTTTTCAACATATCTGCCTCGGTCTTTTGCACCAATTCGCCCAACCAGTTGATTTTGTCGTTCTTCAGACAATTATTTGCACGAACTGACAATTCCAGTTCATCAACATGCTTTAACAATTTTGGATCAAACGGCAACACATCCTTGTTTTTTTCATCTTCACTTGGCACATTGATTTGTGTTGGGTCTTCAAAGTTAATAAAGACAACCAACTGATCTGTCAAAATACGCGCCGCGAATGCGATTGCATCTTCTGGGGAAACCGAACCGTTTGTTTTAACAGTCAATTCCAATTTGTCATAGTCTGTCGATTGACCAACACGCGTTGGCAAAACATCACTTGCCACGTTCAAAATTGGCGAGAAAATAGAATCGACCGGAATCACACCCAATGGCAAACCATCAGAATGCTGGGATGCAGGCACATAACCGCGCCCTGTCCCCAACGTGATTTCCATATCCAAATTTGCCCCCTTGTCCAAAGTGCAAATTTCTGCGTCTTTGTTCATAACTTCGACACCACCTGTTGTTTCAATCATACCGGCTGTCACAACGGCTGGGCCTTTAACCTTTAAATATGCTTTGTGCTGACCTTCGCTTAACGCTTTGAAATAAACCCCTTTCAGATTCAAGATGATATCTGTCACATCTTCACGAACACCAGAAATGCTGGAAAATTCATGCTGAACACCATCAATTTTGATATAGATAGGCGCACACCCCTGCAACGAAGACAACAGAACACGACGCAATGCCGTACCCAATGTCAAACCGAATCCCTTTTCCAATGGTTCCGCGACCAAAGTTGCAATATTTGGATTATGTTCATCAGTCTTGATAGTCAGCTTTTTAGGCTTAATCAAAGTCATCCAATTTTTTTCAATCATATATATTTCCTTTTAGCTTAGTTTATCATTTTCGCCAAACGGCCATGCACAAAACGCGCATTTCGGCGCCAATTTTATACCACACTTGCCCAAAAGTCAATAATTTATATTAAAATTTCATTCCGCCTAAAAAATCTTCGACCCCGACAGAAACACAAGAAACCAAACAAAAAACCGCCCTGAAACGAACTGTTGTCAATCTTGGTTGTGCAACATGTGCAATTCGCGAGCTGAATTGATTAAAATCGGACAAGCAATTAAATTAAGCAGTTGAAAAACATTTAATATTGCAAAAACATATCTTCTAACGTATAATGCCTATGTAGAAAAAGGAAAAGACATGAAAAAATTATTATTAATATTACCTGTTGTTGCATTAACTGCATGTAGTGAAAACTATAACAAATATGATTCCATTTTTGAAGGTTGCGAAAGAATAGAAACAACAGAATTTCATCTGGTTTATAAATGTCCCGTGGACGAAGTTACTAAACAAATGGAACCGAATGGTCAATTCACTAGTGATGGCGAATTAAATCTAGAAGAATTGTACGCAGATACAGAACATTCTTATATTGAAGTGTCATTGAATGACCCAAACGATTGTGTGGACCAAGATTTCACAATTCGCACAATGGTTGCCCAACCGGTTGCGGACGAAAATTGGGCTGTTATTGGATGCTATGCAGAAAAATTAAATTAGTTCGAAAGTGGTGATTTTTCACCACTTTTTTTATTTTCAACTTTCGAACCTGGTGAAATTATTAGAAAACAAAAGAAAACTTGCCTTGATGGGCAAGTTTTAAAACTATGGTTGGGACAGCTGGGTGCCTTGATACACAATAACAAAAATCAAAAAAATCTCCCTTGGTCGATTTTTTAAGATTTTTCTAATTGTCTATTCTCGTATTGGTCATGCGTGCCGTTGGCACTCTGACCGATCCAGCTGCCCCAGATAAAATAAAAATGCCCCGTTGGGACATTTTGATTTTATCTTGGTTGGGGCAGCTGGATTCGAACCAACACTGACGGAGTCAGAGTCCGGAGTTCTACCATTAAACTATGCCCCAATGCGCCGTGGATTATAAGGCTTTTTTATTTCCAATGCAAGCAGAAAGTGAACAGGTTATAAAAAAATATCAAATTTTATTCAGACGATTGGCAATCTCAAAAAAGCATGATTGTTTTCATAATATATGATACAATCATCGTTACGATAGGTGCAAAAAGGAATTTTTAGTATGGCGTTAAATTTGTTAAATGATTATGATTTAAATTTGTTTTTGACGGATGTTTCTTTCCAAGGTAATCCACATCCATTAAAACACGGTCTGCGTGGTGAGTTTGAAAGCGTTGAATATGTCCAAGCAAACCGTGATATTATCGCCCGGTGCATATTGAATCAATATGTCAAATCTCGCATTCGAACATATGTTTTAGAGCGAGGCGATGAACCTGCATTTATTCCGGTTGATGCGACGCAGCCCGATTTGCCGGATTGGACACGTGCGGTTTTTGCGCGTGGTGAAAAGGTATATAAATTTGATGGCAGTCGCATGTCAGACGGCCTAAGAAATGACATAACCATGGTTCGTGATTATCTGTTTGATGTTGCATTAAGTTATGTTGACAAAGCGGCTGCCCGCGCCAAAGACAGCAAACAAAAACCGACGATAAGATACGATTATTTGAAAACCAATAATGAATTACAATCGTTTTCTGATGCGTTGACGGCGGCGCATGCATGGCACGAAAAAATTGCAGCGGGGTATCAGGCCCGTTTAAAAGCCCAAGAGTTATTAGAAAAATCATTAATTGACGTTGAATTGGTTATGTCGTTGCCAGATAGGATGTCAGTATATAAATTGACATCGTCCCGCGCATTGGATTTTGAAAGTGACTATATGGGACATTGTGTTGGGGCCGGTGGTTATGACCGTGGTATATCGGATGGCAGTATCGAAATATATTCAATTCGTGACGAACGTGGTGAACCGCACGTCACGCTTGAGGTGCGTAACAACGCCCTGCATCAATGTACGGGTAAACAGAACAAAAGGCCGATTGCAAAATATCTGCCTGCAGTTCAGGCCTTCATAAAGTCTCGTAAATTCAAATTGGTTGGCGATACCAAAAACACCGGTTTGGTGGAGCAAGATGGCGAATATTATGATATTATGCACTTGCCGCATGGCTTTGTTATAAAGGGCAATTTAGATTTAAGTGCTATGGACTTGGCCGAATTGCCGGACATGTCCAGTATAACCATCAAGGGGAATTTTAATTGCAACAACAATCAACTGACATCCCTGACCGGCGCCCCGGCAAGGGTTGGTGGGGTTTTTAATTGCCACAAAAATCAACTGACATCCCTGACCGGCGCCCCGGAAAGTGTTGGTGGGGATTTTTATTGCCACAAAAATCAACTGACATCCCTGACCGGCGCCCCGGAAAGTGTTGGTGGGAATTTTGCATGCAACCGCAATCAACTGACATCCCTGGCCGGCGCCCCGGAAAGTGTTGGTGGGGATTTTTATTGCGAACACAATCAACTGACATCCCTGACCGGCGCCCCGAAAAGTGTTGGTGGGGATTTTAATTGCAGCAACAATCAACTGACGTCCCTGACCGGCGCCCCGGAAAGTTATGGTGGGTATTTTCATTGCCGCAACAATCAACTGACATCCCCTTGGTTCAAAGGTATTGAACTTGTGACGGCAAAGGCCAAGTCAAAAAAACATAATCAATCAAATGTTACATTGTCCAATGATGGCAATGAACATTGATTTGTCACACCGCCCCTGGCGATGTTTTTATGCCAAAATTCCTGTGTAAAAAATATGTAAAACCGAAACCATATGCAAACCAACTTAAACCGGCCTGTATGCAGCGATATGCACAAATGTTAAACGGCCATTTTTGCCCGTGATTCAATCTGTATTATGCGGAAAACTGGGATTTTTTGTCGTGTAGCATATGGGCTGTCAGAGTCCGGAGTTCTACCGTTAAACTATGCCCGAATGTGCCGCAGATTTCAGACCTTTTCTTTTTTTATGCCAGCAAAAAAAAGTAAAAAAAAAAAAAAAAAACAAATATGATATAATATTCACAACACATATGGTTGCGTTACGGTGTCATGCGCAGGAATCCTGGGCATTGTTTTGGTCGCGCGAACACAAACACACCAACAAAAATCATAGGGTGGCGGCAATTTATAATGAAAAAATATTACAAAGCGTTTATTTTCGCTGCCTTGTTTGCGACACCTGCACACGCAGAAATCGCATCTGTTGACTACGTCAACAATTTAAACGCCACCAATGTCAGCACGCTTGAAACCGCCAACCAACAAATGGCCGGCACATATACCGTCACCGGCGCTCTGATTGTACCAACCCCAGATTTACCATCCGCAGACTAAGGCCAAAACTTGTATGAAAAAAACAATAAAAAAAATTTTTTCATTACTTGGCCTTTTCATGTGTTTTGACGCATCCTATGCTGCCCAGGCTGTAAATGTAGAATACATACACAATTTAATCCGGCAAAAATGGGATATCGATATATCGTATGCAAACGTATCGCAAAAACACAATATTGCAAATATGAAATATTTGTTGACTGCGATTGACGTAGCCAACGAAAAATTAAATGGCGACAAAACCACCGACTATGGCAACGGCGAATTCGCCACATTACAGGCTGTCGACACAATTGCAACAAATACCGCCATAGAAACGCTAATCCAGGCATCTGCCATAGAAGAACCTTCAACAGGCGGCTATCTCGTATTAAGAACAACTAAAACAGATTATTTCTATGTCGGAATATACGCGGGTGGCACATTTACGATTGACTGGGGCGATGGCACAACGGAAACAATTGAACAAGAAGCCATCGATTTTTGGTCGACATACCCAATATGGCACGACTACGACGACTATGCCGAATATACAATCACAATATCCGGATTGGCAACCGAATACATCTCTTTGACAGATTCTGATGACATTCGCATGAACATAACAAACACGCTGTCTTTTCTTGACCCTGACTCATGGGAAGGCGCGCCAGTCTTAGAAACAATCGAAGGCGACGTTGGCAAAATGTTTCCTGTTGCACCAGACGGAACAAAACCCACATTCAGTTCCATGTTTGAAGCCTGTTATTCTTTAACCAACATTCACGCAGATCTGTTCAAAAGCGCAAAAGCCCCCACGACAGGCATGTTCATCTCAACATTCCAAAGCACAAATCTAAATTCTGTTCCAGAAACGCTATTCCATAATATACGCAATTCAGCAGATTCAATGTTCAAATCTACTTTCAATCTAAGTAATCTGCCTGAAATTCCGGCAAATCTATTTATAACAATCAAAAATCCAGCGAACGACCTGTTCTATGGAACTTTTGCAAACAATATAAAACTAAAAACAATACCAGACAACTTATTTAGTGGCTTGACAGATTTTGCACCGGGCATATTCTGCGGCACATTTAACAACGTATCAAAACTGCAATCAATCCCAGAAAACCTGTTCAACCCAGCATTAAAGAATGCCACTCCACAGGATAAATCACTCGACAGAACCTTCTATATATGCCGCAACCTAACCGGAGATTCTGCAAAAATAGACGGCGAATACCTGTACGACATCTGGCCCAACGCAACAACAGCACAGGTCAGCAGAATGTACCAAGGCGCAACAGGCCTATCGGACTATGCCAATATACCCGCCGCATGGAAATAAAACCCAAATCAACTATCCAAAGGTTCCTATTGTTCTATCACCCCTATATGTAAATAATTTACACAAGGGGGGAACGACTCATGAAACACACACTATTATTTACCACAATCGCCACATGTTTTGCGTTAATAAATAACGCCAACGCCTGCACGGGCATCACATTAAAATCACGCGACGGGGCAACGGTCGTCGCACGAACTATGGACTGGTCAGGTTCAGAAAACAACAGTATGTACGTCATTGTACCACGCGGCCACAATGCACAATCATTACTGCCTGACGGAACGATGGACGGTCTGTCATATACCACACTTTATGGCTATACCGGCATTTCGGTACAACAACCGGAATTTGTAATTGACGGCACGAACGAAGCGGGTCTGTCTGCCGCCCTATTCTATTTCCCAAGGTACGGCAAATACCAAGCCTATAACGAAGCCGCCAAGGACATTTCCCTGGCCGATTTCCAGGTTGTATCATGGATTCTGTCGCGCTTTTCCTCTATTGACCAGGTCAAAGCCGCCATCAACGATGTCCGCATAATAAACGTTGATCCAACGGCCGGCACTGTTCATTGGCGTATCACAGAACCAAACGGTCGCCAGGTTGTTTTGGAAATCGTGGATGGCCGTCCAAACTTTTATGAAAACGAAGTCGGCGTTCTGACCAACGCACCTGGATTCCCATGGCAAATGACAAACCTGAACAACTATGTAAATCTGCACCCCGGCGGTGCTGGTCCAACCAAATTCGGTCCAATTGAATTACGTTCTTTTGGTTCCGGTTCAGGTTTTTTGGGATTGCCCGGCGATTTTACCCCACCATCACGATTTGTACGTGCCGCATTCCTAAAAACCTACTCTTTACAGCAAGATAATGCATACAACACCACACAGCAGGCGTTTCACATCCTGAACAATTTCGATGTACCACTGGGGGCACAATTCACAGTTGGCGCCACAACCCCAGACATGCCCGCAGCCACCCAATGGACGGTTGCAACAGACCTGCAAAACATGGTAATTTACTATCATACCATGTACAATCGAACGATTCGCAGCATTGATATGAAAAGCATTGATTTCACCACCGTACCGTTCCAGTATCACGCATTGGACGATGCTAAACGACAAACAATCGTACCGGTTAAAATCGATTAAAACACAATCACCCCACCCGGGGTGATTAAATTATTGCAATTTCTAAAAAAACACTTATAATATGCACGATTTTGCGGGTGGGCGCATTATCAATCCGATTAACCCCACAAGACCCCCAGAGAGATTTTAGGTGGCCTGCCACCCGAAACCTTGGTGAAGGGTGGCAAACTTTGATGAATATTTTCTTATGAAAGATTTATCCAAAGATTTATTTAATCCACTGTCTGGCGAAGATTTTGTCCAGATGTTTGACGCGAACTATGGCACTCAGGAAACTTTGCAGGGCTATGCAACCAAGGGTACAGTAAAAGATATCCGTGGTGATTTTGCAATGGTTGACGTTGGTTTGAAATCCGAAGGTCGCGTTCCATTAAAAGAATTCGGTGCATCTGTTCCCGTCGTTGGCGACATCATTGACGTTTTTGTTGAACGTTATGAATCCCGCGAAGGTACAGCCGTTCTGTCATATACCAAGGCCCGCGCTGAAAAAGCATGGAAAGACCTGGAAAAGACAGTTGCCGAAGGTATTGACCCAGAAGGTACAATTATCGATGTTGTCCGTGGTGGCTTTACCGTTGACATCAATGGCGTGTTTGCATTTATGCCATCATCCCAGGTTGACCACAAACCAATCCGCGATGCCAAGTCTTTGATTGGATTAAAGGACAAATTCCGCGTATTGAAAATGGACGCTTTGCGTACAAACGCAATTGTATCCCGTCGCGCGATTCAGTCTGACACAATCGCAGCTGCACAAAAAGAAGCGATGAAAAACATTTCCCTGGGCGCAGTTGTCGAAGGGACTGTTAAAAACATCACAGATTACGGTGTATTCGTTGATTTAGGTGGCATAGACGGTCTGTTGCACGTAACAGATTTGTCATGGAAGCGCGTAAATCACCCACGCGAATTGGTTCACGTTGGTGAAAAAATCACGGTCAAAGTTATCCAGTTCGACCCAGAATCACATCGCATTTCATTGGGCATGAAACAACTGGAAGAAGACCCATGGGAAACAGCATCCCGCGCATTCAATGTTGGCGACACAGTATCGGGCAAGGTATCGTCTCTGACTGATTACGGCGCATTCATTGACCTGGGCAACAATATCGAAGGTCTGGTTCACATGTCTGAACTGTCCTGGACAAACAAGAACATCCACCCAAGCAAGGTTTTGCAAAATGGTGCCGATGTTAACGTTATTGTCTTGGGCATTGACCAGGATAAACGTCGCATTTCATTGGGCTATAAACAACTGCAACCAAACCCATGGAAACAGTTTGCAGAAACCCACAATGTTGGCGATGTAATCACTGGTCCAATCAAGAACACAACTGAATTTGGTCTGTTCGTTGCCTTGACACCGGAATTGGACGGCATGGTTCACATTTCTGACCTGTCATGGAACAAACTGGACGAAGAAGAACTGAAGAAATTCGTTCGTGGCCAGGAAGTAACCGCGAAAATCTTGGACATCAATCCAGAAAAAGAACGTGTTACACTGGGCATCAAGCAATTGACAGAAAGCGCAGAAAACAACTCGGCCTCTTTGAAAAAGGGCGCAGTTGTTTGCGGTACAGTTTCCGAAGTCACTCCAGACGAACTGGTTTTGACATTGGCGGGCGATGTACGCGGTACAATCCGTCGCACAGACCTGTCCCGTGAAAAATCAGAACAGGATACATCAAAATACAATGTTGGCGACAACGTCGAAGCATCTGTTGTTTCGGTCGAAGACAACACTGTTAAATTGTCTATCCGTGCTCTGCAGGTGACATTGGAAAAGCAGGCCGTCAAAGAATTCGCAAACGAAGCCGATTCGGGCTCTGTTTTGGGCGACATTTTGGGCGCTGCAATTGAAAACAGAAAAAAATAATTTACAAAAAACATGTAAAATATTTCACCGTCTGACTTTGCAGACGGTGTTTTTTTATGCTAGAATGAAAATATGACAAATAAAAAACAATATTCTGAGGCGACGGTAAATCTAACGGACATTAATTTTGATATTGTCCAAGATTTGCCATCTGGTTCACATACTGCGCCAAAAATAGTTCGTTTGCCTGGCGGGAAACTCGCTGTCTTAAAGGTTCCTGTGCAAATTGTCCGGCGAAACAATGAAACAAGTGACAATTTTGAACAACGCAAATCATACATTTTGCAGGATTGGGCGCGTGCTACTGCCAAGCAAAATTCAATATCAGAAGTATTGACAGATTTTGATGGCTCTTTAAATATCCCCCGCGTTATAAAATATATACCTGGCCAGCAAGGTTATATCATAGAGCAATTGGCTTTGGGACAAGATTTAAGTGCGTCAGGTATAAAAAATATGTCGTCTGATGCGCGTACGAAACTTGCAAAAGAATTGGCGTTTTTTTTAAATTATATGCATCAAAAAACAGCATCGCAAAAACCCGCACAATATAATTTTTATTCTAGACTAGATACCAAGGATAAAAGTGCATCTCAAAAAGTATGTGAATTTTTTACAAAGCATATTCCTGGGCAATCAGATTTATTAAACGATTTATTTAGCGACGCCTTAACCCGGGATGATTTTACAGTAATGACACATTCGGATATTCGTGCGGCGAACATTCTGTATGATGCGGACGCAAATAATTTTTCTTTGATAGATTTTGGAAACAGTAAATATGGAAACAAGTATCATGATATGGTTCTGTTTGCGGCGGCGGCAAATAAAGAATTGTTTCCAATACTATTGCAGTGTGCAAAAATATATAATTCTTTGCCCAAGGAAAAACATCAAATTTATTATGATTTAAATACAATTCGTAAATTATTTTGTCGAAATATAGTTTTCCTGGCTGGTTATCATGCAATAACAAACAATTATAATGATGTGCAAACAAAAGAAATGTGGGCCAAAAGCGTATTGCCTGATTTAAAATACATAAATGAAACCTATGACGATTTTATGTATATGAATAATAATGATATTTATCGAGGTCAACATGACAAATAAAAAACAAATTATTGTAATGATGGGTGGTCCCGGCGTTGGCAAAGGCACACTTTCTCAGATGCTATTAAATCTACGGCCATATAAACACATCGAAGCCGGTGCGATTTTGCGCGCCCTGCCATCAGATTCTGAAATTTGCAAATTAATATCCGCTGGCAATCTGGTGCCAGACGAACTTATCTGCGCTATGATTGCCCCCCAGATAACAGAACACAGTGACATGATTCTGGACGGATTCCCTCGCACAATAGGTCAGGCAAAATGGCTGGTTGAAAAATACGCGAACAAATACGACATTCAAATACTGTACATGTACACAAACGAAGAAACACTGATTGCCCGCATTCAAAAGCGTGCCCGTTCTGGTTCATGTCGTGCCGACGACAGCGCATTGGAAATTATACGCAATCGTCTTAACAATTTTAACAAAACAACAATGCCAGCGGTTGAATGGTTGCGCACTGCGCCCGGGATAAAATTCAGTCCAATTGATGCCAATGGCGACGAGAACAGCAACTTTGCCCAAATCATCGCAGCATTAAAATAAACAATCATATTTAATCCAAACTATGCTATTTTCGCCAACGCTTATTTCAGTATGTATTTAGTCTTGCGCCGAATCGGTTTTTTTTGGTAAACTGAACCAAAAGAGTGTAGGACACACAACCACAGACAAGGAAACAGGAGTATTATAATGGAATTTTCAGTGTTTCGTCAGGTTTTGATACGTGCGCTGGGGCATATGCAATCAATTGTTGAAAAGCGCGCGACTTTGCCTATTTTGATGAATGTTAAAATCGAGGTTGCAGACGATTTAATCTTGTCTGCGACAAATGTTGATTTAGAATTAGTTGAACATGTTGCTGCCGACATTACCTTGGGTGGCAGAATTACAGTACCGGTTCAAATGCTGTATGATATTGTTCGTAAATTACCAGACGACGCTGAAATCTCGTTCAAACAATCTGGGGATCAATTGGTTGTATCCAGTGGCCGCGCAGTATTCCGTCTACCAACATTACCGGCCGAAAATTTCCCCGCCATGGCAGGCAGCAATCTGACCACCAAATTCCAGATGACAACTGGGGATTTGGCGCATTTAATCAACCAGACAAAATTTGCAATCCCAACGGATGACGTTCGTTATCATTTGGGGGGCATCTATTTCCATATTGCCGAAGAAGGTGACATCAAAAAATTAACCGCCGTTGCAACCGATGCGCAACGCATGGCATTGTGTGCAATACCTGCCCCAGCAGGCAGTGCAGATATGCCATCGGTCATTTTGCCCCGCCGTGTAATTGGAGAATTGTCCAAATTATTAGAAGACGCCAATGTTGACGATGTGTTGGTTGAGCTGTCTGATACCAAAGCACGTTTCACGGTTGGTTCTGCCACCTTGACCAGCAAATTGGTCGATGCGCAATATCCAAACTATCGCGTCGTGATTCCCAAAGGGAACGACAAAATCGCAGTTCTGGACAGAAAACAATTCATCAATGCAGTAGATTTGGTTTCGGTTGCCAGCGTTGACAAAACAAAATCCGTCCAGTTGACATTCTGCATGAACAAGCTGGTCATTAACGCATCCAGTCCAGATGCCGGCACCGCAACCCAAGAACTGGACATCGAATACAATGGGGACACATCTTTTACCGTTGTATTCAATGTAAAATTCTTGTTGGATGTCGCCAGCCAAGTCGAAGGCAAACAATTCCAAATGGAAATGCAGGACCCATTGGCACCAACAAAAATCAATTCTGTCGACAAAGACACAGACGCTTTATACGTCTTGATGCCAATGAGAATGTAAAAAAATCCCCAGATTGGGGATTTTTTTATTTTGTTTTTACATTTTTTTTCGTCTGACACGAAAAAAATCCCGCAACATTTGTGCAGACACATCTGCAAATTCTGGCATTTGCTGAACATCTGGTTTCCACAGGTGTTTGTCCGTTTCGTAAATTCGAGAATTGGATGTAATGCCACCGCCTTTTTCGTCCGTTGCGGCAAAATAAACATTTTTTATACGCGCAAATGATATTGCCGTTGCGCACATTGCGCATGGTTCCAGGGATACATATATGTCGCAATTGTCCAAAAATTTTGTCCCCAGTTTTTTGCAAGCACGATTTATTGCAACGATTTCTGCGTGCAGGGTTGGATTTTTGCGTAATTGTACCTGGTTTTCGCCACGGGCAATAATTTTGCCATCGCGTACAATCACTGCGCCAATTGGCACATCATCATGCAAAAAAGCGCGCCGGGCGCAAGTAATGGCTTGATTCATAAATTTCATGATTTATACTTTATCGTATGGATTCAAAATTGCAAATTATTTCAGGTCAATTTCGCGGACGCAAATTGCGTTTGCCACCCGATGCACGTCCAACCCAGAACCGCACACGGATTGCATTGTTTAATATGCTGGAATCTGGTATTATTGATGCGGGCACAGATATGGTTGTTTGGGACGCGTTTGCGGGGTCAGGCGCGTTTGGAATTGAATGTTTATCCCGATATGCGGGCACGCGGGCCATATTCACAGATACATCGCCAACATCAATTAGAACAATCCGTGATAATTTATCTGTTTTGAACATTGGTGCATGCGCGACCGTGGTGCAAACGGATGCAATTGGCGCGGTGGATAAATATGCGGCGAATGCAGATTTGATTTTTGTTGACCCGCCGTATGTGGATGAAAATCTGGGACGGGCGTTTGTGGCGCGTGTTGCACGTGTGGGGCGCGCTGGTACCATTTTAATCTGGGAACAGGAAGTTGGTCATGAATCGCAACCAGATGATCAATATTGGGAAATTTTGCGTGATAAGACGTATGGCCGCGCACGATTATTGATTTTACAAAAAGTCTAGCCTTGTATTTTTTTTGTTTTTGTAAATTTTTGATTTTTCTGCTATAATATGTGTACAAGTAAGGGAAAGGATTCTAGCGTCTTGAATTTGACGGTTTCTTTGTGTGTAGTCTGATACTGATGTGTCGGGCTGCTTTTTGAATTCTTTGCCGTACAGAAGGGAGTTTGATGAGGCGGATTGTGCTGATTCTTGGCATGTTGTGGGCCGGAACCGCGTATGCGGATCTGGCTTCTACGTCGTATGTAAGTACGGCGCTTGAATCGCGCGTTGATACATCTGCCGATGCTAAACAGACTATGGCGGGTGAGTACACTGTGTCGGGGGCGTTGTATGTGCCGACACCGCCTTTGCCACCTATGGATTGATGCAATGAAGTGCTTGTTGGGTATATTTTTTAGCCTGTTGTTTATTGTTGCAGCACCAGCGGCCCAGGTTGTTAATGTGCAATATATACATGATTTGATTCAGCAACGATGGAATATTACGGTGCCTAAAAATGAACTGCTGACGGATAGTAGAGTAGTTGCTAATATGGAATATTTGTTGCGGGCGATTGATGTGGCAAATTATAAATTGAATGGGTGGCAGACGACTAATTATGTTGCTGGTGCTTATGCAACAACTGCGGCGGCTGATACGGTTGCTGCACAGCAGGCGGTGGATGGTTTGATTAAATTTATTGGCTTTCCGTTTAAGTTAACAACAATTGATACAGCGGATAGTTTTCAGTTCACGATTTCAGCCAAGGGGACTTTTTATATCAATTGGGGCGATGGCAAGGAAGAATTTTTTGAGCGAACAGATACAAGTGAACAGTTGTACACTCATACATATGATGAGCCAGGAAAATATATTATTGAGTTAGATGGCAAGGCAACTGCGTACAGTAATGGCAGTACAACACCAGCAATCAGTTTTAATAATAACCAGAATATCGCGTATATAAGTGGCAGTCTGGGGCAAATTTTTTCGACATTGGCAAATGGTACCCAGCCTAAGTTTTATTATACCTTTGGGAATAATCCGAATCTGACGGGTGACATTCCGCCGGCGCTGTTTTCGGGGGTGGCGGGTAAACCCACCAAAAATATGTTTTATGGGACTTTTTATGGTGATAAAAACCTGAGTGGTGAAATTCCGGCGGGGTTGTTTTCGGGAATTAAAGGTGATCCTATGGAAGGGGTGTTTTACCGAACGTTTGAAAATTGTTCTGGGTTGAGTGGCGGTATACCCGATGGTTTGTTTGATGGTTTGTTTGGGCCGCCGGCCCGTGATATGTTTCACGCAACGTTTGCGGGGTGTTCGGGTTTGACGGGGAATATTCCATCAGGCTTATTTGCGGGGATTTCTGGGGCACCAGCCCAGCGTATGTATAATGCGACATTTTCGGGGTGTTCGGGTTTGACTGGGGCGATTCCAAACGCATTGTTTGGGCGGTTTGATGGTGCGCCCCAGGAATTGATGTTTGGAAATACGTTCTTTTCTTGTTCGGGATTAACGGGGTCTATTCCGGCGGATTTGTTCACGGGGATTACAGGTCAGCCAGCCAAGCGTATGTTTGAAGGTACGTTTAATGTTTGTACAGGGTTGACAGGCGCGTTGTCGGCGGATTTGTTTGCGGGGTTGGATGGGGTGCCTGTGGAAAAGATGTTTTATAATACGTTTGCGGGGTGTTCGGGATTGACGGGTGTGTTGCCGGCGGGATTGTTTGCGGGGATTTCTGGGGACGTAGCACCACAGATGTTTTACAGAACGTTTTATAATTGTTCAAAATTGACCGGAATTGAAGATGGGGTGTTTGGGGAATTAACGGGAACGGTTCAGAATCAGATGTTTACAGAAACTTTTTACCGAAATTATGCTTTGACGGGTGATTCTGTTAAGAGTGGAGGTAAGTACCTGTATGAAATATGGCCTGATGCCACGAAAAATTATTTTGGGGGAATGTATTCTGGCGATACAGGGTTGTCAGATTGGGCTAATATCCCAAGTGCATGGAAGTGATTTTTATGTTTAGCGCTTGTTAGAATGTGCTGTTTTATGGTACAATATCAGAGATAGAATTAAAGGGGAAACGCATAACGTCAAGAATTGACTGGTGTTTTGTGTTGGAAATAATATGAGAGCGAGGCTGTTTTTTCTTTTTTTGCTGATGACACCTGGGGTGTCGTTTGCGGATTTGGCCTCGACCGAGTATGTTAATGATTATGTAAATCAGTCAACGGAAACTAAGGTGGATACGTCTGCGTCTGCAAATCAAACAATGGCGGGGACTTATACTGTTTCGGGGTCGCTTACTGTGACCGGTGCGTTCAAGGTGCCAACCCCGCCATTACCGAATCCAGACGCAGATTGATGTTGTTAAATGAAGCGAATTTTGTGTTTTTTTGCATGTTTGTTTATATCTGTCGCCAATGGGGCAGAGATTGCATCCATCCGATATATTCATGAACTGTTGGAACATAATTATGGGGTGTATGTTCCGGTTAATGATACGTTGACGGATGCAGATTTGGATGTGCCTGTGAATATGAAATATTTGCTGACGGTTGTTGATATCGCGAATGAGTTTATTACGGGGGTGCGAACTGCGTACAGTTCGACCGTTTATGCCACAGATGATGCAGCAGATACAGTCGCAACCATTCAGGCGTATGATACGTTGTTGAAGGAAGTAGAAGCGGTAGATTACGAGTATCCGTTTGAAATGACTGTATCAGGTTCTTTGTCGTTTACAATATCTGCCCAAGGGGTTTTTTACATAGATTGGGGCGATGGAACGCAAGAAACGATAACAAAGCCGGACACGACAAATACGACCTATACACATTCTTTTACTGGGTACGAGACGTATGCTGTGCGTTTAGGTGGTTTGGCAACAGATTACAACGATGACGTTACTACTGCGGCAATCAGTTTTTATGGTAATTCCAGCATTTCAACCATCCAGGGTAATTTAAGCAAAATTTTTCCAACACTGGAAAATGGCAAAAATCCGCGTTTTTATCAAACCTTTGCCGATACATCAATTACGGGGGCAATACCGGCAAATTTGTTTATAGATTTGGTTGGAGCGCCTGTAGAGAATATGTTTTATAGAACTTTTTATAGCAGTAGTGGTTTTCGTGGTGCAATACCTGAATCTTTGTTTGGAACAATGACGGGGGCGCCGGCGCCGGCGATGTTTTATGAAACATTTCGTGGTGTGACCCAAATAACAGGTGGTGTGCCAGAAAAATTGTTTTCAAGTATTACGGGGGCGCCCGCTAAAAATATGTTTTATGCGACATTTTATGGGTGTTCAAAAATGCGTGGTACGATTCCATCTGGGGTGTTTGCGGGGATTTCTGGGGCGCCCGCGGTGGGGATGTTCAATCAAACCTTTGCCAATTGCAGCAAATTAAGTGGCCTGGGGGAAGGGATATTTGGTAATCTGTCGGGTGAGCCCGCAGAGAATATGTTTTATCGAACTTTTTATGGTGATAAAAAGTTGACCGGATATACCCCAAAGATAAATGGGCAATATTTGTATGAAGTTTGGCCAAATGCCACATCAGCACAGGTTGGGGGGATGTTTGGCAGTTGTAATAAGTTGTCTGATTATCGTTCTTTTCCCAGTGTGTGGCGATAAAAAAATACTTGATTTTTCAGAATTTCTGGGGCATAATGCGCGACGCACAGCACCCTTGGAGGCTGGCGCACAATTAAACAAAAACCATTAAAAGGATTGAAAATGGCAATTGAAATAAATGCAGAAATTCGCAACGTTGCTGGCAAGGGGGCCGCACGCAGCATCCGCAATAACAAAAACATCCCCGCTGTGATTTACGGGGAAAAAAGGGCCCCAGTCGCAATCGAATTAAACGGTCGTGAATTCGAAATATTATTAAAAACACCGGGGTTGCGGACTAAATTGTTCCAAATTAAAACAAGCGCAGGCACAGAAGATGCCATGCTGATGGATGTTCAATATCATCCGGTAAGCGATGCGGCAATTCACGCGGACTTTAAACGTATTGATGTAAAAAGCCCCGTTAACGTGGTTGTGCCGGTCGAAGTTGTTAACGCAGAAACATCCAAAGGTTTGAAATTGGGTGGTACATTGAACTTTGCGGTACGCAAAGTTGCATTGCGTGGTTTGGTTGATGTTATCCCAGAAAAAATCATTATCGATTTGGCAAAATTGACAATCGGTGATGTGGTTCATGGTACTGACCTGGAATTACCAGCAGGTGTTGAATTGGGTCTGCACCAGGCAGAATTGGCGTTCGCAATTATTGGTGGTAAAATGCCAATGGAAGAAGATGAAAAGGCCAAAGCAGCTGCAGCAGCAACAACCAAAAAGAAATAAAAACAATAAAAACCCACCGTTTGGTGGGTTTTTTTATTGCCCCAATCCCGCCGGACTGAATCGTCCAATATTGTTAAACAATTCTTCGATTGCATTTAATTCAATCGCTGCTGGGATTTCTGTCTCGCCTTCGGCAATCTTGACATCTGGCAAATCCGCATCATGCAAAACCTGGGTTTTCAATACGCGATTACCCTGCACCCACGCCAACAGAACCGTTTCATCTGTGAACGTCGGTTTCAATGGTCCCCGATAATTTTCATCCGCACCATAGTACACCCAAACTTCATCCCCATACATGGTCTTGACCTGGGGGTCACCAATTTTTTCAATCAATGCCGATGTCGTTTTGATATTTTCAACCTGTCCCGCCAAATCATCGGGAAAAACATACCCCCGATGTTTCGTCTGAAAAGTACACGCCGTTAAAAACAAACAAAATACGACTAAGAAAATTCTATGAATACACATTTGCTCTTTCATTTACCCTTCCCCATTTTCTTTGACAACTGGTTTATTCAGCATTGCGAACTGCGCGATATGTTTTTTTAATTCGCTTTTGTACGCATTATTTGCCTTGGCCATATCAACCAGTTTATTAAACTGTGGATTTGCCGCGCGTGCCGCACCGAAACGCGATTCTGTTTTCAGAAAATCTTCCAACGGCAATGGATTGTCAACATTAGAATCCATAGTTAACGGATTACGCCCGTCTGCAATCAGGCGCGGATCAAATCGGAACAATGGCCATGCACCGGTCTGAACCATCTGCATCTGATGTTCCGCCCCATTTTGCAACGCGAACCCATGCGCGATACATGGCGCATACGCCAATATAATTGATGGCCCATTGAACGATGCCGCTTCGCGGAATGCACGTATTGCCTGGGCCTGATTTGCCCCCAGCGCAATCTGCGCAACATACGCGCCACTCATCATCGCAATCATACCCAAATCTTTTTTGGCATGATTTTTTCCACCAATTGCGAACTTCATACTGGCCCCAAACGGTGTGGACTTAGATTGCTGGCCACCGGTATTCGAATACCCTTCGGTATCAAGCACCAATATATTCACATTTTCACCACTGTGTAAGATATGGTCAACACCGCCATAGCCAATATCATATGCCCAACCGTCGCCACCAATAATCCAGACGGATTTATCGACCACTTCGCCAATCAGGCTTTCCGCCAGACGCGCGCGTGGCCCATCAATTTTCGCCAACTGTGCGCGCAAATCTGTTTCCAGCGCACGCTGTTTTATGGCATCCGTTTCATCAAATATGCCTTCGACATTTTCAATTCCCAATTCAAACAACAGCGCGCGCAGATTATCGCGCTTCTGATTCAATGCCAAACGCATACCCAAACCATATTCCGCATTATCTTCGAACAGTGAATTTGACCATGCCGGACCACGACCATTTGCATCGCGTGTCCATGGTGTTGTCGGCAAATTCGCCCCATAAATCGACGAACACCCCGTCGCATTAGCAACCACCATACGTTCCCCAAACAGGTGCGACAACAATTTTACATACGGTGTTTCACCACATCCTGCACACGCACCCGGAAATTCAAAATAATGCGGCAACAACTCCACATGCTTTGGAATATTCAGGTTTAATTTTTCGCGTTCCATATCCGGCAATTTTTCCGCCGCATTAAATGCCGCCTGATTATCCGCCATTACATCGCGTGCCGGCACCATAGACAACGCCCCCGTCGGACAATTTTTCACACAAACATTACATCCCGTACAATCGGCCGGCGAAATATTGATTGTGAAATACATGTCTGGACCCAACTCGGGTGTCTTCATTGGCACAACCTTGATACCCTTGGCGCGTGCCTCTTCTACCTGATCTGCGGTCAAGGCTTTAATCCGAATAACCGCATGTGGGCACAACATAGAACATTTGCCACACTGAATACATTTATCAATATCAACGGTTGCGACACGTTCTGAAATCGCACGTTTTTCATACTTGGATGTTCCAACCGGATATTGCCCCGCACCAAATTCCCCATCAACACGGAAACGCGAAACCGGAATCGCATCACCACGTTGCGCTGCCATTTCGCCCAACGTCCCCGCAATTTCCGCCGGTGCATCCAATGTCATGGCCGGGACAAAATCTGGGGCAAAATTGGACACAGATGACGGCATGTCAAATTTATGTAAAAATTCCGCAGCCCTGTCCACCGCCGCCCAGTTTGCCTGAACAACATCCATACCCTTCTTTTTATATGTTTTTTCGATTGCAGCCTTGGCACTGATTGCGGCCTGGGCCGGGTCGATAACATTGGTCAGATTAAAGAAGTTCAACATAATAAATGTATTGATACGATTGCCCAATCCCAATTCCGCCGCCGCACGATTCGCATCCAAGAAATAAACATTCGCACGAATCCGCATCAAATGTTCCTGGGTATCACGTGGTAAATTCGCAAACGCAATATCCGGCGCCATGGAAGTATTAATCATAACGGTGCCACCCGCGCGCAAGCCACGGAACACATCAAAACGTTGTGCAATCATAAAATTTGAAACGCTGATAAAATCTGCCACTTCGACCAAATACTGACTTTTAATCGGCGCATCTGAAAAACGAATATGCGACGCGGTCAACCCACCTGATTTCTTGGAATCATATACGGCATAAGACTGCGGATATAAATCAGAATTTTCCCCAACAATTTTTACGATATTTTTTACCGCGCCAACGGTACCATCACTGCCGATACCGTATAAAATAGCGGTTTTGAAATTTGGATCTTCGACCGTAAACGCAGGGTCAGTCTGCAAAGACAATCCAGACAAATCATCATCAATACCAACCGTAAAATTATGATGTAATTGCCCCCGCATCAGGTTTTCATAAATCGCCTTGACATCTCTTGGCTTAAATTCCTTGGACCCCAGACCATATCGCCCACCAAACACGTCAACGCCATCCGCCACAACCGACTTTACATCCTGGTACAATGGTTCACCGATACTGCCCGGTTCCTTGGTTCGGTCCAAAACCGCGATTGCGCGCACAGATTTTGGCAACGCACGACGAAACGCGTCCACTGGGAACGGACGATACAAATGCACCTTGACCAATCCCAAACCACGTGGCAGGTGCGGCAATGTTTCTTCTATTGTTTCACACGCGCTGCCCATGGCGACAATAACAAATTCCGCGTTTTCATCACCCACATAATCGACCAGGTTATACCTGCGCCCCGTAAGTTCCGCAAATTCATCCATACATTCTTGGACGATTTCCGGCGTTTTTTCATACAATGGATTTGCCGCTTCGCGCCCCTGGAAATAAACATCAGGATTTTGCGCGGTTCCGCGAATTGTTGGTTTATCCGGCGTCATACCACGCGCACGATTTTCCAGCACCAATTTTTCAGGAATCATTTTTTCCAGCACTTCGTCCGGTATGCGCGTCAGACGTGATTCTTCGTGGCTGGTACGGAACCCATCAAAGAAATGTAAAAACGGCACACGCGCCCGCAAAGTTGCCGCATGCGCAATTGCCGCCATATCGTGTGCCTGTTGAACATTGTGTGATGACAACATCGCAAACCCGGTCGAACGCACCGACATAACGTCACTGTGGTCACCAAAAATAGACAACGCATGCGTCGCCAGCGCACGCGCCGCCACATGCATAACAAACGGTGTCTGTTCACCCGCGATTTTGTACATATTTGGAATCATCAACAATAATCCCTGGGACGCAGTAAATGTTGTTGCCAAACTGCCCATCTGCAACGCGCCATGCATCGCACCGGCCGCCCCCGCTTCGGACTGCATTTCTATAATCTGCGGCTGCGCGCCCCAAATATTCTTTTTATGCTGAAACGACCATTCATCCGCCAATTCACCCATAGTACTGCTGGGGGTGATTGGATAAATCGCAGCAAAATCAACACATCTGTACGCAACATCCGCTGCCGCCCAGTTTCCATCAACAATCAATTTAGACATAATAACTCTTCCTTGTCATTAAAACATAACGTCCCTATTTTACCCCCAAATTCCCCACAAGGCAAGATTTATAAATTATTTTTGATTCAACTGCAAATATTATATATGTTTGATATTTCATATACTGTCAGCCCCATTATTTTATAACAAATAAAACATCGCCAATCGCCAGCACAAAGCATTGCTTACCCCCCTATTTCTAAGAAAATTTCCACGATACAATTCTTTAACCATTAAATTCTTCACAGTCTAAAAAATAATTTCTTAGACATGAAACATCATTTTCGTCTTGACAGTTTTATGTTTTGTGTTATCTTTACAAAGACAAATTTAACTGAGTACAAAAACATGACTATAAATCTGGACTCTAAAAATTATATTATCGAATCAAAAATATTTCTTGTGGAAAAAATTTCACCTTTGACAACTAACGATATGCTTGGCGACTTGGAATATCTGGTCGATTCATTGCCTATACCCACCAGGCACCCCCAAGAGAAGACACTAAAAACACCATATAATCTGGATCCTATCAAACAACCTGTTATTGATGTTTACATCAATTCCACTGGTGGTGATATCTCGATTACAGAATCCATCTTGCATTTACTTGCAATTGCAAAAATGAACGGTACCATCATTCGCACTACTGTTCTGGGTATTGCATTCAACTCCGCCAGCCTGTTGGCAATCAATGGCACCCCCGGATTTCGCATTATGAACAGCCACGCCCAACATCGCATAAACTTTGATAATCGGTCACAGCTTAACAAAACGCCCGGATTTCGCGCGACGAATACCCCGGCACAACACAAGATGAGCATCAATTCGCAATCAATCAATATTGAAACAGAATCCGAATTCCTACAAAGCACAGAATACCTAAAACAACGTGCCAAGCTCACAATGGATTTATACTTGAAAAACACCTACCTGAAACCACAGGAAATAGAAAGCCTGGGAAAAAACAAATTAGGTTTCATCCCTGCCGAAGAATGTTTAAACAAAGGCATTTGCGATTGGGTTATGACACCCCAAGGTACCCTTATCAAAGGCAAAACAGTCAAATCAAAATAAAAATCCCCATTTCGGGGATTTTTTTTACATCGGTATATCTTCACACTTTTCAACCGGAGCGGACGTCTTACAGTCTAAATTTTGACGTCTTACATATACTTTTTCAATATCACAACTTTGAGTCACCGTACTGGTACAAAAATGACACATACGTGTTTCGCGATTAAACGCAGACCAAACCTCACGCGTGTAACCGACACGTTCAAACTTATACTTCTTTGAACCAGACTTTTTTTCCAAGACCCCTTCGGACACTAACCCCTCATGCGAAGAATGCCCACCAACCAACAAATCGCTATCGGTCAGCCCAGTACCCACTTCGTACGAAATCGCGTACGGTGGCGCCAATGGCGTACTATTTTTTGCGCTTGTCACATTAGCCAGTTCGCCATTCGTCGCCGCCAACCGTTGGCACATGTACTGCGCTAAATCTGCAGACGCATCCTTGGTTGCATCAAACACAGCCTTGTTAAACTTGGCATTATAATTATTCTGGGCTTGGCGCAGGGCTGCAACTGCTATTTGTTGCTTTACCGAATTTAATAAATTCGGGAAACGCGCGGTTGTTTTCTGTTTTTTATCCCCGGTAATCTGGGATAAACTGCGTCCATTAATACAGAACTGAATTTCTGGGTCTTGTTCAATCATTTCTATTGTACGGTTGATTGTTCCCGCGATATTATTCAATTCTTCTTCAATGGCATCAATAATGCCAGCAGAATTTTTTTCACCTGCATTACGTTTACGCACCTGGGCAATATATTCTGCGACACCAATCTCGCCCGGGCCCAGTCGTACAGTCCCATCTTCGCCAACATCAACGGTACGCCCCGACGCATCACCCATTTTTATTGAACCAAATGAAATCATACCCGTCACACGGTAAACCGTTCCGTCTTTTTGCGAACGAATACTGCCCGCGCCAATGGTATCATCGGCGGCAAATTTATTACAGTCGGTTGTACTGCCACAAACCTCGGCCATTTTTCTATCAACCAATTCCTGGCACTGGTCCAATGCCGCATTATCTATGTTCAAATACAATCCCATCAACATAGAATCCAGATCATCCATTGAAAATCCTGGATTATTTGCCTTGCAGACAACCAAACTGTCAATCGGACAAATACCATGGATATAGTCATAATCCATACCAATACAGTTCTGGAAATTTTCACCACAACGTGTATCGGCGGTAAAGCAGTCTTTTACCTCTTGCGTACATGCATCCACACGCATCGCAGCCAATTTATCAACGACATAACCCCAGATTAACGGTTCCATACGTTCACATGGGTCGATTTCCACCTTGCAGAAACTGCGCGCCATATCTGGTCGTGACAGACACGCATCCATTGTCCCTACCCCCTTGCCAACAATATCATCCCTGCACGCCTTTTGAATACATGATGAAATATTGGACAAACAAGACTGACGAAACCTGGATTCTGCTGCGTCTTCCGCCACTTTAATTGTTGGCGCGACTTCACGCAGGAAAGCCGGCCACACCATATTACGCACTGCGACACATTGATTTAAAACATTTTCACAAATTGTACGTTTGTTATTCAAAATCTCCATCGTGGACGCAGTAATGTCATATGTATTAACAGTTGCAACAGATGTTCCTGCGGTACTTTTTGCTTTGTTATTCTGCATATTTTCAATCGCAATTGTTGCCACACAGTTTTCCCAATTTTTACCACACGCATCTTCGGTCTGCATACATTTTTTGAATTGGACCATACATTGCCCCAAATCATATTTGTTTGAAGAATTAAGAGATTCCTTTAACGCATCACGCACAGCCGCATTTGCATTTGCCAATGCCCGTTCAGCTTCGGCACGTTTAGACGCGATACTATTTTTATACCCAACGCAGTCCGAAGAAATCTGCCTGGAATACATACTTTTTAGCAAACGCACATCACCTTCACAAGAATCTGGCATCTGTTCCAAACAAATATTTTCGGCATAATTATACAGTGCAACCCCCGTCATATCAGTCAAATCAGAACCACCGCCATCCCACAAATTTTCTTCATCTTCTTCATTTTCTTCCCCAAAGAATGTATCCCACAACGACAACAAACTGGAACGAGAATCCTTGCCAATCTGATCAATTTTCTTCAGATTTCCATCCTTGTCATATTCGCGTGTCCCCGTAAAAACAATATCCGCCTGGGCGCCCAACTTGGCCTTTTCAACTTCTTCGGTTGATATACGCTCAGCCCGGTCTAACATATCCTGAATTTCAGCCAGTTCTTCTTCAAAGGCCGCGTTTAAATTACTGCATGAACAGCTGCCCCCTGCTTCATTATCAGAAATACAAAACTGGTCCATACAGCCATAATACGCGTCATAGCATTCTTGATTATACAAACCACTTGCATCGGTCTTGGTACGAACTGTTGTTCCCTTTTGAATCGCGGGCTTTTTCGCCGTCTTTTGGATTGCGGCACCTACCTCGTGCACAGGTAAAAATACCAACGCGCCAAATACCCCCAACAACACCAATCGACTTGTTTTGAACATCACGTTTCCTCCACATAATCAAATCACATATTGACATCTTCACAAGATTCATTTTGCTGACAGAATTCTTCTTCACCTGCGGCCGTCATTCCAATAAGGCCACCACTAACCACGCCTACAACACCTCCAATGGCCGTTCCCCATCCAGGCCAAGCCATAGTTCCAGTGGCGGCCCCAGTCGACAATCCCCACGCGGCACCTTTTGCAAACCCCGTACCTTTGGTTTCACCACCTGTTTCGCAAACCTGTTGCATGCGGCAAACACGGCAATTACGCAAAGACGGTTCAAACGACACACTGCGGATATAACTGTAATTTCCATCAGAGCTACCTGGTGTTTCAACCTTGTACAAAGCATAACAGTTTTTTTCAGCTTGTTCCAAATCCTGTTTCCGCGACAGTTCAGCGATTTTAGTTTCCAATTCACGCATCGCACGATTTTCTGCACCAATCTCTGCAATTAATTTTGCAGTATTGAATACGCTCTTTCCCAAACTGCTGACCCCTGTCGGTTTTTTTGCATCCGCACACGCCGCAACGGTAATATCTTTTTCAAACTGTTTAAAGAACTTCGCAACATTGTCCTTGGAATTATCTCGCACTTTGGCGCGCAACTCGGCCATATCTTTTTCAGAACTTGGCAATTTTGTCAATCCTGCAACAATATCATCGGACGGCAAACAGGCCATATCGGTACCACAAACATTCCCCAACTGTTCTGCAAAATGATTGATACACCCTTGCATCATCTGATAATCCATCTGCAGAACCGCCGCCGACACAATGATATCAAACTGAGTTTCATTTTTACACGATGGGAACATACTTTGCGGACACATCGCAACAATCTCGGATGTTTTTTTACCAACGCATTCTGGTGCAGTGAAATTCGCCCCACATTTATCGCGCAAACACGCATCAACATCATTCTGACAGAATTGAATACGCAGATACCCCAGTTTATTACCCACAACAGTTTTCAGCCCTGGCACCAACTCGTTACATTCATCGATAATCGGGCAAATCCCTGCCGCCACATTAACATCCGTCAAACATGCAGAATTTGTTGCAGTTGAACAACCATCTTCTAAACAAACCTGAATTTGCGCCAAACAAGTCTGACGGCGATACTTATCTGCATACTTGGCAGCATCGACCAAAATCATTTCCGCTTCGGCCTGCCAGTCCTTCAGAACATAATCCCTGACCGCCATACACTGATCCAGCACATTTTCACATGCATTTGCACGTCGCCCCAACAAATCAGCATCCAAACAATTTTCAAAATTCGCGCCACAGCCCCCTTTGTCTGCAACACATGAACGATACGCTAATAAGCATTGGCCACGATTATATTTATTGGTCGTATCCAGCATCGCAAGACGTGCCTGTCGCACTGCACTTTCGGCAGTACGTTTATTCAATTGCGCATTTCGTTTTTGTTCTGCCAAATACGAACTGAACGCTTTGCAGTCCGCCACAATCTGTCGCGAATATAAAATCTCTTCCATTTCTGCCCGATTGGCGCAACTGTCTAATTTCACCCTGCACAAATCTTGCGCCATAGCATACAAAGCATCCCCGACATACACATCGGAATCCAACCCCTCTGTATCAGATGTATCAGTATTCAACCATTCCCAGAAATTAACCCCCGACACACTCGAGCTTTTCTTTGCGGCATCGCTTTCACCAAACACCAGCCTTTCCTTGGCGCCCAACTGTTCGCGTTCGACCCCTTCTGTATATAACTTATCAGCTTCTTCTTGAATTTTTTGTATTTCCTGTATTAATTTCTTTGACTTTTCTATATTCGAAGAACAAGCACACCGATACCCCTCGGACTCGTCCAGCAAACAAAATTCATCCATACATGTCCGATACGCATCGCGACAATCTTCTTCACTGACAGTCGTCGTTGTCACTGTGGCCGCCTGTGGTTCTGTTGTTGTGCCTGCACCCGATTGGGTACCGCCTTCATTACTGCTGGTCAAAGCCTTAGAAGCGATACTTGGGACACTTGTTCCCGCAGTCTTTAGCCGCCGCACCCCAACACGAGCCCCATCATCACGAACAGCAGCATCGGACACCACCGGAATCAAAGTCAACAAAATTGCCAGAATTTTTATTTTCATGAAAACCCATCCTACATAATTTGTCTTTATTTTATCAAATATATCGCCCATTCTCAACAGAAAATAAAAAAACTTGCATTTTTATTCCCCAGCCACTATTATACTGCTTATATTTTTATGAAAACCCAAGGGAATAAAATTCATGGCAAAAGACGATGTTATTGTTTTTTCTGGCACGGTCGAGGATAAATTACCAAACACCATGTTCCGCGTAAAATTGGACAACGGACACGAAATTCTGGCGACTGTTTGCGGAAAAATGCGCAAGGCTCGTATCTGGGTCAACGTCGGCGAACGTGTCCGCGTTGAAATGACACCGTACGATTTGGACAAGGGACGCATAACATTTGTTGAGCGTAATCGTCCAACCGCGACAGAAAACGCAAATTAAAAGTGGCCCCGAACGGGCTATTTTTTATTGGCACAATCCGCACATTTCTGATAAAATATCATAACAAAGAAAAATACCCACAAAGTATGAGAAAACTTGCATATCTCATAATTACAATTGTTGCGGGGGTTGGTTTTGCCAACGCCGCTGTTCGTGACACCAATTCCATATCTCGCCCAGCGACAAAAAATACATCCGCACGTAATACCGGCACCCAAACAAGGCAAGCGACCAATCGCCAAACCGCAAAAACCACCATTGCACGTTCTGCAAAAACAGCGTCCAGCCCCACTTCCAGGGTTCAAACCGCTGCGCGTTCCATAGTTACCCGTCCAACAAATCCCACCCGTGCTGCGATTACCACCCCTGCCCAACAATCACAAACATTCAACACAGGTTATAACACCTGCCGCGAAGCTTACTTTACCTGCATGGACCAATTCTGTGGGACAGCCGATGACACATACCGTCGCTGTATTTGCTCGTCCAAACTGTCAGAAATCCGTTCCCGCGAAAATGCATTATCTGCCGCATCAAACACATTAACAGATTTCCACAATCTTAACATGACCGTAATTGATAAAACCGCGCCCCAGGTCAAGGCTATGACCACCGCCACCGCTGGCGAATATACACAATCCATAACCCAGGACAAATCCGCTGCTGCATCTCAACTGGCCGACATCAGCAATGTTTTATCCAACACCAAAAACAAATCCTTGTCCACCCAAGGGACACTTGACATCGCCGGCGACATAAACGAAATTTGGCTGACATCTAACCTGGCGGGCGGTTCTAACATCGCCAACCTTACGGGCGAATCCTTGTACAACGCCGTCCACGCCCAGTGCTCGCAATTAACAATCAAGCAATGTCCAAACAGCAGCACACAAACCATGGTTGCAACTGCGTATGGCATGTACATTGAAAACGATTGTTCGTTGTTGCTAAACAACTTGGACGAAAAACTAGCCCAGGCAAACTCTTCAATCCGCACCAGCGAACACGAATTAAATTTGGCTCGTCTTGAAAATTACAAATCTCACAATTCCACATCCATAAACGATTGCATTGCCCAAGTACGCAAGGATATTACTGCCGATACAGCCTGTGGCGCAAATTACATTCACTGTCTAGACATAACGGGCCGTTATCTGAACATTGAAACAGGCGAACCGATTTACAGTCCTATTTTTTATCAGCTGGAATCGCAGGTATCATTATCAGGCGACATCCTTACAAATGAAACAAATCGCCTTTTGGTTGCCGAACTGAACCACAAGCGCAGTTACGCAACCCGCGGTCTGGACACATGTCGCGATTTGGCGGACGACGTTTGGGATGAATTCGTGCGCCAGGCAATCACCGAAATCTATCAGGGCCAACAAGAACGCATTCGCACCGTTAAAAACGAGTGTCTGGATGCAGTTACCCAGTGTTATGACACGCAAACACAATCACTCAAGGATTTCAGCAATACCAAGGATCAATTACTTTTGGGCGCCCGCATGGAATTATCCGAAGAAATGTGTCGCGACAAATTAGACACCTGCAGCAATTTATATGGGGGCGGCCCCACTGGGATGCAAAGTTTACTTGTCGCTATGCATGACATCATTACTCAAACAATTGGTCAATCCTGCCAAACCGCGCTGCAAGACCATCTTCAGGAATTGTGTGCTGTCCCCAGCAACGACAGCCTGCATTCATATCCATTTGCATGCCGTATCTATGCCCCAGGCAATCAAACATACGCAACTGTTCAAGAATGCAATACCACAACCCAAAACGAAACAACCGATAACTCATCGAATTGTGGCGGTGATTACATCGGCAGTTTATATCACAAACTTGTCCGATATGCCACACAGACATGCGTACGCCCATCCGAATCGGAACAGTCTTTACCAGCAACAGTTTTACAATCAGTCAATGCAGTTATGGACCAAATACGTTATGACATGTCAACCGCACTGTCGGCAGAATGCGAACGATTGGGTGGCATATGGGTTGACACTGCTTGGACGGATTATTTAAATGCAACTGATGAAGAGAAATCTGACGGCTATCACGACTTCACGGGCGACGTTTTATTTAAACCATTTTATTCAGAAACATCCAGCAATACACAATGGGGTTACTGCAAGGGCGAACCAAGCACAAGCAGCGACAAAGTATTAATCATCCCCCAAAAACAATTACAAACCATTACTGGCACCGGTGGCAATATCGGGGAAATCGGGGCACGCCCCACAGAATAATCTCTGCGGATTTAAATACTTCATCCCCCCATTTTTTTTCATATTTGCCGATGCAAATCCCCCAGACGGGGGATTTTTAATCCCCCTTCTGCAGGGGGGCGGACCGGCGCATGCCGGTGGAAAGGGTTGCTTATATAAATAAAAGTTTAGCGTGGTAAATATAAACAGAATTTTTTTACAAAAAATTCTGTCATCCCGCGGCTGGACCGCGGGACCCAGGTAATGAAAACCTTTATCATTTGTGCGCGCTTTGCGCGCATAACCTGGGTTCTGGGGTCAAGCCCCAGAATGACAAAAACGTAAAACGTTTTTGTGTACTAAACTTTTA
>JAWPOF010000003.1:0-31930 GCA_033345275.1 Alphaproteobacteria bacterium
GATTTTTCCGCCGTCGCCTGGGACGACGCATCAATACCGCACGCATTTAATGGCACCCGACACAGATTCAGCATTGTTCCCGGACGCGACAAACACATATCATACGAACCGTCTGGATCATTGGGGTCAATATTATCCTTACACGCCTTTTGGAAACATGACGCAATATTACCGATACAATTCTGACGAGCCTTGTCTTCGGCAATCAGTTCGGCATTCTTGACCTGGGGCGCAACTTCGCGCAAAAATGTGTCCCATACCTGACCCGCAACACTAACACACGATTTTGTAACAGATTCACACAGCGGCTTTTTCGCCACCAATGCATCGTATGTCGATGCAGAAATTTCAATCGTGGTTACAGCACCATTAATTTTGTAACTCTTTGATTTCTTGGATGTTGATTTACGCGTATTTGTCGCATCCAACGCAACAACTGTTGCGCATCCTGAAAAATCATCGCCACACCCACCAGTTGTCTGCATGCACTTTTTAAATTCAACAGTACATTGTCCCAAATCATATTTATTTGCAGTGCGAAACTGTTCCAGAGCAGCCTCTCTTAAAGCCCTTTCGGCGGCGGTTAATTTCTGGGCACTGGATTTTTTCTGTTGCTTTAAACTGTTTTCATACGCTGCGCAATCTGATTTAATATTTTGAATATACATCATCTGCAACATTTGCATATCGGATGCACATTCCGGAATTTGTGCCCGGCAAATATTCAATGATTCGGAATACAGGGCGTCACCTTCTTTGCCATCTATAATCGAAGCAGTATCGCCACCAAATAGGTCTTCAAACTCTTCCTCCGCTGGGATATCTTCCCACAATGATAAATCCAAGGTTTTGCGCTTTTTTTTGCCATCGTCATCTGAATTTTCAATCACAGATTGGGCCACAGCGTTGGCCTTGGCAATAACCGCTTCGGCATCTTCGCCCATTTCAATTCGTTCAACGCCATACGTTGCCATCTGATAAGTCTGTTGATCCAGTTTTTCAATTTCTTCTAATACTGTATCTAGTTCCTTGTTTTTATTACTGCATAAACAACGGCCCCCAGTCTCGTTTTCCAGCATACAAAAAGAATCCATACATCCATAAAACTTTTGCTGGCATTCTTCATTTACAACAACATTCTTGGCTGCAACCGCAACTTTGGTCCCTGTGCCAACGACCTTTTTGGTTGTTGCGGCACGCGCCACAACCGACGGCCCACTGGTTGCCACAGGTTGTGCAGACCGCGCACGACTGACCGTCTTAGCCTCGGCCACTGGTTGCGTTGCCGCACGCGGGGTTGTACGCGATACGGTTGCCGAACGCGCAACAGTACGCCCCGTTGGACGCGCCGCCCCAACAGCGTCACCAAATACACCCATCAGCAAAACAAATAAAACCGCTGTTTTCCTCATCAAAATCCCTCTGACATAAATTAATCTTATCACAAACAGATGATTTTTTAAAGGGTTTATTTACATAACATTAAATAATAACAACAAAAGATATTGACATTTTGTAATTTTGTACCTATATATGTCTCAGAATTAACCAAGGCACGAACATGAAACAAACGCATATCGAATTTGACCTGGCGCAAGCGCGCGCTGCATACTCCCAACAAAATTCCAAATATGGCGCAACATATATTCCAGGCTCTGACAATCCTTTGGATTATTCCCATGCGTATGTGGTGTCAAACGAGAATTTACGCAAAGTCACCGCACTGTCTAAAAACATATGCGATAAAGTCTTGACAATCACAGGCAGTGGCGACCAGGCATTGTTTTACACATTAAATGGCGCAAAACAGATTGACACTTTTGATATTTCATATTGCGCACGTGTAATTACAGACATAAAAATCCAAGCAATCAAATCTGGCACACCATATAACCAATACAAAGAACTGATAGCAAATTTATACAAAAATCCACATGTATCCCAGGCACCAGGAATGGATGAAATATTAAAAAAGCTTCCTGCACACAGTGCCGATTTTATTCGCGGCATGGACGGATATAAAATCTTTGGCAACGGTCTTAGACCACAAAGTTATGAAAAATATATGATTACTGATATCGAATACAAACAATTGCAAAAAATATTGCCAGACAGTTTCAATTTCATCTGGTCAGCCGCAGACCAAGTGCATACTAAAATCCACGACGAATACGACATTATCAACCTGTCAAACATTTATAACTGGGCACCAAACTCTTTCATACCCACATTAAACAGCCTGCGTGACCACGTACGTCCAGGCGGATATATCATAGCGCACACAGGTTGGCCAATGAAAAAACAAGAACTGCAAGAAACAGCAAACAGTGTACACAAATGGGCCCGACTGGGTATCCTGGAAATAGACAAATTTAACATATCTGTCATACTGCAACGCAATAAACAACGCTAGGCTGAAAAAATGCCACGCAAAGCAATCTTGGGCGGTATTAAATTTTTATAAAACCAAAGCTATTCCCGCCAAACAACCGATTCGAATTCAGAATTTATTTTTTCACGCAAATTCAAATCGGAAAAAAACGAATCGCGTTGCTGGGCATCTGTTTTTTGATTTTCCTGCTCGAAATAAGGCCTGTATTTTTGAATTGCTATGTTTTTTACCCCGCGTACGCGCAAGATATTTGCAATTTCTAACAAATCATCAACAGACACAAATCGTGGATCACAAGTTATGCGAACCTCGAAATCTTTGCCTGTGGTTTGCCACACATCCAAACTGCGCATCATATTATCGTACGCAATATGCTGACCCGTTAAATCAGGATATTTTTCACGCGTCGCCTTGAAATCAAGTCCAACCCAGTCAACCGTATCCGTAGCATGCATCAAAGTATCTGGATAAAAACCATTTGTATGCAAACCGATTTTGAACCCCAGTTCATGCACACGGCGCATATATTCAATAACAACATCCCCCTGCATCAACGCTTCGCCACCTGAAAAAACAACTGCCTCCAGCCGACCAACACGTGATTTTAACCATCCAAACACACGTTCCGGATCATATTCTCCGTCACCAGGGGACAATAAATGGGGATTGGAACAATACGCACACCTTAACGGACAACCTACCAAAAACAGCACACATGCCAATTTGCCAGGATAGTCAATGGTGGTGAACGGAACCAATCCCCCAATTTGAATTTCGCGCATCGTCTATGCCGCACGTTTCAACAAATCACAATGACGCGCCCCAGCGGACAAACTGTTTTCTTCTGTAAATGTTTTACGTTCACAAAATTCAGAATACTTGCCAACATTGAAATTTTTTACAGGACGAATAAAGCCCATTGAACGAGAAAATACTTCGCATGGTGTTCTGTTACAGTTTGTTGTCATAATAATCTCCTCCCTTTCTGATTTGTTGTATGACCTAGTTTTTTTATTGTACGTTATTGTCCTGATTGGCAGCGTTATCTGCATCGCATTTCGGACAGAATTCGTGCTTCCCTGGCAAATACCCATGTTTTGGACAGATTGAAAACGTCGGTGTCAACGTCATATACGGAACCTTGTAGTTTTCAAAAATTGTCCGCACAATTTTCTGGGCGGCTTCCCCACTTGATACTGGTTCGCCCATATACAGGTGTAACATGGTTCCACCCGTATATTTACGTTGTAATTCTTCCTGATGTTCCAACGCAACAAATGGATCATCTGTAAAATTCACTGGCAACTGAGTTGAATTCGTATAGTACGGCGCATCCTTGGTTCCCGCAGTAATAATATCTGGGAAATTCTTGACATCCGTCTTTGCAAAGCGATATGAACAGCCCTCGGCCGGGGTCGCTTCCAAATTATACAGGTTGCCGGTTTGTTCCTGGAATGTGGCCAGATTTTCGCGAATGAAATCCATAACATCCAAGACCAACTTTTTTCCCATGGGTGTTGCAATATTTTCACGGTCCCCCGTAAAGTTGCGAACCATCTCGTTTGCGCCGTTCACACCAATTGTCGAAAAATGATGATTCCAATCACCCAGATAGCGTTTTGTAAACGGATACAGGCCACGCTCCATATTTTTTGAAATAATTTCGCGCTTGATTTCCAATGCATCACGTCCCAAATCTAACAAACGTTTCAATTCTGTAAATAAACCCTCGCGGTTACCACGATGAATATATCCAAGACGCGCCAGATTTATCGTAATAACCCCAATAGACCCCGTCTTTTCCGCTGATCCAAATAACCCACCTCCACGCTTTAACAATTCACGCACATCCAAACGCAGACGACAACACATTGAACGAACATCCGTTGGATTCAAATCAGAATTCAGAAAATTCTGGAAATTCGGAATACCATATTTTGCTGCCAAATCAAACAAAGGCTTTACATTCGGATGCTCCCATGGAAAATCCGGTGTAATATTATATGTTGGAATTGGGAACGTAAACGGACGTCCCAAAGCATCACCTTCGGTCATAACCTCCAAAAACGCTTTATTGATTAAATCCATTTCTGGTTGCAAATCACCATATGTAAAATCAGCCTGTTTTTTACCAACGAATGGACGCTGATTCTTCAGGTCATTCGGACAAGTCCAATCAAATGTAAAGTTAATAAACGGTGTCTGTGTTCCCCAGCGACACGGAACAGCGCAGTTAAATATTAATGTCTGCATTGCATTTTTAACATCCGCATAGGATAAATTATCAATACGCACATATGGCGCCAGATATGTATCCACAGATGAAAACGCCTGAGCGCCTGCAAATTCGTTCTGCAAAGTACCCAAGAAATTTACCATATGCGAAATCGCCGTTGCCATATGACGTGCAGGCTCGCACTGTAAATATCCGTCAACACCATTAAAACCTTCGTATAACAACTCGCGCAATGACCACCCCGCGCAATACCCAGTCAACCACCCTAAATCATGCACATGAATCGCAGCCGTTTTATGGGCCTCTGCAATCGCCCTTGGATACAGGTTCAACCAATATTCCGCTGTGACACGTTCACTGGTACGCAAAATCAGACCACCAATGGAATAGCCAACATTTGCATTTTCCTTGATTCGCCAGTTCGAACCACCGACATAACCCTCGATAACTTCAACCGCATCCACCATAGATTCACGAATTTCAGTGCGCTTTTGACGATAAATAATATAAGCTTCGGCTGTTTTATATGCACGCGCATCCATCAAAGCCTGAATCACAACATCCTGAATATTTTCAACTGTTGGTACTTTGTCAGCATATTTACCATCCAATCGTTTCAGCACATCCTGAGTTATCTTTACAACCTCGACATCTGAAATTTCTGTTGTGACCGCAACCGCCTTTTTAATCGCATCATAAATCTTTTTTACATCAAAAGGAACCGTTTCACCACTTCGTTTCTGAACTGCGACCAAATGCGTAGTCAGTGTTGGTGTAATCTGAATCTTAATTTCATTTTGTGTTTCTGACATCCCACAACTCCAATCTTTCTAAAAAACACAACATATAGTAGTTGTTTGTTCGAATTAATAACAATATATAGTTTTATAAAAATACTATCAACACAGAAAAAGCAAAAAAAAATTTTTTTTTCGCTTTACTTTTGAAAAAGGGGATTTTCTGCCCACCCCAGCCAGAAAACAGAATCGGTGTTTTGACACGAATATATCTTTTGTGCCAATTTTTTTTCTTTTTTTCCATATTTTCGATTCGGAATTTATGCCCAAAACACAAAATATTGATAAAGCAGAACAAATATTTCACTATATATTGTAATCTTTTTGACAAACGCCAATCAGCCCCCACTATATAACATTAGGTTGTTTTTCCTATGCAAAACGACTATATTATCTTGGTCGGCATTATGGTAATTCCGATACAATTAGTAGAACATAAGGTCATTATTATGATGAAAAACATCTATGAAATGCTGCAGGATGTGTGTTCGCGGAACAAGGACAGTATTTTCCTGGTACGTCAGAACGAAACATATGCAGATTTATTGAAACGGGTGAAACAGCGTGCTGTTTTATTAGCAAAACGATTCGGTATTAAAAAGGGTGATACGGTCGCAATCCTGTCGGGAAATACACCTGACTTTCTGCGGTCATATTTCGCAATTGCATCCCAGGGTGCGCGTGCTTTGATGCTGGATACAGGGTTAAATACCACAGAACACATCAATATGATGCGACGCACAGATTGTAAATTGGTGTTGGCACAAAAGTCTATGTTTATAGATGATGCACCATGCGAAATGTTTGATATTGAAAATATCGACGACACAGATGAACAAGAATTTGTAATGGCAGAAACAGAACGTGGCGATATTGCCCAATTGTCATTCACATCGGGTTCAACCGGCAATCCAAAGGTCGTAGGTTTAACACACGCAAATCTGTTATCACTATCAGATGGGGCCCAGTTTTATAAAACTGTTATTCATCCGGGCTATACATTTTATGGTTTTCTACCACTGTACCATATTTATGGCGTGGTGATTAATATCATAGTACCGGTTGCCTTGCAGGGAAAATTATTATTACAACCTATATTAAAACCCCAGGAATTTATCAAAGATTTTAAACAGTATAAACCCGAGGTTATCCCCGCCGTTCCACGTATCTGGGAAGTATTCTATAAAAAAATTGTGGACAGCGCGCGCGAAAAACATGTTTGGACATTGATGCGTATGGTTGTTTCTATGCGCAAAATTTTGCGTGCGATCGGGTTAGAAGGCCTGATTAATAAAGTAACAAAGCCTGTTCATGATGCTTTTGGCGGAAATACCAAGGTTCTGGTATCGGCAGGCGCCACACTGAAACCATCGATTCGCAAATTTTATGAAAACATGGGATTTGTCGTGGGCGATTGCTATGGTTTAACCGAAACATGTGGGCCCGCCAACTTTAACTTCGCATTCCGCAGACCAGACGGTTCAATGCACTATGCAGGCCCATTACTGGGCAATGAAATTCAGATTCACAATCCAGACAAACATGGCATTGGCGAAATTTGGGTGCGCGGTAATATGGTTATGCCGGGCTATCTGGAAAACGACGCCGCAAATGCCGATGCATTTGAACAAGGCTGGTTCAAGACAGGCGACATTGGTTGCCTGGATAAATACGGCCGACTGACGGTCAAGGGTCGCCAAAAACAGGTTATCGTCCTGGACAGCGGTAAAAACGTGTACCCAGATGAACTGGAAGATTTGTATATGCAAAATGATGAAATCCTGAATGCGGCGGTGTTTGAATACGTAATCAAGGATAAAACCGTCCCATTTGCGGTATTCCAGGTCAAACCAGGTACGACGGTGGAACGTGTGGCGTTCTTGTTGAAAAAATCCAATGTGCAAATTGCCCAATATAAATGGGTCAAACATTTTGCGATTACCGAAGAAGAATTACCATCAACATCCGCAAGAAAGGTTAAACACTTTGCGGTTCGTGACCTTTTGAACCAGGGTGCATATACCCGTGCAAAATAATTTGCATATACATACAGGGGCAACATATCGCCCCTGCATTCATATCCTTGACAAACGCATCTTATGTACTATACTATAATGTGTAAAGAACAGGATAAAAATGATAAATACAAACAAAAAAGCATCAATAAACATTTTTCATGTCTTGAAATCTGTTATGGATTACAAAGTACGTTCGTTGCATACAACCGCAGACGCTGGCAAGCGCGCGATGCACGAAGAAGCATTGATTTACGAAACTCTCTCGGCCTTACGCACTTTTATTTCTAACAACTTGCGTTACAACCCAGGCGAAGCCCACGAAGCCGAAGCAGAACTTGACGATTACGAAGCGCAATTATCCGCAATCAGCCAAAAGGTTCTTCAGGGCAAAAAAGCAACCGAACAATTGAAACATGCAAACAAGTTTTATTCGACATACAAAAATGTATGCCACCAATATAACACCGCCAAAACATTACAAAGATTGGAATCCCGGCGCATCAATTTGGAAAACCTGCTGGCTGAACTTGATCGTCGCATCGAAGTGTGCGAAATCAACATGACACCAAATCTGTACAATGAAGACATTGCTAAACAATCAAATCAAGACTATATTTATTATTACAAGGAATACGAAAACGCCCACAAACAATTACAAACAGTAATTGCCAACATAAAATTATTACAACACCAATAAACAAACACCCAACCGGGTGTTTTTTTGATGTTCGTCCCCTCGCCTCGCAACTCGCCCTTTTGCCGACAAAATAAAAAACCGACCTTCCGGACGGTTTTTAAAATTTTGGTGCGAGCAAAGGGGCTCGAACCCTCGACCTCAACCTTGGCAAGGTTGCGCTCTAGCCAACTGAGCTACGCTCGCATTGCGTCTTATATGCTGACACATCTTTTTTATAAAAGCAAGCATTATTTTTACATTTTTTTATTCCAAAACCTGATTTTGTAAATCCAGCAATTTTTTACATCCTTCTTGCGCCATTTGCATCAATTCCAACAACTGTTTCGAATCGAACGGATGTTGCTCGCCGGTTGCCTGAACCTCGATAAACCGCCCGTCCCCCGCCATAACAAAATTAGAATCCATTTCCGCATCGCAATCTTCTTGGAAATCCAAATCTAAAACTAAATCATTATGCCACACCCCAGCCGACACCGCCACCACATTATCAGAAATCGGATTTTCGCGTATACGTCCCTGGTCTAACAACCAACGTACCGCCAATGCCATCGCAACAAACCCTCCTGTAATACTGGCGCATCTGGTACCTCCGTCCCCCTGTACAACATCACAATCAACTGTTATTGTATGACGACCCAACTTTTCCATATCCACAACACTACGCAAACTACGCCCAATCAAGCGGGAAACTTCCACTGCCCTGTTATCACGGCTCATCGCGTCATGCGATTTACGGACTTCATTTGCACGTGGCAACATAGAATATTCTGCTGTTACCCATCCCCCTGTTTTATTCTGAATCCGCTTCCACACAGGCTGAGAAAAATCAACAGACGCAGTACATAAAACATGCGTCCCCCCCATTTTTATCAAACAAGAGCCCTCGGCCCACTTATTCACCCCAGTTTCCAGCGACACATGGCGCATCTGGTCATTTTTTCTTAATGATGGACGCAACATTTTCATATTCCTTTGGTTTGCAATAAACACACCAATTATATTACAAAAATATTTACACAGCGCAATTATTTATCAACGCTTGACCATATTTTATATTCCCAATCTGTGGGTCATTTTAAGCATAAATATCGATTCGTTTCCAAATTCATTAGTATGATTTGGATTCACTCGATAAATAAATCCAATCGCCCCATCAGTAAACTGTCCCAGGCTGTGACGATAAGCCCCCATAAAACGCACTTCGCGCTTTTCGGGCGCCAGCACCAAATCCCTAACAGACGCCTCTATGATATTCAGTTCATACTTGCCATCACCAGTTTCCACAACATCATATTCCGCATGCGCGTATTGCAACGCACCATCAGTTATTGCCAAAGGCTGCGACACACTGAATTCAAAATTACCAACGTTTGCACCAAACGCCAACGCATTCGACTTAATATCCGTCAACCCCACCACAAACTCGCCGCCCACATCAGATGTTGTATGCGCAAAAGTCGCACGAACCGACAGTCCCACATCATCAAACACCTTATATTGCGCCAATGCATCAACATAAATCGTATTCCCATTCCCAAAATCCAACAATCCATCTGTCTGTGCACCCAACAAAGTATTCGTTTCATAAGAATTACCAACCGCACCTGTAAAGGCAAACTTTTTACCCAACCAAGCAACATGAGACTGCGCCCCCCGCATCAACCCCAATTTGGCTGGTATATATTGTGCAGAAATCGTTGGGTCACTTTCCAACAAGCCCTCGCTGGTAATCGCCCCAGAAAACGCACGTGCACCGAATGCCCAATTTCCAAAATTATATTCCACATCAGACACAACAGCATTCGACATCAATCCCAACACTGGATTTGCCAACCCCGAAAAACGAGATTCCCCGTCGGTTAAATAATGCTGATACGATGCACCAAAACGCCAATTACCAGTCTTATAATCCAACGACAAATTATCCAGCCCCCCCATATTATCATCATATAAGCGTTCAGCCAGCTCCATAGTCATCCCCAGCGCACCAATCCCAGCATGTTGCACATCATTATTTCGTGTTTTTAATTCACCCAACACATCGCCCATATACAAACCACGTTCACCGATTGAACCGAACGCGAACTTATTTTCCCACACACGCGGCAAAGACATTGTCCCATCCACATTCGTTAAAACATCATAGAACGGCACACTTATCGTTGCCCCATGCAGATTCAACACAGATGACGGTTTGAACACAGTATTTGTTGCTGCGCGCCAATATGCATTGCCACTTCCCGACACAATATCTGCGCCATTATAATAATAAATACTGGTTCCTGGTTTTGTTGCCCGTTCCAGATTTATCAAGCCATAACCAAACACTTTCTTAAAAGCATCTAAATATCCTGCATTATCACTGTAACGATATTCATTTGGCAATTCATACATCCCCTGCAAATATGCGGCAAGCGTATCTTCTGTAAACGCACTGCCATTCGGCTGCGTTCCCAAATATGGCCCATCCGCCGTCAGCGCCATCAAGGTAAAAATCTTGGTATTATCAAACTCTGGAAAGGCGGACTTTAACACACCAGCAGCCCCCGCAGCAGAAGCTACGGCCAATTCATCTGTCATGCCTGCTGCCGCAAAACACCAAGGATCAACACCACCCAACCCTGTGCCTGCGATACCACATGCACGCGCCTTGTAATACTTATTCGTATCTGTATCCTGCCATTGGGTCAGCACAATTTTACCAGACGGAGAATACCCCGACACTGTTTGTGTTCCAACAGTACCTGCCCCTTTTAACCCGACACCAACAACAGACATAAAATAATGCTCTGCATTTTCATACACCAATGGCACAGCATTCTCAAATGTTGCAGTCTCGGTTCTGCCAGACCACCTATTGTCTGTCTCGAACGCCCCTGTCGAGAACACCACAAACGGTTTAAAGCTTGACCCCAAATTACCAAAGACAAATCCCGCATCCGCGCCTGGATAATAATTATCATGCACTTCGTCATAATAAAGATTAACCAAATCGCTTATCTCTGCTTGCTGTTCTTCAACGGTTGGCAAAGACAAAACATCTTCTATTTTTTTCACTTCGCCACCACGTAAAGAATCTATGACAGACGCATTTGCCAACACCCCCGGTTCCGATCGCCCACCAGAATTCCCCGCATTAACCAAATCGACCGCATTACGCAACGCCTTATAGTTATAATAATCAGCCTGCCCCAATTCATAAATTAAGGTCAAAGAATTTGCCAACATTGAATAGGCCTGATCAATATTTCCATCAGCACCACTGTCTATATATAAATACCCATTCGTCCCAATATATCCTGAATGTGTTTTAGTAACTTCTGTTTCTTCGCCTTCGTCATCTGTTATTGTTTCTGTATAAGATGCCGTAAAAGCATTACCATCGCCGGCTGTCACAGCCATTGTTTTGCCAAACAACTGAATCTCGGTTAATTCACCATCTGCACCGCGGGTATAATCACCACTTTCAACATTATCCGTTTCAACAAACGCCATACCATTACCAGTCCTGAAAATCGTCATCTGACCGTTTGGCATAAACCCAAAAAAGTCCGCATCTGCATATCCCGAAGTACGCCCCCCAACAACCTTGGCCAACAAATCATCAACATCAGACGCATAGGCATTATTAATCGCCGTACCATACCCAGCCAAATCAAAACTGGATAACTTATTTATATCTTCTGCGGTGCTGGCCCCAGACAAAGTAGTCACACCAGTCCCCAAAACAACCAGATTGTTATAATATTTACTGGACACCATAGAATTATCCGCATTATTAACCGTTGAACCATTCACAGTTGTCCACGGCAATAAAGTATCCGACAACGAATTTTTCGCATCAACGCCATATGCATATCCTGCTGAATTAATCCCATTTTCTGTCACCAACGCAACATTCACAGGTTGTCCCCCCATCACAGGTTCATTACCAATCCAATTAATCCCCCCTAAATCAAATGGCTGCTTGGTTGACGGATTACGCAAAGTCCGCATACCCAAATACCCCCTTGCCAACGGAGAATATCCATGCATCATCAACAGATAATTTTGTCCATAATAGCCATCTGTCATCAATTCAAAATCAGCCGCAATAACAGAATCATCACCCGGACTGTACGCATTCAAATTATTTGTATAATCTCTTGTTTCGGCCTGAGAATCAGGCATAGCAGGCCCATACGGCAAAGTAAAGCCAAGGGTCGCCCCACCCCCTGAATCGGTCCCTGGATTATTATTCGGTCTATTACCACCGCCCCCTGACGCATCATTATCATTACCAGGATCAAACACATCAGTCAGCAATAACAACCCACCCACAACAGCAGCAGTTCCCCCTATTGCCAAGCTAATATTCTGGGCGGACGACAGTCCCCCAAACAACCCAGCATTATTTACTGGCCGATTTCTGCTGTTATAATTTTTTATTTGCCTGTCACACCTGGAAGCGTCGGCCCCATACATTTGCAAAATCTGCGCCGCCCTGACATCATTATTCAACAGCGCCGTACAAACAATCGACAACCCCGTAGAATCCACAAAATTTATATTCGCCCCCTTGCTGACCAGCACTTGAACCTGCTGAACATCTGCGGACTTAGCCGCCGACAGCAACTGTGCCGCCAACATAAACTCATCAGACGCACCAAACGATGCGAACGGCGCAAAAAACAATGGAAAAGTCAAAAAACTGACAAATTTCATTTACACTCTCTCTTACACCAGAAATATTATCACAAGACCTTTTTATCTGTCCAGATAAAAAGTACAAAAAATCAGCCTGGAAACCCAGGCCGATTTAACCAACAAACTATAAATTATCTGGTTGTCCCATAAACCTTGGTTGTAAAACTCATTTTCCAAGTTTTTACATCCTTTTTCTTTGGCTGTTCCACATCTGTTGCGCCACAGCCGCCAACAACAATTGTGCCATTGTTTACAGAACCATTATCCAGCACAACAGTTGCTGTACCACAGTCACCACAGTTGCTGGTCTCGACTGCATTTGGCGTACAATCTGGACAAACAACAATTGTGCCGGTGTTACTAGAATTACTCATATTCACGCCCTGGCACCCACAATCATCATTACCAGCATCGTATGGTTCGCGGCGTACAACACGATTACCCGAAACAGGCCTATTTGGTTTTTGTACTGTCTTTTCATTTTTCTTTGAGGCGCAACAATTATCCAATTCTTTTATACGGTTTTTCAGCACCTCAATTGAATCTGTTAACGCCTGTTCTTTTTGAGTAACCCTTCCATCTACGATGTCAACCCTGCTGTCCACAGCTTCAATCTTGATGATCGAGTTATTAATATCTTCTTGCATAGCATCATGTTCCTTGTCGTTCCTAGAACACGTTCTCGCTCCAAACACCAGCCCCACTACAACAACAACCCAAGCTGCTGGCACCATCCATCTTTTACCATCTGCTGATGCCATCCATCTTTTATTTGTTCCTACTGCCATTTTATATCCTTTTTGTTATTTTACGAACCTAATATAGACAAACGAAACAGTTTTGTCAACCCTTTAAAGTAAAATTTTTTTCTTTTTTCTTTTGTTGACGTATCTTTTTTGATATAATCATCCCCGAGAGATTATGAAAACACACATACTTATCTTAGGTTTAGTTATCATGACCATGTCGTCGGCTCGTGCTGCGACAACTTGTTCGCGCGCGAATCTGACACGTTGTTTGGATTCTGCATGTGCGATTGGCATATCATCTAACGCATCTGCCCGATGTCAATATTGTGGCACAACGGCCGCCGGCACCCCGCCCAAGGATGCGATGAAAACCGTATCAGTTGGCAGCTCGTCAAAATACAACATCTCTGACAAAGAACTGGCCAAGGCACCAAACGACCCCGGCCAACGTTATGCATGGGCGACCGCCCAGTGCATTAAACGGGTTGCAGGCTGCACCACAGACAACGTCAACGAAACATACGACAGCCTGATCGAACAGTCTTGTCGCGCGGCTGGCATATCCATCAAGATGGCCCAAACCATTGAAACGGCAGACAAAAAAAAGTCTAAAACTGCGTGCCAATCAGAAATCACAAAATGTGTTATTTCGGACAAAAATTGCACTGCAAATTATCGCAACTGTTCTGACGATTCATTTTTTTCCAAGATGTTTTCCACCTGTGCCGTATCTGTCACCGGCTGTGATGAATATCTGTCCGCCATTCGAACTGACTTGGCTTCAGCACGCGATACAGCAATCAAAGGTGCAAATACCATCCTGGCACAAATTGTTGCGACCTATAAATCAGCGCGCGACAAAAAACTGAACTCGGTAAAATCTGGGTGCAAGGATAACTCTGCCCGCGAATCATGTATTGCAACGGTTTGCGCGAACAATATGCCCAACCATTGCGCGGCCGGCCACGAATCTGAAAAATCAATGGCAACCCAGTTATGCAAATTCTATGACATTGCATGCGCAACAATTGATTAAAGGCAATCGGAAATAACAAAATGAAAAATAATCGTTGCATTTTCACCGCTATGAAAAACAAGCACCTTATGCTTTTTGCTTTTTGCGCGACAATTTTTTCATTTATCTTGGTTGATACAAACGCTGCAACGGTTGTATCGCGCACAAGACGCCCATCCATCGCACAGCGCACATCTGCCCAAATGGCAACAGCATCCAACGCCCAACCTGTCACACCAACACAAACTGTTGCAAACGCCACCGACGATGACACTTCATCAGAAAATATTATATTGGACAAATCGTCCCAATTTTCGGAATTCATGTCTGATAACACTGTCGACAGCAGCCAAAGCAATACCCTGGCTGACCAGATTCGTGCCCAGCGTGCTGCACTGGATTCTGCGGACGCATTATCAACCGCTGACAGACAGATGGCGATGGCAACCGCAACTGGCTCTAACGCATGCGACACCAATTTACGCGCCTGCATGCAGGAAAAATGTGGCAAAGACTATTCCAAATGCGCGGGCGACACCGACACCAGTTGGGGCAACAAAATGGATGCGTGTCGGCGCAATTTACCGTGTTCAGGTTCTGAATATGCCGCCTTGGCCCCAGAAATCAAGGCAGATCGCGACATGAACGCGCGTATTGCATCCTATAATTCGATTGTTGAATGTGGGAATCAGTATAACAATTGCATTGTTACCGAATGTGGCCAAAATTTTACAAAATGCCTGGGGAAAAAGGCGGGCGACACTGCAATTTCCAGATGCAACAAAATCGCACAAAACTGTAAAAAGCAAGACAGCGGCCTGGCATCGCGAGCAATGAATGTATTCGCCACACTGCGTGTTGATGCAGAAAAACAAATTGCCGCGGACGAGAAAAGATTATATGCACTGCGTGATTCCATGGATGTTGCCTGCAAACGCCTGGGGGCGATGTTTGACGAACGCACACTGGATTGTGTTTATACGGTCAATTTCTATGCGGGCGAAGACAACACACTGTACGCATCGAAAAAGGCATACGCAGGTTCATCATTCAGTTGCACGCCCAATTGGTTTGGCATTGACATTACGACATTCATGGAAAACGCGATGCGTCTGACTCGCGAACAAAAGTCTGCATCAGCTGCTATGCTGGGTTCGGGTATTGGTACAGCAACTGGTGCAATATCATCTGGCGCAATCGACCGCGCCGTTGACCGGCACAAAGCCGAGCAGGCCCTTAAAGAAGCCCAGGGGGGGGGGGGGGCAAAAAAAGCCCTAAAAACAAATAATAACAGCAACAAAACCGAAAAAAAGGAAAAAAAGGAAAATACAGAACCTGTACAAAACACACCGCAACAAACAAATCAAAGTAAAAAATCAGCTACGCCACAGGAACCGAACCCGAAAAGTATAACAAAAGCCACAAACACAAATAATAACAACAACAATAATCAAGAAAAAATAAAAAAACAAAAGAACGGAAACAATGAAAAAGACAAAACAAGAAAATCTAAAACAAAGCAACAACAAGTAAATAACCAAACCAAGGACACAAACAACGAAAAATACAAAGATTGCGAATCTAAGGTACGTAGGAATTTGGCATTTAGTGCAACAAAACATCCACTGTACCAAATAATATACGACGAACTGGACCTTGCCGAAGAAGCAAAACTGAATACATATCTGGACACCCCAACCACAAGTGATGGCGTCGGACATTGCAATGGCACACCATACTCGTTCAAGGCAGGACAGCCCCCACGCACATACCTGCCCCAGGCATGTTGGAGCATGCGTCGTACCGCTACCTCGTTTCTAAAATACGAAGCAGAAGAAAAAGTCATTGAACAAGAGATAGAATTACAGTGCGCCCAATATAAATAAAGAAAACACCATGAAAAAATTGTTATCTATCTTTTCTATACTATCTATCACCACCCTGCCTGCAATGGCGGCCACTGTTTCTGGAACTGTTTTGGACGTAAACAACAAACCTCTTGTCGGCGCAACCATATCATATAATAATGCTAATAATGCGGGTGCCTCGGATAGAGCCATAGCCAACAGCAAGGGCCATTTCGAATTAACAAATGTCCCCGACAACACAAAACTGGAAGTGTCAGTTATTGGTTATATCAAGAAAACAATCACCCCCGGCGAAAATCAAAAAATCCATATGGAACCTGATTCAACAATATTGAAAGAAGTCGTAGTTGTCGTATGCACCGGCGACAAAGCGAACGGAATCAAATCAGGAAAAAAAATTGATGGCAACTGTTATCCATCCGCATGTGTGGAACCACGTTGGACTTTATCCGGCGTCGACAAAAACGCAAAGTGCGTTGAACAAAAATGCGAATTTAAGCACGGCACGGGCGAATGGACCGCCGATGACGACACATGGAAATGCAAGTTAATAACATGTGAAAATGGCTATGATAAAAACAAAGATGGCACAAAATGCGTCGCCGGTGAATTATCCAAATCTGATTTCCCGGCAAAAATCGAAGAACTGCGCGACAATGCCGAAGCAATACGGGCCAAAGAACAATCGACTGCCAATAAATTACTGGGTGCAGCAGCTATCGGCACAACTGGTATTGGCGCCATGCAAACGGCATCCGCCATGGCTGAACAAAATGCGGACGCAGATGCAGAACGCACCATGCGTGCATACCTGGCGACTTTCCATTGTGATTATGGCGCGGGAAAAAGTATCCAGGGCGGGCAATCAAATATCGACCTGCCAGGTGGCAATGAATTAATTGGTCTGTATTCTGAATATGTAAATCTGGCCAATGATTTAAAGGTTCGCAAAAACGCCCTGAATATTCGCCCAGAGATTGAATCTGAACCGATTTTGGACGCGGCAACATCCGGTTTATACGATGATGTTGCGATTGGCGAAACGTCCGGCGCATACAAATCACTGGCGCGTGCGTTGATGGATCCCAACGGGGCGGATGCCGCCGCCTGGGCCCAGCAAAAATCCGACACCGCCGACAGGAAAAAGGCCGGCATGATTACCGCAGGCATTGGTGTGGCGGGTTCGCTGGCCGCTAACCTGGCAATCAATTCGGGCAAAAACAAACAAAACAAAATTGATGAAATCTTAGCCGAATATGACAGGCAGAATACATCCAAAGACGGCGTTAATGATGAAACCATCATTAAGTGCATAGAAGTAATAATGAATACTACCCACTTCATCACCTCCCAAAACAAAATTAAAATATCATGTGCTAATCATGACCACGAGCTAACACCCGAACAGGCACTAGCCATTTCTAAAAACTGGGATGACAAAAATTTGCAACCATATTCGAACACAGATAGCGTTGTTCAAGAACATGAAAAAGATGCATGTGAAACACTAAAAAAATTAAAGAAATATATAAAAGATAATAACCTGTGTCCTGAGCTTTTCTAAGACACCGCCCCACCCGGGCGGTGTTTTTTTATCAGACTATTATTTCACAATACGACGTTGAATTTCTGTACCGATTGGTTGGTAAATCGTAACTGGCTGATACACCTGGTAATGATCAATCACTTCGGTATGTGTTTTGACACGTACAGGTTGCGCACGTTTTGCACATGGTTTTACATATGATTTCGCACAAGGCCTTGCGCAAGGTTTCACATCACGACTGGATGCAAAACGTTCTGTACAACCACATTTACCATATGACGCATCCAAATTGACACGTTCATATACGGCAACCGTTTCAGTTTCTGTATACTGATCAGCGCACGCCACACCACACACAAACAAAGCACTGACCACAGCCATCAAATATGTTTTCATAGCAACACCTTTATATTTTTTCTGCACACTCTCATACCCCTTTGACAAAATTATACCAACCAAACCTTATTTGTCAATAAAAAAGTTTAATTCTGCAACCGCTATCCCCTGCCCCCTGATATTCCTGCGCAAACAGGAATAGTGCCTAAAAAATTCAAAAATGCTTACTTGCTAGGCTTTGCGCGCATAACCTGGTTCCCGCGGTCCTCCGTCTGCACTTCGCTACGCCGAGACAAGAGCCACGGGATGACAAGAGCTTTAATTGCGCTTTACTCTTTGCGCTTTGCTCTTTACTCTTTGCTCTTTACTCTTTGCGCTTCAATTAAAAATCCCACCAAATGGCGGGATTTTTTGTCCTTCCATCATCTGTTTATTGGATACCGACACGGAACTGATCACCCCATCCGGCCACATTCTGACCACCAATAGTGCATTTTATATCTTCAAAGCCGTTTTCCACCTGATTCTTTTTTACAACATGGCTGGTTACCAATGCCCCCGTTGTTCCCAACACAACACCCGCAACAGTGTCAGATGCCAGGCGCGCCGTATTAAAATTACCTTCCGCATCTTTCCATACACTAACCTTATCACGGAATTTGTTGTGTATTGCAGTCAATTGGCTATACGCATTGTTGACCTTGGTTATTTGTGTCGTTATGTCAACGGTGGTATTTGTGGACGTTTTGATACAGGATTTTTCCACAGTATTTTTTAGGTCATCATACAGTCGCAGAAAAACATCTTTTGTTGGCTTCGCTTTACAATATGATTCTAGTTGTTCAATTTCTGATAATACGGTCGTATGATTGGCACACTTGGTCTTCCATTCAGCGACCATGGACATCAATGTTTCGTCGCATTTGGTTGTTACGCCATCTTGCCCAGCGTTGACCTTGCAAAACCATTGATTGTTTTCCTTGGTAAAGTTTCCGCCATTAACACATTGACATGCCTGGGCTGTACGGTCCCAAATTGTTTCGCTGGCGGGTTTTGCACAACAGGCCTTGCATATCTCGGATTTGCAGACCGACGGATGGCATTTGCCTATATATCCATTATTATTAGAATTACATTTTCCTAATTTCGCATTCCATCCCAATCCATCAATGCATTTGTAATAATAACATATACTAGAACCAGTGGCAAATAATGTTGTGTTATCGCCAGACTTTTCCCCATCTTTGTGTTCTTTACCGTTCACAACCCACACCTTTTCAAGACCATGTCCTTTTTTTGATAAAAATTGTGAATAATTTGGTTTGTCCGAACATAGTTTCGGGGTAAAAACCTCCCACTTGTCATCATGCATAAATCCGCCTTGATTACATTTTCTGAAGGCCGTAAAATCGGGTTTATAAACCACATCACCATCCTCGCAATACCCCTTTTCGCAAACATAACAACTGGTTGCCCCGTATGTAGCACCGGTTAATGTATCTGCATTTATTGTATCATTTCCACCAGAAGTGCCGCAATTCACAGGCTGACATCCCTGTGCCGAGAAAAAACCTTGATACAGATTAACGACTTCTATGTAAGAACCGTCATCAGCAACAGCTGGCGCAACAAAAAAACAACACAAAACCGCCAAAAACCAAGTTTTCTTCATGGAACAACTCTCCTTTTACAACACCTAACCCAAACGATCGTTTGGATTCAGCAAATTTTCCTATCCTTATTATTTATCATTTTATCATATTTTCAGCGTTATTCCAAGAATATTTTATTTCCCATTTTATATCATTTTTGTGCTGAAACCAAACAACCGTTTGGGCTGGGCGATCACAAGAAAGATTGCCTATAAACAAATCCCGCCATTTGGCGGGATTTGTTTATTACACGCGACGTACCTTCTTTGGACGACACCCATTGTGTGGGATACGTGTAGTATCAGTAATGGACTGCACAACCAGACCGGCATTCGCCAACCCACGTACAGCAGATTCACGACCCTGACCAATACCACGCATCAAAACATCAACTGTTTTCATACCCATTTCGGCGACTTTCTTACCAACTGCATCTGCAACAATTGTTGCCGCATATGGTGTGGACTTTTTCGCGCCCTTAAAATTATTTGCCCCAGCGGTTGCCCATGTCAGAACGGCGCCAGACTGGTCTGTGATTGTAATACGTGTATTGTTGTTAGTCGCAACGACATGTGCAATACCATGCGATACTTTCTTAACAACTTTTTTCTTAGCTTTTGTAACTGCCATTTTATTTTAACCTTTTTTCGATGTCTTCAATTAACTATGGTGTTAATCTCTACCTTATTAAAAAATTAAGATAATGTTATAAATGCGCCGTTGTTGGCGAACGAAGTGTACAAAAGCTACACGAGCGAGCCACCAACAAGCAGATATGACATTAGATTAATTTTTACTTACCCTTTGTTGCGGAACCAGCAACCACAACACGCTTCCCCTTACGTGTGCGTGCATTTGTCTGGGTACGCTGACCACGAACCGGCAAACGGTTACGATGGCGAATACCACGGTATGCCTTTAAATCCTGCAAACGTTTGATGTTCATTGTCACTTCGCGACGAACATCACCTTCTACTTTAAAGTTTTCTTCGATGTATTTCGAAATTTTAATAACATCCTCGTCTGTCAAATCTTTTGCGCGCAGACCGTCTTTTAATTTCAACGCCTCCACAATCTGTGCCGATTTTGCCGGCCCAATACCGTGAATATACTGCAACGCAATTTCAATACGTTTTTCAGTCGGAATGTTAACACCTGCTATACGTGCCATTTTTCATTTTCCTTTTTATTTAACTGCGGTTCCCCCAGTCCACCAGGTTCCCCGATACCCAAACCCACAGTTTCCCATGGGCTATTTTATTTTGCCGGATAATTTTATATAAATATCGGCAAAAGTCAAATCTTGTTTTATTTCCACATTAACCGCGGAAACGCCCCTTCTTTTGTGTTTTTTTAACAACACCACTGTACTGTTTCGCAACCAAGTACGATTGAACCTGATTAGTTGTATCCAAAACAACACCCGCCACAATCAACACGCTGGTACCACCAATTGCCAAAGGCATACCCAAATGCGTATTCAGAATAATTGGCAACACACAAACCACAATCAGATACACAACACCAATCGCCGTCGTGCGCGACACAACATTATCCAGATATTTAACAGTCTGTTCACCCGGACGCACACCTGGCACATAGCCACCCGCGTTTTTCAGATTATTGCTGGTTTCTACGGAATTGAATATAACCGCGGTCTGGAAATACGCAAAGAACGCAATCAAAACCGTGAACAAGAATATATACGACCAAGTTCCATATGTAAAGAAACCTAAAATTGTCTGAACTGTCAAATTCTCGCTTTGAACAAAACGCTGGATAAATGCAGGCAACATCATAATAGACGATGCAAACACAGGCCCCATAACCCCCGACATATTAACCTTAATCGGCAGATATGACGCATTGGTATTCACAACACCATTTGCCATCACTTGACGAGGATATAAAATCTGAATACGACGCTGCGCCTGTTCAAAGAACGCAATCAATGCAACAATCCCCACAACAAACGCCACCACCAACGCAATCATCGCAGGCGAAATCTGACCGACCGATCCCAATGATATCAACTGGGCAATACCACCCGGCACCTCGGCAATAATACCAGCAAAGATTAACAATGATGCGCCCTGCCCGATACCACGAGCTGTAATCTGTTCAGCCAACCACATGACGAACACAGTACCACCAACCAACGCGATAATTGCGGACATTTCAAACGCAAAGCCTGGATTAACCACCGCGGCGACACCATTAACGGGTGCCATCATTTCCAATCCACGAACAACCGCCCAGCCCTGAACCACAGCCAAGAATACCGCCAAATATCTGGTGTACTGATTAATCTTGACGCGTCCTGATTCGCCTTCTTTGCGCAACTCTCCCAAAGACTTGCTGGTCGCACTTAACAACTGCAAAACAATCGATGCCGAAATATATGGAAAGATGTTCAATGCCAAAACCGACATACGCGACAGCGAACCGCCACTGAACATATCAAACATTCCCATCATTCCATTATCGCCCTGGAACAGATGTAAAACCGCAGACGCATTAACGCCCGGCAACGGAATAAACGACCCAATACGATAAACAACCAACGCCCCCAACGTAAACAGAATACGCTTCTGCAAATCAGTCAAATTTCTGAAAAATTTCGTTATGGATTTCATGTATTCCTTCCCTTACATTTAATCTTTTTGACACAACATTACAGACTTCACATCGTCATTATTTTCATCAGCAATATACGTATAGTCTTTATCATCCGGCAAATACACCAATTTATAATTACACCCATGTTCTGCTTCTACTCCTTTCAGGGCATAATCAGGTATAAAACTAACAAACACGAAACCAGCATCTACATCTTTTGGGGAAATCAAATCTGGCACACCCAAAACACTATTAGGCTCTTTACTTGCAATCTTAACCAGCCTTGATGACGGATTTTTAACAGCCACCACACACATGACAATTTTCTCCCCATCCTCCTTTGAGATCATAAAGGCATTACTACAATCATCAGCCACAAAATCTTTAACATAGGCATAGTCGCTTTTTCTGGCAACAAACACCGCGACAAACGCGCATATGACCAACAAAACACCTATGCCTAAGATTTTTTTCATGAACAAATCCTATTTGTTAGAAATTTTTCCACCGGCCTTGACAATCGCTTCTTCTGCCGCTTTGGACCATTTATCCGCAACAACATTAACAGCTGTCTTGATTTCGCCTTTGGCCAAAACTTTCAAGCCATCCAATCTGCGATTGATAACCTTGGCCGCCATCAAAGAATCAATTGTGATTGACTTGGACGCATCAATTTTACCTGCTGCGATAAACTTTTCGATATCCCCCAGGTTAATTGTCACATATTCCTTGGCAAAAGGATTGTTAAAGCCAAATTTTGGGAACCGACGCAAAATTGGCATCTGACCACCCTGGAAAGTCGCCTGCTTGCGTGAACCACTGCGTGCTTTCTGCCCCTTATGACCACGACCAGCTGTCTTACCAGATCCAGACCCCATACCACGCCCAACGCGGGTTGCATTCTGACGTGCACCAAAATTATCCATCAACGCATTTAATTTCATTTCTTTTACTCCTATAACTACTATGTAGTTCTTTGTCGCACGAAAACAAGTTCTGTTTTCGTACTCGGTTTATCATTTTATTCAGCTACTTCTACCAAATGGGAAACCTTAGCAACCATGCCACGAACGGATGGTGTATCTTCGATTTCTTTGGTTTTGCCGATACGTCCCAGTCCCAAAGCTTTCACAATTTTGACCTGTGCTTCTGGACGACCGATTGTACTTTTAACTTGTTTTACAACTATCTTAGCCATAATTCAAACTCCTATCAATTGCCCAGATTATTTCGTTTCTTCGGCGGTTTCTAATTTCTTGCCATCACGACCTGCGATAATTTCCGCAACTGTTTTGCCACGACGTGCAGCCACAGTCTTAGGAGAATTCATTTTGTTGAACGCCAAGAACACTGCACGAATCATGTTGTTTGGATTATTCGACCCTTGTGACTTAACAACAACATCCTGTACACCCAAACAGTCGAATACCGCACGCAACGCACCACCAGCAATAATACCAGTACCTGGAACTGCTGAACGCACAACCAATTTACTGGCGCCATATTTTGCTGCGCTATCATGATGCAATGTACGTCCTTCTTTCAAAGGTACACGTATCATTTTCGCCTTGGCAGCTTTGGTCGCTTTCTGCACGGCGGCCTGCACTTCCAACGCTTTACCCTTACCAAAACCTACGCGACCAGCCTTGTCCCCAACAACAACCAATGCCGAGAAAGACATATTGCGACCGCCCTTTACAGTCTTAGATACGCGGTTGATAGAAACTAATTTATCAACCAAGTTATCTGTCTGCAATTTTTTATCATCAAAACGTGCCATTATTATACTCCGTCTTATTCAAATTAAATTCTTACGCCACCTGCGCGGATTGCTTCGCACAGTGCCTTAACACGACCATGATAGCGATAACCACCACGATCAAAATAACAATTGTCAGCAATATTTGCCGCAACTACGCGTTCAGCAAATGCTTTGCCAACCAATTCGGCACCAGCAACATTCCACCCTTTACCTGTGAACGCTTTTTCCTTGGACGAAGCTGCACAGATTGTGTGTCCCTTGGTGTCATCAATCGCCTGAATTTCAATATGACGACCAGAACGGAAAACCGACAAACGAATCTTGCCAGGATTTTTTCTTTTCAACGCACCGCGATTCGCCAAAGTACGTCTTTCTTCAGAATTCAAATGTTTTAACATTTTATTTTTCCTTTTTTTAAATTTCCGTAACAGCGGAAACTATTTCTCAGATTTATTTAGTCTTTTGTTTTAATTCTTGTTGTTGTTTGCTCTTGCGATTCTGAGCGGCCATGTACGCAGAACCAGCGCCCCGCACAACCAGCATAATCACACCTGATCCAATAGTTGCAACACCAACAGTTCTTGCAATCATGTAAACCACATTCATATCCATCGCAACACACCCCTTACTTTTTCTTGCCTTCTTTGCGACGAATTCTTTCGCCCTTATAGAAGATACCTTTACCCTTGTATGGGTCGGCCTTGCGAATTTTGTGAATTTTATCAGCAAACTGACCAACCAAACACTTATCAATACCCTTGACAGTAAATTCTGTTGGGGTTTCGCCCATCACAACGGTCAAGCCCGCTGGGATGTCCATGATAACATCATGTGAAAAGCCCGCAACCAATACCAATTGATTCCCCTTGACAGATGCTTTATAACCAACGCCCTTCATATACATTGGCTTTTCAAAACCCTTGGACACACCTTCGACCGCATTACGAATGTTGCGTGCCATTGTGCCCCACATTGTACGAGAAGACTTTTCTTCCGAATCTTTTGGGTTAATAACAACCTGACCTTCATCAATAACAATATCTACCAGGCCAGCATTCTTTGTATCCAAAGCCAACTTTAATTCGCCCTTTGGACCCTTAACTACCAAAGCGTTGTCAGCAATTGCGACAGATACGCCTTCACTCAGTTTAACTGGATATTTTCCTGCACGTGACATAACTTAATCCTCGCCTTTATTAGATAACCTTGCACAAAACTTCGCCACCGACATTCATTAAACGTGCCTTGTGGTCTGTCATAACGCCATTTGGAGTTGAAACAATTGCAATACCCAAACCATTCAACACTTTTGGCATTTTCGCACTGCTGGAATAGACGCGACGCCCTGGCTTAGACACAACAGATATTTCCTGAATAGCACCATTTCCACCAACATACTTCAACTCAACCACCAAATTTGAACGATGTTCATCGATTTGTTCTTTGTGGAAATCTGCAATAAAACCTTCTTCTTTTAATACAGACAAAACTGCTTGACGCAATTTGCTGTTTGGAACGACGATTGTTTCTTTACCTGCATTCTGACCATTACGAATGCGAGTAACCATATCGCCGATTGGGTGTGATAATGACATCTTTTACTCCTTACACATGTGGGGAATCACTCTCCCAGCACTGTTTTCTTCTGCCAACTGCATTGTCCACAGTTGTGCCTGTTTATTTTACCAGCTGGACTTACGTACGCCTGGCAGTTTACCTTCACTAGCCATTGTACGAACCTGCTGACGACACAGACCGAACAAACGCGAAAAACCGCGGGAACGACCTGTCACACTGCAACGATTGCGCAAACGCGTTGGGTTTGCATTACGTGGCAATTTTGCCAACTTTTTCATTGCATCAATTCTTTCTTCTGGTGTCGCATTAACAGACATTTTTGCTTTGATTGTTTCACGCTTTTTTGCATACTGCGCAACCAGCTTTTCACGTTTATGTTGTTTATTAATTAACGCTAATTTCGCCATCTTTTTTAACCTTTTTTAATTATTTCAAAACCAATGGCAAGCCGATTTTAGTCAGCAATGCACGTGCTTCATCATCTGTTTTCGCTGTTGTTGCGATGACAATATCCATACCACGAATGGCATCAATTTTATCAACAGAAATTTCTGGGAAAATCAAATGTTCTTTGATACCGAACGCATAATTCCCACGACCATCAAATTTTGATTTTGACAATCCACGAAAGTCCTTTACACGTGGCAACGCAACTGTAATCAGTTTATCCAAGAAATCATACATTCTTTTACCACGTAAAGTCACTTTTGTACCAATTTCCTGACCTTCACGTAAACGATATGTCGCAATAGATTTTTTTGCACGTGTCTTAATCGCCTTTTGTGCTGCAATCGCTGTCAAATCTGCAACCGCTGCTTCCAACTTCTTTTTATCAGAAACAGCTTCACCAACACCCATATTCAAGACAATTTTTGTCAGTTTTGGAACCGCAAATGAATTTTTATACCCGAATTCCTTAATCAATTCTGGCACAATTTCTTTTTCATAAATTTCACGCAATCTGCTTTGCATTTCTTTTTTCCTTTTGTTGTGTCCCCGTAACAGCGGGCAACAATTTACCTGTTATTAAATCTGGGCACCAGATTTTTTTGCAACGCGAACCTTCTTGCCACCTTCTACCTTGTAACCAACACGTGTTGCCTTTTTGGTTTTTGGGTCAACCAATGCAACATTAGAAACATGGATTGGCGCTTCACGGTCAATAATATGACCTGGCTGTTCTTGCGTTGGTTTAATATGCCATTTACGACGATTTACACCTTCGACAACAACACGTTCTTCTGTTGGGCGTGCTTCCAGTACTTTACCTTTGACGCCCTTGAATTTTCCCGAAATAACTACGACTTCGTCGCCTTTTTTGATTTTCATTTTATGACCTTCCATCTGTTATTTAGATTACTTCTGGTGCCAAAGACACGATTTTCTGAACATCGTATTTACGACGAACTTCACGGGCAATTGGTCCAAAGATACGTGTACCAATTGGTTCAAAGTTGTTCTTGTTAATCAAAACAACTGCATTGTCGTCAAAACGAATAATCGAACCGTCTGGACGTTTTACAGGAAACTTTGTACGAACGATAATCGCACGTTGAACCGTACCCTTTTGAACTTTACCACGTGGAATGGCTTCTTTAATAGCGACAACAATTTTATCGCCAACAGTCGCATAGCGACGATGTGAACCGCCCAAAACCTTGATACACATTGCTTTACGTGCACCACTGTTATCTGCAACTGTCATAACTGTTTCATTTTGAATCATAACTTTAATCCTTTTCCTGCAGGCGGGGCAATCCCCCACCGCTTTGTTATAGGTTCCGACTGTCGCCACAAAATTCCCGAACCGACCTCAAAGAACCTGTTGATTACTAGTCAACTACTTCAACTGCATCGTCTTTGGAAACACCAACGCGTCCCTTAACAACCCAAGACTTAGTCTTAGAAATTGGACGATGTTCTTCGATTGCAACGATTTCACCAACTTTATATTCGTTGTTTTCATCGTGCGCTTTGTACTTTTTGTTCTGCTTAACGAACTTACCATACAGCGGATGACGGAAACGACGTTCCACTTCTACAACGACTGTTTTGTCGTTTGCTGTACTGATTACTGTCCCTTGCAGTATACGTCTTGGCATAACTATTATCCCTTATACTGTTTTGTCTAACCCACAGACTTCACTTAATTTTTCGCGCAAAGCCCCAGGATTAAATCATGGTTTTCTAACAACTGACCCCGTCTATATTATCTAAAAATTTAGAAATATCAACAAAAATCAGCAATTTTTATTTTTTTGCCGCGTTCAATTTTGTCTTAACGCGTGCAATTTCACGACGGGTCTGACGCATAACATGTGTTTTTGCCATCTGACCTGCAGCATGCTGAAAGCGCTGATTCATCTGTTCTTTTTTCAGATCAACCAATTTGCTTTCCAAAGCTTCCATCGTCAATTCTGTTTCAACTTTCTTTTCTGCCATTTCTTGCTACCTTTTTTTGCCCTGCCCCGGGATTGAATCCCGGGACTGCAATTAATTAGTTAACTTTACGTTCAACGACTTTTGTCTTCACTGGCAATTTTGCGGCTGCCAATGCAAATGCTTCGTATGCAACTTCTGGTTTAACACCATCCAATTCAAACATAATACGACCTGGTTTCACACGGCAAATCCAGTATTCCACTGCACCCTTACCTTTACCCATACGAACTTCCGCTGGTTTTTTGGTTACAGGAACATCAGGGAAAATACGAATCCACAATTTACCCATACGACGCATATGGCGTGTGATTGCACGACGTGCAGCTTCGATTTGACGTGCAGTAATACGTTCTGGCGACATAGCCTTCAGTCCAAAAGAACCGAATGCTAATTCACTGCCACCTTTCGCAACGCCGTGAATACGGCCTTTGTGCTGTTTGCGAAATTTTGTTTTCTTTGGCATTAACATGATACAAATCCTTCAATTTCTAATAATTGTGTTAATTATTATTTGTGCTTTCTTTCGCTTGACCCGGCATACTCTGTTGGGCGCGCCATCTCGGAAGCCAATTTATCTTTGTTAACAACGTCACCAGTATAAATCCAAACTTTTACACCGATAACACCATATGTTGTTTTGGCCTGGATTGACGCATAGTCAATATCCGCACGCAATGTATGCAATGGGATACGACCTTCGCGGATTTGTTCGCTACGTGCGATTTCAGCACCATTCAAACGACCAGAACACATAACTTTGATACCCTGGGCGCCTGCCTTCTGTGCATTTTGCACAGCTTTTTTCATCGCGCGCTTAAAGGATACACGCCCTTCAATCTGCTGTGCGATGTTCTGCGCAACTAACTGCGCATTCAGGTCCGGACGGCGAACTTCGTAAATATTTACGACAACTTGGTCATTTTTAACCAGTTTCTTGATATCGTTACGCAACGTTTCGATATCAGCACCGTTCTTACCAATAATCATACCAGGTCTGCTGGTATGAATAGTCACGACAACCTTTTTGGCAAAGCGTTCAATAACAACCTTGGCCAAACCGGCTTTCTTTAATTTCTTTTCGATAAACTTGCGAATTTTGACGTCTTCTGCCAACAATGCCGCATAGTCTTTCTTGCCTGCAATCCAACGCGAATCTGTAATCTTGTTAATAAATTCACGCAATGAAATTGGTGATACTTTCTGTCCCATTTCTTTTTTCCTTAAACTTTGTGGGGGTGTTCTTGAAGCGTTTCCGCTTTATTCAGGAATTATCATTCCATACCACCCCACACGACTTACCTTATTTTGTTGTTTCTTTTTTTACTGCTTTCTTTTTCGAAGGCGCTGTGCCTGATTCCAAAACAATTGTCAAATTTGAAAATGGTTTCAGAATTGGACGTGCACTGCCACGAGGCCCCGGCATAATGCGCTTCATAGTCAAAGCCTTGCCACACCAAATTTCTTTGACGAACAAAGATTCAACTGGCAACTTTTTGTTGTGTTCTGCATTCGCAACCGCAGACAACAAAGTTTTCAGCACTTCACCTGCTACACGCTTTTTCGAAAATTTCAAGACATCAACCGCACGTTCCACTGGCAAACCACGTATCATGTCGCATACCAGATTCAGCTTCTGATGGCTAACGCGAATCATTTTATTGAATGCGCGCACCTGATTTTCTTTAATTCCATATCTTGCTGTCATAACTTACCACCCTATATTATTTCTTACCTGCTGCGGCTTTCTTATTAGCGGCATGACCCTTAAATGTACGTGTCGGTGCAAATTCACCCAACTTATGGCCAATCATATCTTCTACGATCGACACAGGGATAAATTTATTACCGTTGTGCACTTCAAACGTCAACCCAACCATCTGTGGGATAATTGTGCTGCCACGGGACCAGGTTTTAATTGGTTTACGGTCATCTTTTTCAATCGCCACAGCTGTTTTTTTCAACACAGACGGATGAACATAAGGACCTTTCCATACTGAACGAGACATCATTTACTCCGTTTATTTCTTATTTATTTCTTTTTCGCCAAATGTCTGCTGCGAATAATCATCTTAGCAGTACGTTTATTGCTACGGGTACGATATCCCTTGGCTGGAATACCTGTACGTGATACCGGTTCGTGGCCCTTAGAATGACCATTACCACCACCCATTGGGTGATCTACTGGGTTCATTGCCATACCGCGAACAGATGGACGGATACCCAACCAACGCGCGCGACCAGCTTTACCCAAGTTGACATTGCGCTGATCTGGATTAGAAACGCTGCCAACTGTTGCCAAACAATCGGAATGAACCTTGCGCAACTCACCGCTGTTCAATTTAATCTGTGCATAAACACCGTCTTTACCCATTAACTGCGCATAGCAACCCGCACTGCGTGCCAACTGACCACCAGCACCTGGTTTTAATTCGATGTTATGTACGATTGTACCGATTGGCATATTCTTCAATGGCATTGTGTTACCTGGCTTAATATCTGCATATTGCGCAGAAACAACCACATCACCAGTCTTTAAATCACGCGGTGCCAAAATATAAGAACGCATACCGTCTGCATACTCTATCAAAGCAATAAACGCAGTACGGTTTGGATCATATTCCAAACGAACAACCGTCGCTGGAACGTCCATCTTTTTGCGTTTAAAGTCAATCAAACGATATTTACGTTTATGACCGCCACCTTGGTGCATAACTGTTACATGACCAAAGTTATTACGTCCACCTTTGGACTTCAAACCAACTGTCAACGCCTTTTCTGGCGCCCCACGATGCAAATCACTGCGGTCAACCTGAGTCAACCCACGCATCCCCGGTGTTATTGGCTTATAATGTTTCAATGCCATTTTTATCTTACCTTTGTTTTCTCGCTCTGACACTAGCATCCTTTTATTTGGGTTCTCTGCCAAAGCTGTTTATTATACTATATATTTGCGGACAAATCCAATTTTGCATCTGCCGGCAAAGATACATACGCTTTTTTAACTGTGCGCTGTGTGCCAGTGCTGCGACCGCGGAAAGTTTTAACCTTACCCTTGATAACTACAACATTAACCTTAGTTGGTTTAACGCCATAGATAGCTTCTACTGCACGTGCCACATCTTCTTTGGTCGCATCAATCGCGACTTCGAACGCTACACCGTTGCTTTCAGACAGTTTTGCTGCCTTTTCCGAGATAATCGGACGACGCAGTATATCATAAATACCGGCTGTCGCAACGACTTTTTTCTCTGCTGTAACTTTTTTTTCTGCCATTTTGCTTACCTTCAATTCTTATAAGTTTACGCCAATCTTGCTTCAACCGCTTTGACTGCGTCTGCTGTCAAAACTAATTTTTCATGTTTCAAGATATCCAGCACATTCAAACCAATTGTTGGCAAGACGTCAACATTTGCAATATTTGCTGCAGATTTCTTGAAGTTTTCATCTAATTCTGTTGCGCCCACGAACAAAGCAGATGCAATTTCCAATTTTTTCAACTGTTTTGCAAATACATTTGTCTTTGCTGCCGACAATTTT
>JAWPOF010000004.1:0-77620 GCA_033345275.1 Alphaproteobacteria bacterium
TGTTCCGATAACAAATCTGTCGGCCAGGAACATTTCATCCTTGACTGAATATGGCTGTACAGATGTTTTTTCTATCAGCATTCCCTGCTCTTCCAGTCGAACGAACAAATCCTGAATCAGTTTTTCATGCAATTTGGTATGTGTACGTCCATATATATCAAACGACAGGTTAAAATCACGAACGGACTGTTCATGTGCGGCACGGTATTTATCAACATATTCTTCGACTGGCATATTTTCTTTTAACGCACCAATTTCACTGGTTGTTCCATGTTCATCAGCCCCGCCGACATACAGCACATCGCGTCCACGTGCCCGGCAAAAACGTGCATAAACATCACTGGGCAACAAACAACCAATCAAATGTCCGATATGTAAATTATTGTTTACATAGGGCAGTGCCGAAGTAATAAGATATTTTTTTGCCATATTTATCTGTCCTTTGTTAAAAAAAACGATGCCAACGGGGGGCATCGAAAGATTCCCGTTAACGTTTCCCAAAGATTTTAGTTTTGCATTCGCATTTTTTTATCCCTGACAAGAAATCTGGTGGGTGGTATTGGACTCGAACCAACGACCTTTACGATGTCAACGTAACGCTCTAACCAACTGAGCTAACCACCCAAAACTTTACACTGACAGGATTTTTTTAGATTTGTACTGTATTGGGCTTTTTTGGTGTTTGTATCTTTGTTGCTACATCCTGCTATGAAACGTCCAAAGATGCTACATAGCCTGCTCCAAAAATGCTCCAAAACCAAATCTGCTTACCCAAACCTGTTCTGTGCGTAGGCTATAATAGCAGAAAAAAGCAGTTTGTAAACATAAAAATGCAATTTTGCTTATCAAGGTTAGTTCTTACAAAAATAATTAGAAAATAACAAAGGCATAAAATAAACAAAGGAGAAAAATATGCCAAGAATGATAATCGGATATTATCCAGTAAAAGAAGTTATGGCCTTGGGGGCAAAATATTGGGAAGACATGGTATGTGTAGCGGAGTGCCTAAGGATGCCTGTAGACCCATCTGTCAAAAGAGTTATCGAAGATTTGAAACGTGGGAGAGAAATTACGTTAGGACAAGCGAATAAAATGTTCAAATTCAGAGAAACGACAGGATTGTGATTATTGCTTAAGCAATAAGCTTTTCAAGGGCGCTTTATGGCGCTCTTGAGGTCATTGCGCATGAATTTGCAGTGTATGAAGAGGTATATAAAGAACTGACAGCGAGTTGTTTATATATCTTCGCGTTATGCATACATCTTATCAAGATACGCATGATAGTGAAAAACCGCTTTTGGGTATTGTGTGGTTCATCCCGCGGTCTCAAAAACGTGTATCAATACCAAAATCTGGTAAGTATATTTTTATACACAAAACAAAATGGAGAAAAAATGGAAAATCAAGAAGAAACAAAGATTGTAGAATGGTTAGAAAGTCTAGAATTTACTCATTCGATGTCTTTACAGTTACCATTTTGTATAAAAACACACAAGCTTGAAACAACAAAGACTTATATACGAAAATTTATGAAGGATTTTGAATTGGGGATTATTTATAAAAAGTACAATCAACAAAAAAATAATAAAATCAAAGATACAAATGACTGGCAAAGAAGACTTGTTGATTTTGTTGTGTTTTTTGAAAATCATGAAATTTATTATACACCATACCATTGTCATATATTGTTGAACATGAAAAAGAAAAATGGTGTTATGTATTCTGAAGAAGAAATTCACTTAGCTTTGGAATACGCTAAGGAAAAATTCGCCAAAATGTTATCAAAAAAAGAAGGCTCTGTAACAGCTGAAGAGATAAAAAAGTTATTGGTGAATTATGATATCAGACAGATAAACCCTTTGGATAGCATTTTTCATTATGATATCAAAGAATTTGTTCAATGTAATAAGATTACTTCTATTGATAGATTAGAAGATGCTGTTACTTTGTTAGGTGTAACTAGACGTAAAAGGTCTGCAAAAGAACGGAAAAATCCAGAAAAAGAAGAAGTTGTAAAACCAGTCAAGAAGCCATTCTGCAGTGTGTTTAGGTTGTTGAAAAAAGCACTATGCCCAACGAAGCTTCTGAATGGCGTAGTTGGGCAGATGTGCCAATTATCAATTAGGTATTTTGAGTTTATAACGGAAAGATTATATAAAACCTAGTGTTTACAACCAATGGCGATGTCCGTACTTGTCAATGCGTATTTGCTTTCCAAGAGAAGAAATTACCATGATTTCACCTTTTTTATGAAAAGCACCCAATGCTTTTGGGAATATCAAATTCTTTCCGCCATTGCGCTTCACGATTAGGTTATCATCTTTCCAACGATAATGCAGGTTACTTTTTTGTGCCATTGAACGCCCTCTTGGTTACTGTTATTAGAACTCAAAATGACGAACGATAGTGACTTGGGTTGACTTTCTTAGAAGGACATTTAACGTGCCAACGTTAAATGTCCGCTCCAAGTATGATTTGCCATGATTATTTCTTTCCCAAATTAGAAAAAGCAACCTGTACCAGCATATCTTTCAAGAAATCCAGTTTATCTTTGTCGGACAGAAGCTCTTTGAAAAATTCATCGTTTTTAGCGTGCCTATCCATCATTACATCGGTGAACTTTGTATCAAATTGGGTATTGAAAGCAGTTTTGTCTTTGTTTTGTGCTGATATGACTAGGTATGGGTCTTTTCGCATATCGTCAATAACCTGTTCCAACACTTTGTCTTCACCAGAAAAACTTGTGCCGAACCGTTCGTTGAACTTTTCGATAATGGCTGATAGGGGTTCGGTTTTCTTGGTGCTGCTGCCTGTTCCGCCTACTACAGGTTTAGCTTTCCCGACTTTGTCTTCCAGTACGATTGAACCCTCTTCTTGTTTGGTTTGTTTGATGTATTCCAGAACTAACTTGTTTGATAAATCCACACGTTCTGATTTACCTTTTCTCAGACATTTGTGCAGGAACTTACCGTAAACAAAGAACTTCTGTAAATCTTTATCCATCAGTCGGACAATCTGAATAATAAAGTCGTACATTTTGATAAAGTTGCCCAGCGCCTTTCTGAATTTATCTTGGTCTTCTGGTGTTTTCACATTATATCTATCCATGGCAGGTTTCAGAATGGATGATAATTTACCAAGGTCTTTTTCTGTTTCCTTGCCTGAATAATAAATGTCGGCAAACTGCTCAATTTCATTCGGATAACATATCTGCGCATCCATCAGAACACTTTGCAGTTTATACAATTCATTCGGGTCGATTTCCTTTTCAAGAATTGTCTGCTGGAAATACTTTTGGAATGAGTTTTTGATGTCTTCGCGTTCATTTACAAAGTCCAACACGAATGTATCAGTTTTGCCTTTGGTGGTGCGGTTCAATCGGGATAATGTCTGCACTGCTTTTACGTCATTCAATTTCTTATCCACAAACATGGTATGCAGCAATGGTTCATCAAATCCCGTCTGATATTTGTCCGCCACAATCAGTATGTTGAAATCGTTTTTGAAGTATTCCGGCAACTGTGTTTCCTTGATGTGCGCACCGGTCTTGTCTACATTCAACATAGTTTCCGTATATGTTTCGTGCGCATCTTTCAATTCCCCAGAAAAAGCGACCAAAACATCTACACCCTTGATTTGGTTCTTTTCTATCTGCTTTTTGAATTCTTTTAGATAACGAACTGCATGCAATCTTGACGGGGTAACAACCATAGCTTTTGCACGCCCATTGATTTTAGCTGCTGTAACATTCACAAAGTGGTTCAGCATAATGGTTGTCTTTTGTGAAATATTTGTCGGATGCAGTGTTTGGAATTTGGTTATTTCCTTTGCACCCTTGGCAGATTCCAGTTGCGGGTCATCTACGGTCTTTTTTATCAATTTGTAGTAAGTTTTGTATGTCGTATAGTTCTGCAACACGTCCAAGATAAATCCCTCTTCTATGGCCTGCTGCATTGAATATACGTGAAAGGCCTTGTATGTTCCGTCTGGCTGCCTTGTTCCAAATCGGTTCAGTGTCTTTGCCTTTGGGGTCGCGGTAAATGCAAAGAAAGATAAATTGTCATGCTGGCCTTGGGATTTCAGTGTGTTTTCCAAGGTGTCCATTTCTTCATCTTGCTTTTCTTCGGTTTGTGCTTCTTGTTCGGCAAATTTGTTCAGTGTTTCTTCTTCTGTATCGCCTAAACCCTGAATAACACTTGCTGCAGCCTTACCGGATTGACTGCTGTGCCCCTCGTCCGCGATAATGGCAAAAGACCTGTTTTCAGATACCAATTCCTTGTAAATAATCGGGAACTTTTGAATGGTTGAAATAATAATCGCTTTCTTATTATTGATTGCATCGCGCAGCTGTTTTGAACCGTCTTTGATTGGCTCAACAAGGCCGGTTGTATGGTCAAATTGTGTAATCGTGTCTTGCAGCTGTGAATCCAAAACACGTCTGTCCGTCAGAACGATAACCGAATTGAATATCTTCTCGTTCTGGTCGTTATGCAGACTGGCCAAATGATATGCCAACCATGCAATAGAGTTTGATTTGCCACTACCCGCACTGTGCTGAATCAAATAACTTTTTCCTGCGCCATTTTGTTTTACGTCATCTACCAATTTTGTAACAACGTCCAACTGGTGATAGCGTGGGAATATCATCGTTTCTTTTTCGATTGCCTTGGTCTTTTTGTTTCGGGTGATTTGGATGTGCAGATACTTTTGAATTATTTCCATCAGCATATCTTTACATAACACTTTTTCCCATAAATAAGACGTTGTAAAGCCATCAGGGTTTGCTGGATTACCCTTGCCACCGATATTGCCTGCACCATTTGAACCCTGATTGAATGGCAAGAAAAATGTCTTTACACCATCCAGTTTTGTTGTCATGTATGCTTCATACAGGTCAACCGCAAAGTGCACAAACACCCTGTTCTTGAATTCGAATATTGTGTCTTTGGAATTTCGGTCAAATTTGTATTGGTCGATTGCGTTTGATGTATCTTGGCCTGTGAATTGGTTTTTTAGCTCCATTGACACAACCGGTATACCGTTCAAGAATAAAACAATATCAATGCTGTTTTCATTGGATACCGAATAATGCAACTGGCGTGTGCAATGCAGGATGTTTTTGTTATACAGTTCTACATCCGCTTCATTCATGCTGTTATCTGGCTTGAAATAACACAGCTTGAATTCAATTCCCCTGTCTTTGAATCCAGTGCGCAGAATTTGCAATAACCCCTTTGGCGCTTGCTTGATAACTGTGTGCACCCTGTCGATAAATACTTCTTCGGGATTTGTTGGATACGTCTGGGTATAGCGTTCCCATGCCTTGGGTTGAGTGTTCTTTACAAATTCAATCAGCGTATCTTTATCCAGTGCCAATTTACGGTCAAATTTATCCGGATTACCCTTGGCATAGCCACCCATATCAGATGTCAAATATGCTTCTATTGCTGCTTCTAAATTGATTTCTTTCAGGTTATCGCCGGCCATTATAACACTCCTTTTATACCTAGTTCTTTACGCATTGCTGATGCAAACGCTTCTACCTTGTCGGCTATCTGGTTTGACATTTCTTCACGTTGTTTCTTGGATTTCATTTTAGCATAAACAGAACAAATTTCAGTATCTAATGTATAATATTGTTTGTAAATCTTTTTGGATGCATATATCAGCATTTTGCCCTGTAATTCATTGAACATTTCTTTGCACTGTTTAGGCCATTCGTGGTCGCGACAGTATTTATCATGTTCCATCAACACATGACATGCTTGAATATATAATTCTTCGCGCTTTTGTTGAATATGTGCCTTGCGTTCGCGTTTGTATCGCAGGCAATCCAATAGCCACGTAAAACCACCGGTCATCAGCGCCCCAATAATAACCCCAAACAACTGTGAAGAAAAGAAATCATTCCACGACATCAACTATTTCCTTTTTGCCGGTAACACATTCGTATATCAGTGATTTTTTATACTCGGTCATCAGTTCTATCATCCGCTCGCGCTTTTCAATGATAGTGTCTATGCGTGCGCACACCCCATCCAAATAATCTATAATTTCTTGTTGTTCGTTTAGGTCTGGACAGAATACGATTTGCATGTTTCCAAAATTACTTCCTGTGAGCTGATTGATTGTGGCTGTGAAGAATGTGCTCAAGTAATAGCTGAATATAGCAGAGTTTAGAATATAGCTTATGTATTCTGGGTAATTTGTTCTGAAAATCATCATAAAAGCCCCAAACGAAGCCATAATATCTTCTTTGATAAGTGCGTTTTTTCCGACAAGTTCTCTGCTGCCGTTTCTTGAACAGATTATTATATCGCCCTTATGCACTAATAACTGTTCTGGTATAATAGTGTTTACAAAAACATTGTCATCAAGAACTATTTTGCCATTTTGAATATTTGACGACCTGAGGACTAGTGTGCCATTTGATTCATCGACCATATTTTCAGGATTGTATGTAAGACCGTTTCTATATTCGCCCAGTGTTTTTATTCGTCTTACCTCCCAATGTTCCGGTATTTTGCCTATCCATTCAATACCGCTGTCTTTCATTGGCACATCGGGGTTCAGGCCACGTGTAACCACCTCGGTAATAACTGACTTTTTGTATTCTTTCAGGCGTTCAATTATCTGGCGCTGGGTTGTAACAATGCCATCAATGCGCGCGCACTCCCCATCCAAATAATCCGCAATCGCTTGTTGTTCTGGTATAGGTGGTTGCGGTAGGCAATACTTATTCAAATCAGAAAACCTCAAAGATGGTTGCATGTAAGATGGTATAAGTTCACGTTCACAATCAAATAATGGTTCTAAACAATAATATAACATTTTACATAGATAAGTTCCTATTGGTTTCATTATTAGGCAGTTTTGTGACAAAGAAAATTTACCTGATAAATACATTGGGGTCATTACTTTTGCACCAACGGTTGTCGAAAACACACACTCGTCTAAATCGTAATCAAATGTATCTATAGTTCCCATAATACCGTTGTTTTCTGTTTGGCCACTGTATACAGGGTAGTTGCCTTTGTGAAGGCCGACATATTCTTTAGTATACAACGCTGCGTTCTTCCCTTTTTCGTAGGTAAAATTTGTTTTTAGTTTTGTTATTTCCCAATGTGCGGGAATTTTTCCTACCCATTCTATACCGCTCTGTTTCATTTCTCTCATTTGGATACCCCTTTCAACAGTGCATCCAATTCAGATTCCAATGTCATTATTTCCGCCATGATGTCTTCTGACTTACGTGGTGGGGTGTATTTATAGAAGTAGCGCGTAAAAGGTATTTCGTACCCAATTTTTGTCTTGGATTCATCTATCCATGCATCGGGGGCAAATGGTAAAACCTCGCGCTCAAAATACGTATGAATATCTTCGGTCAATGGGATGTTTTCTGTGTCGCGTAACTTTGGGTCGGCAACTGGTTTTCCTTTCTTCAAAACAACATCACCGTTTTCATCACGCAATGGACGTTCAACAACAACCTTGCGATATCCGAATTCATCTGTATTGAATATTTTGCTGATTTCTGTTTCTTTGAATTCGCTGTATACACGTGTTATTTCTGCAATCGCACTTTCTGGAATGTCGTGTCTTTTATCACCCAATGCCTTTCTACGTTTTTCATACATCTCGCTTGCGTTGATAAGTATGACTTTGCCTTTGCGCTGCGCCGGCTTTTTGGTTGATAATACCCAGATGTATGTAGCAATGCCGGTATTGTAAAATATGTTGTTGGGCAGTCCGATAATCGCATCCAGATAATCATGTTCCAACAGGTATCTGCGTATTTCTGATGGGCCACTGCCGGCATCGCCACTGAATAACGGAGACCCATTTTGAATAACACATGCCTTACCTTTATCCGGATTCAATTTGTTGATACAGATTTGCAAGAACAACATCTGACTGTCGCTGACCGGTGGCAGACCTGCACCAAAACGACCCGCAAACCCTAATTTTGCCTCGTTCTCAACGGCGGATTTTTCTTTCTTCCATTCAATACCAAATGGTGGATTGGACAGAATGTACGAAAACTTGCTGTCTTCAAATTTATCATCCGCCAGTGTGTTGCCGTTCTTGATATTGTCTGCGTTTTCCCCCTTGATAAGCATGTCTGCCTTGCAAATTGCAAACGTCTTATCATTGATTTCTTGGCCATAGCATAACAGCTTGGCATCAGGATTCATTTCTTCCAGATATTCAGATGCCACAGACAACATTCCACCTGTCCCAACAGTCGGGTCATAGATGGTTTTTACGGTTGTGTCGGTCAATATTTCATCATCGCTGTCAAACAAGATATTTACCATCAAGCGAATAACCTCACGCGGGGTATAGTGTTGACCGGCCGCGCCATTATGTGCTTCTGAAAAACGTCTGATAATTTCTTCAAAGATATACCCCATTTCCAGATTGCTTATCTTATCTGGGTGCAGGTCTGCTTTGGCTGAACAGAACTCTTGGATGATGACATATAACAGGTCTTTGTCCACCAGTCGTGCCAACTGTTTGTCAAAATCAAATTTTTCAATGATGTTTTGAACGTTATCTGAAAAGCCGGCCAGATATGCCTTGAAATTGCTGGCGATATTGTTTGGCGCATCCAACAGCTTTTCAAATGTAAATGGGCTGATGTTGTAAAATTGAACTCCGCTGGCCTTTTTTAGTCTGACATCTATCAGTTCTTTGTTGTCCAGTCCTTGAACGGCCCTGTGTTCTTCTAAAACCTTGTCCTTGGTGTCGGCAAGTATACAATCAAAACGCTTTATCACCACAAAAGGTAATATAACTTCGCCGTATTCATGTGGTTCAAACGGGCCGACCAGTTTGTCTGCAATCGCCCAAATCAGATTTGCCTTTTCCTGTACGTTGGCACTCAAACTCATAACATCATCTCCTTTTATTCCTGATATTAGTAAAAAGAAAAAAATTGCACAATAACAAAAAACTAGGCCTATTTTTTTGCAAGATATTATTGATGAAAAAAAGATTATAAAAATACTTTATAAACTTCTTGACAACTTTATAAACTTTTTTTATAATGTCATCATCAGAACAAAACAAAAGGAATAAACATGGCTGGTTTCAGAACGCGATTTGGCAAATGGCTGACAGTATTTTGTGCTGAGCGTGGAATGTGGATTGCCGACTTATCTGAATATTTGGGGGTAGCTCCTGCAACGCTTTCTTTGATAATTTCTGGTCAGCATCCTATCCCAACATTTTTGCGTGAAAACATTCTATCGGCATTTTGTTTACGTGCCAATGAAGTAAAAGAATTGGACGCAGCAATACAAGAAACTAAAACCGAGGCTGTTATTGTGGAGAGGGAATTTGAACAATGTGTCATGGTTCAAACGCCAAATCACGCAAAATGGACAAAGGAAATGATGGAACTGATGGCAAAAAAGGTCAACAGCATGACCGAAGAAGAGTATGTAAGAATAAGAAATAGTTTGATGACGGTATCTGAAAAAACAGAAGAAGAAACAGCAATGAATTTCAAACAGATGCCAGACGATATATTACATACACACATTCGTAGACGTTATACAAAAAGACCGGATGTCGCCGACAGAATCATGAATTATATAAAGGAAAATATGGAATAAAAACAAAATGGGATGAACAGGCGGCAACCTATTCACCCCAACAGAACCCTAAACAAGTTAGAATTACTGCCTCAAAAGTCATTTTAGCTTGTTTGGAATAAAAATCAAGAGAAACAAAAAGGCAGCTAAAATGGCAACTAAGGAAAATATTACTCAAACGCTAGTAAACAAAATCAATATCCAAATCGAAAAAGGCGCACCCAAAATAAATGACGTGTGGGATACGAAAACTAGTGGGTTTGGCATAAGGGTTGGAAAGACTGGTGCAACATACATATTCAAATACAGAAACAAATGCAACCGCTGCCAAACCAAAACATTGGGCAAAACAACCGATATGTCTGTAAATGAGGCACGCGACTTGCTAGACGAATTCAAACCAACAATCAAATCTGACAGTCTGAGAATTTCCAAAAGGAACAAAAATTTTACGGTAAAAGATTTATGCGAAAAATATCAAAACGAACACCAAGTCCGCGCCAGCACTAAAAAGGTAGATAAAAGTCGCATCACACGACATATCATGCCCATTATAGGTGATATACGATTGTCTGATTTGACTACAGAAGATGTTTTGAAATTGCAGGCCGCGATTGCTACTGGCGACAAAAGAATTGTTATTGCAGGACATAAAAATCCAAACAACCCGCATTCATACATCAAGGTTTCAGGTGGTACGGGATGTGCCAAGCGTGTTATGGAAATGTTGAATGCCATATTGAATTTTGGCGAAGCACATGACCTTATTGAGAAAAATCCGATGAGTTCAAAAAAGTTTGAAAAAATCAATCACATCAAAAAAGCTGTGGCATATCTTGATGAAGAATCTTTTGCACAACTTGGCTACGCAATACGAAAAGCTGAACTATCAAAAACCAAAGCTAGAAAAGATACACAGGCAATAGACATCATAAAACTATTGATGTTGACTGGGTGCAGAAAAAGCGAGCTGCTGGGGCTTACGTGGGATAGGGTTGACTTGAAACAACAGTTTTTCAATTTTGCTCAGACAAAGACAACAGACGGAGAACAACTAAGGGTTTTTGGGTCGGCTGCAAAACGATTGTTACAAGAAATGCACAAGGCCAGAAGTTCTAAATATTTGTTCCCCAGCATTGATAAAAACGGACAGGAAATACATCGGCAGGACTGCGCTAAGGCACTAAAAACAATTTGCGCATCTGTTACCGGTCTGCAAGATAAAATACATCCACACAGTCTGCGCCATTCATTTGCAACACAATGCAACGAATTGGATATTCCTGCAATACAAATTGGTGGTTTGTTAGGGCACAGCAACGGTGGTGTAACAGCGAATTATACGCACAACAGACTAAAAAAGCTGATAACAAAGGCCAATACTGTATCAGAAAGCATAGATGCATTATTGACACAGGGGTATCACAAAGCTGAACAAGAAATTCAAAACCAAGGGGCATAATTATGGGAATCAAAACAGATTATATTACTGAAAAAGACTTGTCGGTGTATCTTACAAATGAATGTGGATTGCCGACCTCAAAAAAGCTGTTGGAAAAAATGAGAGCTCAAGGTAAATCACCTGCGTTCAGAAAATGGGGACGAACAACAGTCTACGCTCGCAATGATGTTGATGAATGGGTTAGCAATAAGATGGCACACATGTACAAATACACCATGTCAAACTACGCAAAATAAGCATCAAAATCTACAAAGTGCTCCAAAATTGCTCCAAAACACAAGAAAATGCGACAAAACAAAAGGAATAAAAAATGAGTGTATACAGCAGAAATCTAGGAAAAATTCAAAGAACAAATAATCAAGGGAGAATAACGATGTCAACGTAACGCTCTAACCAACTGAGCTAACCACCCAAAACTTTTTCCACGGGGGCGCATAACCACCCGATAAAGCCAACGCATTATAACAAACTTTTTACCAATTGCAAATTTTATTTACAGATTATTTATTTGTATTCAGATACCAGTTGCTGAATCTGGGCAGATAATACCAAGTCATTTGCCAACTGCTTTTCGATTTGTTTGATTGCATACAGAACCGTTGCATGATCGCGACCACCAACAAAATTGCCAATTTCTGTCAAAGATAACTGAGTCGCCTGTTTCAATACAACCATCATCGTCTGGCGCGCCAATACCAATCCACGAGAACGACCCGAACCACATACCGCGTCATAGGACACACCCAACTTTTCACACATTTCACGCACCACCACAACCGGTGTTTTTGTTGTTGTCAGACAATCCGCCAATAAACGATTCGCTATGTCCATATTGACGTCCGCACCCATCAGATCTATATAGGCGCGAATCTTTTTCGCAACGCCCGCTATCATATGACCGTCATTTGCAATGCGTGTACTTAATGCGTTTGCAACATCCGCCTTGACACCAGCGCGACGCAACATAACAGATTTTACATACGCGTTTGGTGCAACTACATCCGCAACCAAACCAGATGCAAACAAAGATTGCGCATGACGATCAAAACCAGTCAGATTGTTGGGCGCAGAGTTCGCAGTCAAAACAACATTTTTACCAGCATTGCGTAAATCTACAACCAATTGTAAAAATTCATCCGTGGATGCGCGTTTGCCGGACAGCGCCTGGACATCGTCCAAGATAAATGTATCACAATTGCGACAAAAATCTTTGAACGCAAAAACATTGTGTTCTTGCAGACTGCGTGTAAATTCGGACACAAATTGAGAACCAGACATCTTTACAACATGACCTGTCGCAGCCCCACAGATGCATTCCGTCAATAAAGTCTTGCCACAGCCAGCCGCACCATAGATGAACAATGGTGAAAACGGTACCGCACCGGACGCAACACGCTTGCACGCGGAAACAACAAACAAGTTTTCATCACATGTGATAAATGAATCAAATGCAACGTTTGATTTTTGCACAACAGGTGCCGGCGCGTATGTTTGTGTGTTATTATCATTTGCAACAGGCGCAACAGGTACAGATGCACTGCGCACAATAATCTTTAATGATAAACCAAATGAAGACGCAACCGATGATAATGTACCAAAATGTACGCCATTAATAAAATTCGCCGAGAACTGATTTTGCGCACCCAGAACCAATGTGTTGTTTTCAATATCAAATGTCAGCGGTGAAATCCATGATTTATATGTTGCAGTATCAAATTTTGCGGCAATAGCTTCCTTGATTGTTTCCAAGCTGGCTTCTATTTTTGTCGCTTTTGTCTGCATACTTTTTTCTCCTTTGATTCCCTTGTCCAAAAAAGGTTGTAAAAAACACCTACATAAAAATACCTTTTATGATATTTTTTTGTTGCAAACCTGTGCCTTGTTTTTTCCTGTTACCTTTCGTTTTGGATACGTCACATAAGTTATAAGATAAAAATCAATTTGCAAGATAAGGTTAATTGATTTTTGCTGAATGATTGTTTGACAACGATTCGTTTTTTTGCCTGATTTTCGCGCTTTGTATATACACTGTATAGACACAAAACCAACTAGGCAAGAACATAACCACCATCAACCTTTCTAACAATTCCGCCCAATTCTAGCACAACCAATTCACGTTTGATTTCCGAAATGGATTTTTTGGCAATTTCTGCCAATACAGATTCTGATACGGGAATTGTTCCCAATGCGTCAATCAGATTATTTTCCCCATCAATTTTTTTTATTTTTTTTTCTTTTGATGCGTCTTTTTTGGATATTGCAAAAAAATCTGACGGCCCCATACACAATCTTGCAATACCAGATTGAATCAATGAATTTGGCCCAAAAGACCGCAAATCCAAGGGATGCGACGGAATTGCCCAAATTTGGCGATTTAATTCCGATGCGAATCGGGCGGTTGTCATAGAACCCGATTTCAGGTCAGCTTCGCCCAGAATAAGCCGAGACGACAAACCAGCTACAATCCGATTGCGCATCACAAAATTAGGCGCCGCGGGCGTAAAGCCCACAGGCATGTCACTGATTACCGCACCATGCGAAACAATATCCCAATACAAAGATTCGTTTTCAAGTGGCCATATATAATCAACCCCGCCCGCCAACACCGCAATCGTACCTGCACCAGAGACAGCGCGCAATGCCCCCCGGTGGGCAGCTGTATCAGTTCCAATTGCCATACCTGATACAACAACTGTGCCATGTTCTGCAAACGCATGCGCTATGTTGGCCGCCAATTCCATGCCGGCCGCCGTTGCGTGGCGCGTCCCAACGATTGTGACCATGTCACGACTTAACACATCCAGATTGCCACGCACTGTGATAATGGGCGGATGATTCTTGGTCGTGCGCAACACATGCGGATAGTTGTCATCTTGGTCTGATATATAATGTATATGTAATGATTTGGCACGCGCCATCTCGTCCGATATGGCATCATGCAATTCTTGGGTTGCGTTTATCGCGGCAATAACATCATCCAGGTTGCCGAATTTTTCCATCAATGCATTATATTTTGCCGGGCCAATACCAGGTGTACGTAAAACTAATAATTTTTTGAATATATCTGACATGTTTTTTATCTTAGGCAAAAAAACTAACTAAACAAAGCATAAAATGCGCGTTAGTAAAAATCCCGCATAAGCGGGATTAATTTTAATCTTTACAATTTTTGAGTTCAGATAACTCAAATGCATATTTATAGTTCTTGCATTGTTGTAAAGGGTCTTTACCTGACTCTTTTTCATATTCCTGGCAGGCACATTTTAAATCACCCAAACTTTCTACAAAATTTTTATAATCTTGTTCGTTTTCCGCCTTAAGGACAGCCAACTGGGAACGCAACAACTTAATCGAATCTTTCTCGAATTGTTTTTGCCCTTCGACTGCGCCACCAATCCATCTATTACCAAACAATTCCATCGCACCAACACCAATGGCCGCGCCGCCAACCGCGCCGCCAACCGTTGCCCATGTGCGTGCAGATTTTTTGGCATCCAGGATGCGTTCCTTTAACATATCATAATCAACCCATTCACCACATGCGATATTGTGCCCCATTTCATAATATTTGGTTGGGAAGTCAGCGACGCTGATTTTTGCATCGTCTGATTTCAGTTCTACCTTGACAAAGCAGGTATTGTTATCCGGTTCTTCGACATCTTCTATCATAGAAGAATAATTTGCCGTATTGCTGTATCGTGATGCCCAAACAAAGGTATTTCCAACACCAATGTTGTTCGATATACAGGCGCGTTTTTCTTTGTCACGATTATCCTTTGTCACCGTGACATCGTCTGTATCTGTTGCAACAATGCTTTCGGTTTTGTATGCCAGACCAACAATCTGATTTTTTGGCGCAACGGCGCGCGGACTTGTTGTAACCTTGTTTGCCACGACGGGTTTGTTGCGCCCTGTCGTCGTCATTCTTGTCTGTGCCACACCAAACGCCGGCGCAAGCGACGTTAAGATTACAAATGCAGATAAAACAAGTTTCATATTCCCTTCCCCTTACTGCTTCTTGGATTGTATTGTATCATAAAATGCGTAAAAAAACAACAAAAAACGGGGGATGCGCCCCCGAAAATCCTATTTTTTCCACTTCCATTCAATTTTCGATTCGGATCCAGACAATAAACGCTTGATATTTTCGCGATGGCGCCACATGCACAACAGACCAATCGCCAAAAATGCAAATCCCGTCTGTATGCCAATCGCAAAACCCAAAACAGGTATTAAGCAAAATACAACCGTTGCCCCCAAGGATGAAATACCGGATGTCAGTGCAACTAATAACCATTCAATGCCACATACCGCAAAGGACATGGGACTGACCGCCAACAGGGTGCCAAACAAGGATGAAATACCCTTGCCCCCTTTGAATTTCAGCCAAACGGGATAACAATGCCCGACGATTGCCGCAAACCCGCACCAGGCACCAAACGCATCGCCCGCGATATATTTACCAATAAATACAGCCGCCGCAGCCTTGGCCATGTCAAGCAACCAAACCAGGCCCGCCATTCGCAATCCACCCACACGCATAACATTCGTGGCACCGATATTACCACTGCCGACACGGCGCAAATCGCCCCGCCCCATCATCTTGGTCAGAATAAGTCCCATAGGAATAGACCCCAATAAATACGAAACAACAATCCCAATTATGTACAGCATGTTATTTTTCCTTGATTTTGTGTTTGTTTGTTATAAAATAGCAAAATCAAAACGAAAATAAAAGGAAAATAACGTGGCAAATCATAAGTCATCTGAAAAAAGAATTTTGGTAACTGCCAAGAAAAACGCAATTAATACAGCACGTCGCAGCGCTGTTAAGACCGCGACGAAAAAGGCATTAGTTGCAATTGAATCTGGCGACAAGGCAGCGGCAACAACGGCGGTACGCAGCGCAGAAAGCAAAATCATGAAGTCTGCGGGTAAAATCATGCCTAAGAAGCGCGCAGCACGCAAGATTTCAAGATTGGCGAAAAAAGTTTCCAAAATGGCTTAATAAAAAATCCCGCGATTGCGGGATTTTTTTAGTGGTTAGTGTAAGTGCAAGTGGTTAGTGGTGGAATCCCACTGCGCCAAGGCTTCGTGGGACAAGTCATGATTACCCCGCTAAATAAAAGTTTAGTTAAGTATTTACTTGTTAAAAAAAATTAAGAACAGAGACAAGTTCTCCTCCGTGGGAGGAGTACGGCGTAGCCGGGAGGTGGGTTAACCCACCCCGTCCGCTTCGCGTCCACCCCTCCCCGGGGGCGCATGTGCGCCGCCGACGGAGGGGAACTTTTACCCCGCTAAACTTTTATTTATATAAGCAACCCTCCCCACCGGCATGCGCCGGTCCGCCCCCTCCACCGGAGGGGAATTAAAAATCCCCCAATCGGGGGATTTTTATTATTTACGCAGACCCAATTTCTTAATCAGGGCTTCGTAGTCAGACGCATTACGCTTTTTGATATATGCCAACAATTTCTTGCGGCGGTTAACCATCAGCAACAAACCACGTTTCGAGTGATTGTCCTTGTGATTAGCCTTCATATGTTCGGTCAAGTTGCGGATGCGTTCTGTTAAAATTGCAACCTGGGATTCAACGGAACCGCCGTTGTCAACATCAGACACCTTGTATTCCTGAATCAATTCAGATTTTTTTGTTTTTGTAATGGACATTACCTTTTCCTTTTGTTTTTTTATAAAGTTCGTTTTGGTCGCAGCACGCCATCTGATACAACACCAATTCCAATAAGCTTTTTATCAGAATAAATGCGATGTAAACCGTCGTCTGCGCCCGTTTTGATAAAGCCACCGTTTTTATAATATTCGGCGTCTTTATGGGTAAGATTCAGAACCGGAATGTCCCCCAGTCCAAAATCCACCGGCTTTAGGTTTTTACCTAAATTTCCACTATTATTAAACACTTTTTCTAAAAAATCAAGTTTGACGGCATCTTTTATACAAAAGCCGTTTGTTTGCGTGCGGCGTATCATATCAACCGTCGCAATCGTGCCACAGGCCATCGCAATATCACGCGCAACACTTCTTACATATGTGCCGGGCGTACACCGCATGCGAAAATGCCACGACGCGCCGCGAATTTCTGTCAGTTCCAGCGAAAAAATTTCAACATTGCGTGGTGGCACATCAACAGCACGTCCCCGACGCGCCAATTCATACGCACGGTGGCCGTCAACGTGCACCGCCGAATAAATTGGTGGTATTTGGGAAATGCGTCCCAAGAATTTTGGAATAGCGGCGCGCACGTCAGATTCCGTTGGGACAATGTCGGTACGTGCGATTTCCGTGCCGGTGATATCAAGCGTGTCCGTTTCAAATCCAAATATACATGAAAACAGGTATTCCTTGGTATGATTGCCCATGTCTTCTACAAAAGGAATCATCTTGGTCGCATCCCCAATCGCAATTGGCAATACACCCGTTGCCATGGGGTCAAGCGTGCCAATATGGCCAAATTTTTTCGTGCCCAACATGCGCGCAACACGCCCACCCGCCGTTCGTGAAAACAGCCCAGAATCTTTGTCTAAAATTACCCAACCAGATTGTGTCATCTTACCTTGTCCAGATTATATTTTTGTTTTTCTATCTGTTGGATAAACCGAGTCAACTCGGACGGGCGGCCATCGCATGGCGGATAGACCTGGCGCATGCGGACAGGGTCATAAACCATGTCGCCATTGGCAAATATCTTGTGATATTCCGAATAATGTCGGTTGCCGTACAGTATCCCAGGAACAACCGGCATTTCTACCCTTAGCACATTGTTATTACAATTAGCAGAACGACCAACATAATATTGTGGCCCCCAGATAATATTTGATTTTGCCTGGTATCCATCAATATCAATTACCAGACGCGCACCAACCTTGAATTGGTGATCGCGAAACCCGCGGGTAATTCCGTCTGTTGGTTTACCATGTGAGTCATACAGACTTCTGAAATCAAACGAGTGTATAAAATCATACAATTCTTGTTTGGTTGAAAATTCTTGCTGAACAAGATTGCACGAGTTTGCTTGAAAAACATACTTTGGTTTTATAATCATAAAAAATCCCTTTAATTAACCAAATAAACTTAGTTGTGGCGACATGTTATCCGAAACACATGATTTTTTCGCCGTGGTCACAGATGCCGGTTTCGGTGCGCAATTGTCAGGCGTGGTTGGTGTCGCATTTGATTCCAGCGCACTTAATACACATTCTGCGCGTGCGATAACCGATTTTGGCATACCCGCCATGCGCGCCACATGAATACCATATGAGCGATTTGCCACACCCGCAACTATTTTATGCATAAAGATTATTTCATTGTTGTGTTCACGAACGTCAATCGTCAGACACGATACATTGTTCATCTGTAATGCCGTTAATTCGTGATAGTGCGTTGCAAACAGTGTTCGCGGTTGCATTTCATCCAGGTATTCCAGTACCGCCTGGGCGATTGCCATGCCGTCATATGTCGCGGTGCCCCGCCCTATTTCGTCAAATATTATAAATGAACGATTGGTCGCGCGATTCAAGATGTTGGCGGTTTCACTCATTTCCACCATAAATGTAGACTGACCCGCCGCCAGATTGTCAGATGCGCCAACACGACTGAATAACTGGTCGCAAATGCCTATATTCGCGCGTTCCGCCGGAACATAAGACCCCAAATGTGCCAAGACAACAATCAATGCATTCTGACGCAGGTATGTCGACTTACCCGCCATATTCGGCCCCGTCAGTAACGCAATCGCGTGCGTATTCAAATTACAATCATTCTTAACAAAGTTATCGCCACGCGTGCGCAATACAGATTCAATCACTGGGTGCCGGCCGCCAACAATATCAAATGCACAATCGTCCGATATGGTTGGACGTGTCCAAGAATATTTATCCGCAACCCGTGTCAGCGCAGCCCACACATCTGCATCCGCCAATAAATCCGCCGTATTCAACAGGTCATCAGAGATATCACGAATGTATTCAATAAATTGTTTTATGATTTCATCTTCGATTGCCGATGCCTTTTCCGCCGCGCTGCGGACGTCATTGTCCAGGTCAATCAGGCGCGACGTGGTGAATCGCATGTTGCCAGCCATTGTCTGGCGATGGATAAAGCCAGAATCTGGTGACATCATAACTTCGGCGCGAGAACTGGGAACCTCGATAAAATAACCCAAAATATTGTTATATTTGATTTTCAGGGTGTTTATACCCGTCTGGGTGATGTATTGTGTTTGCAACCCCGCTATTGTTTCACGTGCGCCATTTGATAATTGGCGCATATTATCAAGCGATATGTCAAAACCCGCACGAATCACACCGCCATCACGGAAAAATGTCGGTAAATCATCCGATAATGCGCGCACCAATTTTGCACATAATTCGCCATGCGTCTTGATTTCAGCAAAGCGCGACGCAAAGCCCGAATCCAGGCGCGGCGCCAACAACTGGGCCCGTGGCAATGCGGTAATAAAGTCTGTTATATTGCGCATATCGCGCGGTGTGCCCCGCCCCGACAACAGACGCGACAAAGAACGCCCAACGTCAGGAATGGATGACAAAATGTTTTCAACCATCGCACAAACATCTGGATTTAACATAAAATGCGAAATATGCGATTGGCGCATAATGATTTCATCCGTGTCCGCCGATAAATTACGCAAGTATGCGCGCAGTTTTCGCGCCCCCGCCGCCGTGCGCGTTTCATCCAGCACATCAATCAGGCACGCACCACCATCGTTTATCGGTGTGTCTATTTCAAGGCTGCGCCATGTGGCAGAATCAATTAATAATTGGCGACCTGACTTGAATGTGTATGGCGCACGAAATGTAATTGTGGCATCACGCTGGGTATTAAACAAATACCCCGCCAACAAGCATATTGCACCATCTGTATTTTTTGCCGCAACGCCCGCATCCACCGCGCCACCAAACACGCGCGATACAACCATATCTATGTCCGCGCGATGGTACAGTTTTTCATAGACTGGGGCCGATTTGAACAATTCGCGCAGTTTGGAAATCGTCTTTTCTTCGGCGGTGTGGAATGGAAAAATAACCTCGGCCGGGTTGATACGAACCAAATCGTCAATCGGCTCGGCGGTGGTCCCCACAAAAAATTCACCGGTTGAAATATCACAGCCCGCAATATCGTATTTACCACCACCAATTGGCGCAATCGCAACCAAAAAGTTTGAGTTTTTTGGCGTCAGCAAATTTTCATCAGTCAATGTGCCGGGCGTTAAAACACGAATAACACGACGTTCAATAAACTTGTGCCCACGGGCCTTGGCCTGGGCGGGGGTTTCCATTTGTTCAACCAATGCAACCTTGTACCCCGCGCGAACCAGACGACCAAAGTAATTGTCCGCCGCGTGCCACGGAATACCACACATCGGGATGTCGTTGCCATCACCGTCGGTGCCACGTGCCGTTAGCACCAAACCCAATGCGGCACTGATTGTGCGCGCGTCTTCGAAAAATGATTCATAAAAATCCCCCAAACGAAACATCAGCAACGCGTCTGGATTTTCAGACTTCATATCAACATATTGCTGCATAACTGGGGTTAATTTACCTTTGTCCGCCACGATAAAATCCGTTTATTTTAATAAATTATGCGCCCACTTTCAGGGTTTCGATTTTCAGTTCCGCTTCTTTTAACAATTGTTCACAGTATGCCTTTAACTTAATGCCCTGTTCGTATGCGGCAACAGAATCCGCCAAAGGCAATTCGCCAGATTCCATTTTTTTCACCAATTCCATTAATTGTTTATAGGCGTCTTCGAATGATAATTTTTTTTCGTCCATGTTCAATTCCCCTGTGATTTTATAGGTATGTTCAGGCTACTAAAAAAATTGTTGATTTTCAATTAAAATCCTGGATTTTTTCCGCACGTAAATTATAATAAAAAACAGACATTTGTTAGCGGAAAGGGTTTCAACGCCCAGCAAACACCAGTCTATCAATTGTCCTGACCGTAGGTCGGGATGCCGTTGTTATACAATAGGCTATGCCAAAAGCAATGGAGTTTGTGTTTGCAATCGTTGAACATCCCGACCACTTTTCAAATGTGGTCTTTTTTTATTTTCAATGGGGGCAACAATTATGGGACTGCATCTTAGCACATATAAAAAACACAAATCGTTATCACGCAAAACCGGATATTTATACCGTGTGTTTTTACACCTGCAGGCCAGCCAGCGCGAATTAAATGCCGCTATCAAAATCTTGCAGAAAAACGAACCATGGTACGATGATGATAAAAACACACAAAAAAGCCGGGAAACACCGGGAAATAATTAACAAATTTATTTATGTTGGTGTTTTATAAAAATTGCCGGGGTTTCCCGGCTTTTTTGATACTTTTTTATACCCCGTCCGTTTCGCGTTCCCTTCTTTAAAAGGCGATAATACAATAGCGCAACTAATTCCCCTTGTGCGGTGCGAAGGGGATTATTTAAAGGCAATTTCATTGTTTGTTCTTATTTTACCACTACCCCGTCGCATCCGCGACACCCCTTCGCCAGCGAAGGGGATTATTTAGTTAAATTTTCCACCAATTCATACAACTGGGTGCGGGTGACGAACGACAATGTTATCGTGCCCGCGCCACCACGGCGTTCGGTTAATTTGACAGGTACACCCAACGCAGATTTTATTTTTGATTCAATTTCACGAACATCCGCCGCATCAATTGTTTTCGCAACGTGCGTACGTGCGCTTTTTGCGCGGGGCGTGGCCTTGACCAATTTGTCCGTTTGGGCTACTGATAATTTTTCAGCAATAATTTTATGCGCCAGTTGTTCAGGATTTTCAGCCGTCGCAATTGTACGCGCGTGGGATGCGGACAGCTCGCCCTGCTCTACTAAACTTTGCACAGATTCCGGCAGGGATGTTAAACGCAGCATATTGCGAATATAACTGGCCGATTTGCCGATTAAGCGCGAAACATCCGCTAATTCATAATCACAACATTCCATCAGATTTTTATAAGCGTTCGCTTCTTCGATTGGATTTAAATTTTCGCGCTGAACATTTTCAATAAGCGCAACCTCGCGCGCGTTGTTATCGTCCATAGATTTTACCAAAGCCGGAATTTCGTTTAACCCCGCCATCTTGGACGCGCGAAAACGGCGTTCACCGGCGATAATTTCGTACATATACGGACGGCCGGACACACTGCGCAATAAAATCGGCTGTAATACCCCACGTTCGCGGATTGACGCCGCCAGGTCCGATAATTCAGATTCTGTAAACGTTTTACGCGGCTGGTCCGGGTTTGCACCAATCTGCGCCAACGGAATCTGTTTTACAACAACACGTTCATTCTGGGTCAATAATGAAATATCAGGTATCGCGCCACGCGATGCACTGATATCAGCAAGCCCCCGCCCCAATCCAAATTTATTCGCCATCTGTCCCCCCCATAGTTCTTTCCACCACCTCGGTCGCGACACGCAAGTATGCCTGGGCACCGGTTGAGTTAAAATCATAGAATAATGCCGGTTTGCCGTGGGATGGTGCCTCGGACACGCGGACGTTGCGTGGAACAACCGTTTTGAATACCGTATCACCAAATGTTTTGCGCACATCTTCGTCAACCGCACGCGTCAAACCATAACGACGGTCGTACATAGTCAGCAATACACCCAAAATCTTTAATTCAGGATTCCATTTTTTTTGCACGATATCGATTGTGTCAGTTAACTGTTGCACACCCTCGAGTGCAAAAAATTCGCATTGAAGCGGTATAATAACTGAATCTGCCGTCGTTAATGCATTAATTGTTAAATACCCCAGCGCCGGCGGGCAATCCAGCAGTATATAATCATAATATTCCATAATTGGACGCAAGGCATCACGCAGACGAAATTCACGATTTTCCATATCCAACAAATCAACGTCTGCCCCCGCCAATGCCTGGGACGATGGCAACAGATGTAACCCCGGCACCGCCGTGGATAAAATATTGTCCGCTACATTCGCCGTCCCCATAATCACGCCGTACACGCTTTGACGATGGGACGCGCGTTCGAAACCCAGCCCCGTACCGGCATTACCCTGCTGATCCAAATCAACCAACAAAACACGCTTTTTAATCGCTGCCAGGGATGCGCCTATATTAATAGCGGTCGTTGTTTTACCAACCCCACCCTTTTGATTCGCAAACGCAATTATATATGTCATAAACACCCTTCCATTTTTTTCAATTAAAGATTATAAAAACCGCACGATTCGGTCAAGACTTATATTTTTAACACCAAAAACACAATAAAATCATAAAGTTATCAACAATTTCATGTGAAACAACATATTTTTTCAACAAACATGAAAATACCGGCTTTTGCCGGCTTTTTTGTTGTTTTTTATAAAACACACTTTTTTCAACAAATTAACATTTATTTCACATGAAATTACCGGCAAAAACGCACCGAAATTATAAAACCATCGCCGGTTTTAGATGGCGTCAAATCGTATTCAAATTTATATTTGGTTTTCGCGGCATCGATTTCCCCGGCAATTTCGCGACCTTTTAACAGAAAAAGCCGGTATTTTGTATGCGCAACATAATCCATAATCTTGGTTAAAGATGCAAAGGCACGCGCCGTGAACACAAAATCGTTCGAATTTGCCGGCAAATGCCGGACAAATTCTTCGACCCGACCATGATAAATTGTCAGGTTATCCAACCCTAATTCTGATTTAACCGCGTTCAGAAACGCAACCTTTTTACCAATTGATTCGATACATGTCACGCGCCACCCCAAAATCGCAAGTACCACGCCCGGAAATCCTGCACCACTGCCCAAATCAATGATATTAACATTTTTTGGTAAAACGTCCGCCAGCTGCGCCGAATCCGCGATATGCCGCGTTTCGATATCACCCAACGTACTGGGCGCGACCAGATTCATACGTCCAGACCATTCGCGCAACAGTTGCGCATATTGTTTAAATTTGACATTATTGCTCATAAGTACTATTCTAGCATAACAATGAAGAAAATAGAAAGTTTATTTATCACAATCTGTTTGTTTGCCATCATCACAATCACTGGCGTGGCGATTTGGAGCGCTTTGAAACCGGCAGAGCAGGGCGAACCTTATAAATTTCCCGCTACAAAATACGGCTCGTTTTTGGCGGCACAACATGCAATATATGTAAATGATTTTGAAACAGCAGCTGATTTGACTAAAAACCTGCGTGATGTGCAGTACCCAATTGTCCAAAATGCAATTTATATATCTGATTTTTTAAGTGGTCACATGCCATCTGATGCGCACTTGCTAAAAAATGAAAAAAGCATGTCCGCTAGACTGATTTATGATGCGTATTTAATCCAAAATGATAAATGGCAAGAATTGCACAAGCGTCACAAGACAGACGATTTTGCACTGTCGGCCCCATTGCGCATATGGTCTGCAATCGCAAATGATTGGCGTACAGATACATTTAAATTTATAGATAAACTGCCAACCCATGAATCGTGGAAATCGTTTGTACGCGGGCAAATTTACGCAGAATTGGGCGATATACCACAGGCGGCTGCAAACTTTGCCGCAGTCACCCCAGAATTTATGAATATAAACGATTATTTGTATTTGATGTCGTTCTATACACATCATGATATGGTGGACGCTGCAACGCAATTGCGCGCTGAATTTACATCTAGGCCGGGCGGAATGTTTATTTTGGGATATGAAAATATTCCTGATTGGTCAATATACAGTGGATATAAAAATCAACTGGCGTTCAGCTTGGTACAAAATGTTTCGCACACTCATATCATGATGTATTCTGATTTATCAATGCTACTGTTGCGATTCGCGCAAATTACTGCACCAGAATTTTCATCAAATAACAATGTGGTGGATTATTATCTGGGGAATTTTTTCTGGAACAACCAAGGTAACTATTGGGCGCATTTCGATAAAATCAAATCTGACAGCCCTTTTTATCTGTTCGGAATTTTACGCAACGCAGAAAAGTCCGGTAATTTTGATGAATTACATGATGCTTTGCATGAACATCCGCTGTTTGTGCCGGCGGTGGATAAATTGGTCAGACATCATATTAAACATGGAAACAAACGTAATGCGTTGCGTGTGATTAATCGCGCTATAGATTATGAAAACCTGGATCAGATGGGCAGGGCGTTCTTTTTGAAAAGGCGCGCGCATATATATTTCGTTTTTGGCAATTTGGATAAAGCGCAGCGGGATTTACGCGAAGCATCCAAGGTCTTGATGGCGGATATAGACATTTTGTCTTTGCAGGCTAAAATTTGGGCAACCCAGAATCGCGAACTGGATAATGCATATGACTATGCTATGGCGTTGATACAGCAAAATCCGACAGATGTTGTGGCATGGGATACACTGGGGACAGTAATCGCAAAGCGCGAAGGGGTAAATGCTGCACTGGATGTATTAGAGCGTGTGGGCGAGGTATCCGCAACGTGTTCCGCGTTGTTCGAACACCTGGGGGACATGTATGCAGATACAGGTAATCAAGAGAAAGCTTTGGACGCATATATGCAGGCAATCGATTTGTCAGATGATGGATTAATTATTGTGCCCGAAATCGAAAAAAAAATAAGGAAATTAAAATGAGGGTTGGTGTAATTGGCGCAGGGGCGTGGGGTACTGCGTTGGCGATAACCGTGGCGCGTGGTGGCGCCGATGTGGTTTTATGGTCTTATGATGGAAAGCACAAGGATTTTGAAGGCGTCGAATTTCCTTGCGATATTCGAATAACATCGAATCTGACCGATATGCATGATATGGACGTATGGCTGGTGGTGGTGCCGGGCGCTTTCTTTCGGGAAACAATTCGTAAAACGCGCGATATATATAACGGACAACCTATCATAATCTGTACCAAAGGCGCCGAGATTAATACAGGACAATTTATGGTCGAGATTTTACAAACAGAAGTTCCAGAATGTCTTGAATACGCTGTGTTATCTGGCCCACAATTCGCAGCCGAGGTGGCACAAGGGGTGCCAACAGGCTCGACCTTGGCGGGGACAAATGGCGCAATTGTAGCAGGGCAAAGGGCTTTGAATAAATTGTTCCTGGAAACCAGTTCCGATGTTGTTGGTGCGCAAATTTGCGGTATCGGCAAAAACGCGGTGGCATTGATATGCGGATACAACAGTGTTAAATGCGGAGAAAATGAACGCGCGCTGATATTTACACGCGCCTGGAACGAGGTTATAACAATCGGGATTGCCATGGGGGGACAAATGCGTTCTTTCCTGGGGCTGTGCGGAATAGGGGACTTGTTCTTAAGCGCAACCAGTCCAACCAGTCGCAATTTCGCAGGTGGCGCAGCAATTGCCCAGGGGAATATACCGCACGGCACTGTCGAGGGCTTGTGCGCATTGGAAGGATTGATTTCTCGCGCACGGGATTTACAAATAGAAACGCCCGTTTTAATTGAAATGCAAAAAAAATTACGTACATAAAAAACCCGGCAAAAGCCGGTTTTTTATTTCTTTTTTTTGTACCTTACGTGGTTAACCATGAAACTGTTCCTTTTGCTGCGTTTGGGAATAAAGCAACAGATTATTCGTGCAACCCATTTTGGAAATACCGTTTTTTTGATGTTTATATTATGTTTTAGATAAATATACTGCATATTACCATCTTCGGAATTTGTGATTCTTTTGTGGTCGTCTTTATCGTTGTAATCCATCAAAATAGAATTAATAAAAACAGGTGGATAATGTTTGGTGTATGTTAAAATCAAATCATAATCAACCAAACGTCTGATATTCATGTCAAAACCACCCAGTTCATCAACCAAAGAACGGTGATGGCAAAATACACCCATATCGATAAAATTGCCACGACACAAACGTTGAAAGTCAAATGGACGACCCAAAACACGTTCACGAGCCACACGTCTGTGTTTTGCATAAAAGGTTTTTACAGATGGATTTTCCTGAATCGCTGTGGCAAAACTGGACAGAAAATTGGCGCGAATTGTATTGTCTGTATCGCAATAAACAATCCATTCGTTTTTTGACAATCGCAACCCAAGATTTCTGGCAGCGCAGACACCGGCGTTATTTATTATTTTGTAATAAACTATTTTTCCGCTTTTTATTTCTTTGGCGTATTTTTTCTGGATTAATTTTTCTGTGTTGTCGGTAGAACCATCGTCAATAATCAATAATTCGAAATCTGTGTGGGTTTGAGCAAATATATGCTTAATTGCATTTTCTATGCAATACGCGCGATTATATGTCGGCATAATTATTGAAAAACTAACCATAAAATTCCCCCATAAATAAATATTGTACGGTATTTACCGTATAACAAACAGTTCTGTCTGGCAAGGAATAAATTCCCCCATCTGTTGCACAAAAAAACCCATTTTCATGGGTTTGGATTATTTGTCAGACTTTAAAAAGGTTTCCAGCCATTTGTTATCAAAATTTAACTGTTTCACATCTTTGTTTTTTAACAGTTTTTGCTGTAATGGAATAGTTGTTTTTACGCCTTTGATAACAAATTCATCCAGGGCGCGCGTCGCACGTAATATACACGCGGGACGATTCTGAGCATGAACAATTAATTTTGCAATCATGGAATCATAGGTCGGCGGGATTGTGTAACCTGTATAAACCGCGCTGTCAACACGAACACCCAGCCCCCCAGATGGCGCATACATTGTTATTTGCCCAGGGTTAGGAATAAATGTTTCGGGATCTTCGGCATTTATGCGAAATTCAATCGCATGACCATTTGGGATAACATTAGATTGCGTGTACCCCAATTTTTCACCGGCCGCAATTCGGATTTGTTCGCGCACCAAATCAACCCCATAAACCATTTCGGTAACAGGATGTTCCACCTGAAGACGCGTATTCATTTCCAAGAAATAAAATTTGCCATCTTGAAACATAAATTCAAAGGTGCCAGCATTTGTATAACCCATCTTTTTCGCGGCAGATTTACAGATTTCAATCATATCATCGCGCTGTTTCCGGGTTAAGATGGCGGCGGGACATTCTTCCATAACCTTTTGATTGCGGCGTTGCAGCGAACAATCGCGTTCCCCAAATATTACAACGTTGCCATGTTTATCACCCAGGACTTGAAATTCAATATGGCGTGGGTGGGTTAATAATTTTTCCATATACAATGTGTCATCACCAAATGCCGACGCAGATTCGTTTTTTGTTAACTGATACGCTTCGGCCATTTCATCTGGCGTATTAACAGGACGCATACCGCGACCACCACCACCAGATGCCGCCTTTAACATAACGGGATAACCAATTTTTTCGGCCACATCCAGCGCATGTTCCAATGATTCAATCGCACCATCAGACCCCGGTACAACCGGCAATCCACATTCTATTGCGGTACGCTTGGCATTAACCTTGTCCCCCATTTTGGTTATCATATCGGGCGAGGGTCCAACCCAAATCATGCCATGCTGTTCAACCTTGTGCGCAAAATCAGCGCGTTCAGATAAAAATCCATATCCCGGGTGAATTGCATCTGCGTTGGTCAATAATGCCGCCGTTAAAATTGCAGATTCGTTTAAATAAGATTCACGGGCAGGACCCGGGCCAATACATACGGATTCATCCGCCAGTTGCACATGCATAGCAGAACGATCAACAGTTGAATATACCGCAACCGTACGAATCCCCATGTCACGACATGCACGAATTATACGCAGGGCAATTTCCCCACGATTTGCAATCAATACTTTTTTTATTTGTGGCATTTTATATGCTTTTATTCAATTACAACCAATGGCTGATCAAATTCGACCGCCGCACCGTCAGAAACCAAAATTTCAGAAACAATGCCGTCTTTGTCAGTTTTGATTGGGTTAAATGTTTTCATAGCCTCGACCAATGCGACAGTATCGCCAGCCTTGACCGAAGTACCAACAGATACGAATGTATCCGCGCCGGGTTCTGGCGCCAAATATACAACACCAACCATAGGAGATTTCAAAGCATAACCATTCGAAGTTGTCTTGGCAGATTCGTGTTTTACAGACTTATCTTCGCCGGATGTAACCGCGGGCGCAACCGTTACCGCCTGTTGCTTTGATAAATGAATATGTTTGCGATACACGCCAAATAAAAATTGGCGTTCTAGATCCAATTCTGTTATGCCCATATCATCCATAATCTTGGACATGGATTCAACAGTTGCACGAAATGACATATTTAATCCTTTATGTATAATTTACTGTCATGCATAGACTTGAATTGTATCACATATGCGCCCATTGTCAAGGAACAGGGTCGTAGCCATACCCACCGCCAGGGCGACAACGACAAATGCGCCTTAGCCCCAGCCAGCACCCGCGAAACGCACCATATTTTTCAATCGCAATTCGGGTATATTCACTGCAACTGGGCACAAAACGGCATGCTGCACGACCGCCAAACACAGGCGAAATTATGCGCTGATACGCGCATACCACTGCAATTGCTGTGCGCTGAAGTATAGATAATTTATTGGCCGGTAATTTCATGTTTAAGCAGGTAATGTAGCGCCTTTTTCATGGCCGTGCGACCAGACGTTCGGTCGGCGTCAATTATCGCACGACGAATTATAAATACATAATCCCATTCGGGATGCATCATGTTTTCGTTATGCGCTATCCAATCACGCATCATGCGTTTGGCACGATTGCGGTCAACCGCATGCTTGAATGTCTTTTTAGTCACAATCATTCCATAGCGCGCATCATCTGGAAATTTTGCAGGCTTGACCCGCACCAGAAAATAGGCGCTTTTTGCAACCGGGGCGTTTTCGCCCATCAAAAAGTCAGCATGATTTTTAATTGTATCGCGTTTCATAGTGTGCACATATTATCACAATATCTGGGAAATCAAATAAATTTATAGGGGTGTCTTGATTTTTTCAATATCGTGATTTATAGTTCAAAAAAATCATCAAAATCGTAATTTATGGGGAAAAATATGTATAACTGGTTGATGAAATTCTTTTCAGCAGATATGGCGATTGATTTGGGAACGGCAAACACACTGATTTATGTCAAGGGACGCGGGATTGTATTGAATGAACCGTCCGTTGTGGCAGTGGCTGAAAATCGATTGATGGGACGCAAAGAAATCTTGGCGGTGGGAACCGAGGCCAAGCAGATGTTCGGGCGAACACCAGGGACTATTTCCGCTGTACGTCCTTTGCGCGATGGTGTTATCGCTGACTTTGAAGTCGCCGAAGAGATGATTAAGTATTTTATTCGCAAGGTGCATCATAAAAACCCGTTGGCCGCACCACTGATTATTATTTGCGTGCCATCGTGTGCAACCCAGGTGGAACGACGCGCAATTCAAGAAGCAGCCGATGCCGCCGGCGCACGCAAGGTGTTCATTGTCGAAGAATCAACCGCCGCCGCAATTGGGGCAGGGTTACCGGTGGAAAAACCTGTGGGGTCTATGGTGCTGGATATCGGCGGTGGCACAACCGAAGTGGCGGTTATGTCCCTGGGTGGGATTGTGTACTCGAATGCGGTTCGTACAGCGGGTGACCAGATGGATATTGATATTATAGACTTTGTGCGCAAGAACAAGAATCTTTTGATTGGTGAAAATACAGCCGAAGAAATAAAAAAGAAAATCGGTACCGCAATCGCACCAAAAGACAAGGCAAATGAACTGACCATGAAAATCAAAGGACGCGATTTGTTGTCAGGAACACCGCGCGAAACTGTTATCACCGAAACACAAATTGCGGGCGCGTTGGCGCAGACTGTATCCAAGATTGTCGATACCGTTCGTCAGGCATTGGAATTAACACCGCCTGAATTGTCCGCCGATATTGCTGACCTGGGCATTGCGATGACAGGCGGGGGTTCTATGTTGCGTGGGTTGGATATTGCAATTCGCGCAGCAACAGGGTTACCCGTGTTCTTGGTGGATAATCCGCTGGCGTGTGTTGCGTGTGGCAGCGGTAAAATGTTATCAAATCTGGACAAAAACAAGCATGTATTGCAGACTATGTATTAAAAATCCCCCGTCGGGGGATTTTTTAGTGGTTAGTGTAAGTGGTTAGTGGTTAGTGTTGGAATACATTTTGCATTTGCTTGTTAGGCAAACAAAGAGCAAATATATTTTGTTGTGCACAGGTTTCTTTTTCTTGTAGAATAGGCGCATGATTAACAGTATCAGCTTAACCGATTTTCGCAACCACGCCATGTGCAGAATTGAAACGCATGGGCGGCACAATATTATCATAACCGGCCCAAACGGGGCAGGAAAAACCGCAATACTAGAAGCTGTGTCCATGCTGGGTGGCGAGCGCGGTATGCGGGGCGCAAATATGGGGGATATGGCGCGATTTGGGGGGCAGGGCGGTTTTAGTGTCTTTGCCACACTGAACAATGATACAGAAATTTCAATTCAATACACAGGCGAAGAATCAAACAGACGCGCAAAAATAGACGGAGATAATGCGCCCTTGGCCGATTTGGCGCGATATTTACGAATTATTTGGGTTACACCACGCGAAGATAGGCTGTTTGTAGATGGAGCAGGGGAACGACGCGCGTTTTTCGATAGACTGTGCGCCAGTTTTGATACAACTCATCCAGGACGAACAGCACGGTTGGCAAAATTGCTAAGCGAACGGGCGTTTGCATTAAAAAGTGGGGCGGATTCTTGTTGGTTGGACGCGCTGGATGCGCAAATTGCGGGGGTGGCTGTGGCAATTGCTGTGACGCGCATTCAATACGCAGGTGAAATAAACTATTTTTTAACACGGTGTGCGATTTCTGTGTCGGGAATGCTGGAAAAAATGCTTATTGACGGAATGTCAGCTGGGAACACAGAACGGACGTACCTAGAATACCTGAGACAAAATCGTGCATTGGTGGGCGATAAAATGGTTCTGGATGGGCCACACAAATCCGATTTCGGGGTATTTAACAACGAATTGAAGTTGCCGGCTTATTTGACCAGTACAGGGCAACAAAAAATGATGATAATTGATTTGATTTTGGCACACGCAAAACTGGTGCATGTAAAAACCGGCAGCGGTCCAATTATTTTACTGGACGAAGCTGCGGCACATCTGGATAAAAATGCGCGTAAAAATCTGTTCGCAGAACTGGGAAAATCAAATGCACAGGTGTGGGCCACTGGGTTGGATGCGGAAAATTTCTGTAATATAGGAAACGCTGTATTTGTTGCTTGCGAAAATGGGGCAATAAGTAATATAGTATACGCGGAGTGAAAAATATGGCACGTATTGATTATCAGACTTTATTAGATAACGCATTGAAATCGGTCGTCAAAGATGCGCTGATTCATGCTCAGTTTAACGGATTGGGTGATGGGACACATTTCTTTATCACTTTTCGCACACGCGATAGTGGCGTTGTACTGCCGGATTTCCTGCGTATACGTTATCCAGATATTATGACTATTGTGTTGCAGTATTCGTATAATAACCTGCATGTATCAGACAAAGAATTTGGGGTGCAATTAACCTTTGATGGACGACCATTCTTTATTCGTGTGCCTTTTTCTGCGCTGGTGGAATTCAAGGATCCGTCGGTTGATTTTATGTTGTCTTTCCAGACAAAAATACAACCAGCCGCAACAGACAACAATATGGAATTGCCATTGGACGAAAAACCAGGAACCGTGCCTGACCTGGGACGGGTTGTGTCTTTGGACGAGTTTAGAAAAAATAAAAAATAAAAAACCGCCAATGGCGGTATATTTTTCTGCTGCACAGCCTAAGGCGATTGGGATGAATCGGTGTCATCTTCGGTGTCATCTGATGAAGACAGACACACATTGTTCACCATAGTAGATCCAGGATTACATACACAAGTGCCGTATGTGTTGCGCGTACTGTTGGACGGACATGCTACTACACACAGTTCACCCCAGGCTTCGTATCCTGTATTACATTTGCACCGACTGTTGATATACTCTGTACCATTGCCAAATGGACCTGTGTGTTCTGTTTGCTGATACGTAGAATTATCTGGACATAACAATGACTGATAGAACATTTCAGATATTGCATTGATATATTCTTCTGGCTGATTATATATTGTCACATCCTGGCAATTACTTTCACCAAATACAATTTGCCCCTGCTCGTTTGTGCATATAGGTTCACCATCAAATATCGCATAGGCACACGTCAGTGCAACATTGCGGCACGCGCCACGCATTATGTTATATATGCTGTTGACGCTGGCATTAGATGACCAAGAATTAACCTGGCTGACCTGTTGATTATAACACTGGGCAATATCAACCATACAGCTGGACGCATAATCCGAAATAACACGATGTTGGGCTGCACGGATATTTACCAACGCGCGCTGAACATAGTTTACAACAATGTCATTGTATGGATTATACTCGCCCGATGAATTGTATGTATATCGCTGACACTTGTCCAAAACGGCACGACATAATCCTTCGTCTGTGACATTTTGCTTGGTACCGATTTTTTGCAATAAATATTTCGCAACACAGGAACCGTCATTACCACCTGTGGCGGGCGAACCGACTGGATCGGCACTACAACTGATGGCATCTACATCCTGGGATGTGTACGCGTTACTTAAAAATTCTTTGTTTATTTTTGCATTGTTATAACCTGTCATAAATGCGGTGATATTTGAAATTTTTTGCCCCAAAACAACATCGCCATTTTCATCTATATACACCTTGGTCGGGTCAACGCATTTGAAATAGTCATCGCCACAAACCATATCGTCCTTCATACAAGTTTCCAGCGCACCGATGCACCCCTTGGCATCGTATTGGTTTTTGTTTTGAAGAACAGCCAATCGCGCCTTTTGCAACATGCGATTTGCGCTGCGTACATTAGATACCAAGGTTTCATTCATTTTTTTCAAACCTTGCTCGTATGCGATACAATCTTTGTCAATAGCCAAATCATAATTGCCAGTAACCTGGGCAATTGTGGCGCCAGCCTCTTTGCACTGATTTAAAACTGCGTTGCAACGTTTTTTTGCCGCATTATATAAATCACGACCGCGCAAATTTGAAAAACTGGATGTGCCGCCCATGTCTAAAAAATCCAGACTGAATATATCTTCTGATTCAGAAGAAAAATCCAAATCCATATCCAAACTAATTGATGTGTCCGAATAATAGGCCGAACCTGATGATGGATCGCGTATTAAATCTTCTATCTCTTCCAGCATATTGCGCGTTTCAGATGTATCGGTGGTGCCGCTTAGCGCTTCTTCTGCTTCGGTTTCGGTCATAATGGCGCGGATTTCGTCCGCAGACAAACCAACATAGCGGATAAGTTGTGCAACCTCGTTCAATTGGGTGTTTGCTTCTTTGACCGCTTCTTCCACTTTGGTGTATTGGGTCAGATTTGATGAACACGAACAACGCCCCTGGTTCGCATCAATGACCGCACAAAATTGATCCATACATTCATTATATTGCGCCTGGCAAGATTTGTTCAATGTGGCCGTCTGTTCTAAACGAGTCGTAGCCTGAGCTATATCTTCGGCGGTTACATTTGATGCCGCACGTGATTTTACACCACGCACAACCTCGTCTATATTAGAGCCTGTTTGAACACCCGTGCCACCAATGGTGGCACGTCCCCCAACCTCGGCCGTGCTGGGGCGCAGTGTCAAACCTGCACGACGGACAGCCGGATTATTATTTATGCTGGCCTTGGACACACGTTCGTTGCGACCAACCGTGTTTACAGCGTTTTCCAAAGCAGAACGAGCAGACCCCCTGTCCGATTTTCCTGTGGCAACAGAACGAGACACAACACCGCCTGTGCGAGATTGGGTCAAATCATCTGTGCCACCACCAGAAAAAACACGCGATACTGCCGTGCGTGCAGGCATTGTGCCAGTCGTCACTGTGCGCTTTATATTGTTTGTACCAGAACCATTATCAGTTGTAGGAATCGCACGCGAAATAGTGCCTTCGGCGGCAAAAACACCAGGCACAACAAGCATTAACGTAAAAAAACATGTCAGCGTTTTTTTCATTCTCTTGCGCGAATTATATCATAAAAAAACAATCAAGTCATTAAAAAGTCAATCGAAGTCCAGCGGAAATAAAAGGCGTTTGCGAAGTTATGCCTCCTGATATCCAACCATCTAGATTTTCACTGTATTTATACCTGAATGAAGCTATGCCCATGTGGTCTATAAAGTCATCCGCATACGATTGCCAAACGCCGGTGTCTGACAACATATACGTCAAAGACACACTGTAGCGCAAAAAATCATAACTGACCCCTGTACCGATAACAAATCCATCAGAAATTTCACCAATTGGGTCTTGGTCATAAATAACGCGCGCTGTTGTACCAAAAACCCAACTGTTATACTGCAGATTCATGCCCAACGACAACTGGGCACGCCAATCAGCGGTGACACCATGGGTATAAATCTCGTTGTCAAAATCACGCGGTGCATCCATAAAAGACAGTCCCAATGCATAAGCAGTCTTGATTTTACCAGATGGACGACGAATTTTTAGACCTGTGTCCACGGCATAGTCATAATTGCTGGCAAAACCAGACGCCGACACGCCATACTGAACACCATTAATCGGGGCGGTTACTATATTTATGCGCGGGTCACTGCGACCAGATGTCAAAGTCGTGTCCGCAATAACAGCGCCATCTGGAATAATCTTGTCGTTATACAAAGGACGATCATTTATGCGCAAACCACCAACATCTGGCAAACCAACACCTAATTTACGCGCGACCGAATCCGTCCAACCAAATTCTATACGGCCGAATTTGCGCGCCTCTAAATAACCGAATGTTTCGCGCGAAAAATTACCATTGTCTAATGCCGCCTGATCCATGGCATAAACAGCGCCTATTTTATAACTTTCATTGAATGCATAGGCCATTTGCACACGACCACGCCAATCGCCAATAAACAGCGGGTCTTCAAATTCTGGATTTAGTACACCGCCTGTCAAATAACCCGTCAAACGAGCGGAAAATTTTCCCATATCATATTGCAATGCATGCGCCACATTCGGCGCTATTATTAATACAGCCAATGCGGTGTATATTTTTTTTATCCCAAGCATTTAATTTTGTTCCCCTGTTTCTTTCAATATAGCATCACGCAATTTATTGTATGCACGTTCTTCGATTTGTCGTACACGTTCGCGCGAGATTCCGTATTTTTGCGACAAAGATTCCAATGTAGCAGCAGGTTGGCTTAGTTTACGGGCCGTTAAAATCGCACGGTCTCGTTCGGACATCTTGGCCAAATGCTTTTTCAATAAATCATAGCCGCGACGACGAAATTCAACCTGTTCCAATGTTTCTTCGATTGTTTCACGGCCATCAGTCATGTTCGATAAAATATCGGTCGCGCCTTCGTCCGAGTTTAATGGTGCGTTCAAAGATAAATCACGCGCACCAACACGGGTGGCCATACGTTCTACGTCGCGTTCGGAAACATCCAGATAATTTGCAATCTGCTTGGTCTGGTCCGCCGTCAGATTATTATCCATAATTCCTAATGCACGTTTCGCCCGCGCCAGATTGAAAAATACACGTTTTTGATTCGCAGATGTACCAATTCTTACAATTGACCAATTATTCAAAATAGTTTCGTAAATTTCAGCCTTGACCCAGAACATGGCATAGGTGGAAAAACGAAATCCCTTGTCCGGGTCGAATTTTTGCAACGCCTGCATCAACCCCATGTTACCACTGGCAATCAATTCACCAACAGGTATGCCATAGTTTTTATAATCGTACGCAACCGATACAACCATGCGCAAATGGCTGGCCACCAGTTTTTCGGCCGCAAATTTATCCCGGTCTTGCACCCATTTGGTTGCGTATTCGTATTCCTGTTCAGCCGTCAAGACAGGTATCTTTTGTACATTTTGAATATACTGGGCCAAAGACGAGTCATCATTGACCCCGCGCGCAGCAACAATGCCAATGTTGTTTTTTACTGGTAATGTGGTCTTGATTTCCTTGCTCATAACTTTTATAGTATAACAAAAATAAATAATTATCAAGTACAGGAGAATAGTATCATGGCAACCATACTGGAAAGAAACAAACAAATCAAAGCACCTAAAAAAACCCGTGCCGAGCATATGGAAGATGCCTTGTATCGCGAAGTTTGGGAAGATGTCAACAATGAAAAGACTTTACAGTTTATCAAAAAATACTCGAAACACATTACGGTTGTGGTATTACTGATTATGATTGCAGCGACATCTGTACAATTAGGACTGCGCACATATCGCGCAAACAAAATTGCAACCGCGACCGCATACGAAATGGCAATCGAAAATATGGATGCTAATGCGCTGGCCGCACTGGCGGATGACACATCGGGGGCAACAGCCGATTTGGCGCTGTTCCAATCTTATTTGTTGGACAAAGATGTAGCAAAATTGGAAAAACTGGCTTCGGATGGTAATACGCGCGATTTTCGCGACTTGGCGCGTCTGCATATCGTGGGAATTCGTGGCGATGATATGAGCGCAGACGAAATGAAAAAATTCCTGGGGAATATGGATGATAAATCTTCGCCTTTTTATTACACAACGCGTATAACATTGGCGCAAAAGTATTTAGCGTCGGGCAACAAAGATGCGGCAGATGAAATTTTGGACGCGCTGATTGGGGATAAAAACACACCATCCGCAATCGCGGCGACGGCGGCAACACTGCGATAATGGGGAATAAAATGCGTAGAATATCAATCGCTTTGTGTTGTTTGTTTGCAGTGTGCGCTTGTGATAAGCATGATCCGATTTTGCCCGGAAATCGCACGCCTATATTTGATACCAATACTGTTCAGGTACAAAATAAAACCATTGAAAATCTGCCCGAGACGGCGTTTGTATTCGATAACTCTAATTGTGATTATACCCAGGATTCAAATAACATTGTATGGGACGGAGAACGCAGGGTTTTCAGCGGTTTTCCAACCAGCAATACAGTTTCAGCATCGGTTAAACCTGTGTGCAGTGGAAAGTATATTTATGCGGGACTGTCCACGGGTGAATTGGTAAAAATTAACCCAAAAACACGGGCAATTGCATGGATTGCAGATATTTATCGCGCCAGCAATATAACCGGTGGTGCACCAATGGTTGATATTATTGCACCGATTGTTCCATATAAACAATCTGTGTATGTTGGCGGGTTGGGCGATGCGTTTTGTCGTGTAAATTCTTATTCTGGGGTAAAAAAGTGGTGTGTGAATATCGGGGTAGCGGTACCATTTGTCCTGGCCGGTGATTTTGCCTTTGTTGTTGGGACAGATGATAATTTGTATGCAATCGCATTATCCGATGGGGCGGTAATGTGGCGCAGCGGGATAAAATCTCAGAAGGGACCTGAATATAAAAATGGACGCATAACCGTTGATAAAGAAGTATTCAATGCGCAAGACGGCAAAAAAATACTGGACAACTAAGAAAATATGTTATATCATTCGTCCGCTGTTAACCTTTTGGGTGTTTAGCTCAGTTGATTAGAGCATCTCGTTTACACCGAGAGGGTCGGGGGTTTGAGTCCCTCAACACCCACCAAAGATTTAAACCGATTTTATATCGGTTTTTATTTTTAGACTGATATGCTTTTTGTTTTTGTGTTTATAAATAATATGGTATAAAATACTTGTGCGAATTTAATAACAAAGGAGAATATATGAAAAAAACTGTTTCTGTTTTGGCAATACTGGCATTGATGACAGGATGCACAACTATGAATCCATACACAGGACAAACCCAGACAGCCAAGGCGACATGGGGAACTGCAATTGGCGCGGCAACAGGCGCACTGATTGGCAGCACAAAAAGCAGTACAGGTGCTTTGGTCGGAGGATTGGCTGGTGCGGCAGTTGGTGGTGGTGTTGGGTATTATCTGGATGCCCAGGCGGCAGAACTGCGTGCAGAACTGGTGTCAACCGGTGTTCAAGTTATTGAAGAACAGGACAGTATTCGCCTGATTATGCCAGGAAACATTACTTTTAATACTGATTCTGCGGATATTAATTCATCATTCTATCCTGTACTGAATTCCGTGGCCAAGGTTTTAAATAAATATTCCGATTCTACTGTAATGGTGTCCGGCCACACCGATAACACAGGCAGCGCAGATTATAATTTGAACTTGTCTCGTCAACGCGCAGGGTCGGTTGCCGCATATTTGCAAGGCCAGGGCGTCAAAGAATCCAGATTCGAAGTTTTGGGGATGGGTTTCTCGAATCCGATTGCTTCAAACGCAACCGCCGAAGGACGCGCGCAAAATCGTCGTGTTGAAATTAAAATTATCCCAAATAAATAGGAATAAAAAACCGGCAATTGCCGGTTTTTTAACAGTATTATTTATCACGGATTTGTGCATTACACTTTTTTTCAACCGCTGATATCACAGCATTTTGCAACGCCATCAAATCTGTGTCTGACATGTTTTCAGTTGGCTGAATCGTAATCGTAAATGCAATTGACTTTTTTCCGTCTGCCATATCAAACGCGTCAAAGACAACAACGTCCTTTATACGATTGTCAGTCGCACGTGCGGTGTTGGTTAATTTTTCCGCCATTGTGTCCGCGTCCACGATAAATGCAAAATCGCGCGTTATCGGCTGAAAATCATACAATGTTGGCGTCGCACCACGATGACGCGCGGGCAAATTTTTAATATCGTCCACTATTGCGATAACCACGTTTGTTTTTATACGCAATTTCTTTGCAACAGATGGATGAAGTTCACCAAATTCTGCGATTTTCTTTTTACCCTGCATTATTGCACCATAACGATATGGATGTGCCCAACGTGGTGCATTGTCGGTTGATACGGTAAAACGTTGGCCAGACATCAACGCAATTATATCAGATTTGATATCATAGACATCAACATTACGATTGCGCCCAGTCCAATGTTTTGGCGATGTCGCGCCCGTGCGAACAATGCACAGCGATGTGTGCTGTTGCCCAGGCATATCGCCATCAAAAACCGTTCCTAATTCAAACAGGTTTAAATCGGGATATCCGCGTTTTTCATTATTAGATACAGCCATCAGCAATCCGCACAACAGACCATTTCGCATCGTGTCATAGTCAGCAGTAATCGGATTCGCAATTTTTACGTTTGGTTTGTCCGATAATAACTGTTCTGTTGATAAATTTCCGAATCCAAATGAACGACATTCGTTTAACCCACGCGACGCTAATGATGTTTTAATCTCGATTTCATGAGTGTCGTGCAAGCATGCTTCGCCAATAGTATGTATGGACGATGGTGCAATTTTATCATACCCATGGATACGCATTAAATCTGCGATTACTGTTTCTGGTATTTGAACATCTACGCGGGCAGTTGGTGGCGTCAAAGTCCAAACATTCCCAGACATTTTAACCGCATATCCCAACCGGGTCAGAATATCGTACTGAAAATCGTCTGCCAGATACATACCTGTTTTTCTTTCAAACAGTCCAGGACAATATTTAATCTGGATTTCTGGGGCAGTATCATCACCGGCGGCAAATGCACCAACAATTTTTCCACCACATGCGTCCATTATTATCTGGGCAGCGCGCATAGCCGCAATCCCCGTTATTGTCGGATCAATACCACGTTCATAGCGATAAGACGCGTCTGTTGATATACCTAATCTTTTCGCTGATTTGCGAACAGACACTGGGTCAAAATATGCAGATTCCAAAATTATGTTTTTTGTATTGTCTGTTGTGGAACCGCGCGCACCGCCAATCACACCCGCCAATGCCAAAATGCCGTTATCGTCGGCAATCACCATATCGTTTTCGGTCAGTTCGTGTTCGCTTCCAAACAGGTCTGTGAATTTTTCACCATTTGTTGCCATACGAACAGTAATATCGCCATGAATTTCGTCTGCATCAAAACAATGCATGGGTTGCGCCATGTCATAACAGATATAGTTCGTTGCGTCGATTGGGGCATTTTTCGGATTGATTCCAATTGCCGCCAGGCGCGATGCAATTTTTTTATTGCTGGGGACAACTTTAATGCCGTGAATTTCAATCATTTTATATGCACGGCACTTTGGTGTTTCCAGTTTTACACAACGCTTGCCAGGGACAGATTTAAAATCAATATCCATTGGTGCAATATATTCCCCAATCCCAGATGCAGATAAATCACGGGCAATACCGCGTACCGACAGGTAATCAGGACGGTTTGGTGTGATGCCTGCTTCAAAGACCGTTTTCGCGTCAATTACAGGCGAACCGATTTTTGTGTCGGCCGGCAATTCAATAATGCCACTGTGATCATCACCAATGCCCAATTCGCGCGCAGAACACATCATACCGTCTGACAACACACCACGCAATTTTCCAGATTTGATTTCCATGCCACCAATGACACAGCCCGGCACCGCCAGTGCGGAAATCAAGCCCACGCGTGCATTTGGTGCGCCACAGACAACCTGACGCATGGTTGCGCCGCCATCATCCACCATTAAAACATGCAAATGGTCGCTGTTTTCATGCGGTTTACATTCAACTATTTTGGCCGCAATTGGGGTTATTGGTGATTGCATGTCTTCTACCTCTAGTCCGATACGGGTCAGCGTATCTGCAATTTCATGCACAGTTGCGTCTGTTTTTAAATATTCAATTAACCAATCATAAGTCCATTTCATTTTTTGCCCCCGTATTAGAATCCAGCAGATTTCAACCAACGTACATCATTTTCATAAAACTGACGTATGTCGTTCAGACCGTACTTTAACATAGCCAATCTGTCCCAGCCAAAACCAAATGCAAAACCCTGATATTCGTCTGGGTTCACGCCACAATTTCGCAATACGTTCGGATGAACCATGCCAGCACCCATTATTTCCAGCCATTTGTTACCACGCCATTTCATGTCAATTTCAATTGATGGGTCGGTAAATGGAAAGTAAGATGGACGAATGCGCAACTCTATATTATCAATGCCGAAAAAGCGCGACAAAAATGCACGAACATCCGCGATTAAATCTGACATTGTAATGTTTTTATTGATATACAACCCTTCGATTTGGTGGAACATTGGACTGTGTGTTGCATCCATTTCTTTGCGGTATGCAGAACCAATGCCGAACATTTTAATAGGAACAGATTCCGATTCCATCGCACGAATTTGAATGGCGGACGTTTGTGTGCGCAGTACATTGCCATTTTCCAAAAAGAATGAATCTTGCATATCACGCGCCGGGTGATGCAGGGGCGTGTTTAATGCTGTAAAGTTATGCCAATCATCTTCGATTTCGGGACCGGTGTGCATTGTATAGCCAAACGATTCCAGTATCGCTGATATTTCTGATAAACTTTGTGTCAATGGGTGCAACGTGCCACGTTTTTCCGGTTCTGGGTTCAGCGACATGTCCAGTTTTTGTTTCTGCAAACCCGCCATCAAAACCGCGTTTTCAATTTCCGCCTGGCGCGTTTTGAATAATTCACGCAGGGTCGCATTTTCCGTATTCAATGCCGCACGTGCATCATTGTCCAGATTTTTCATTTCCTTTAATTTTGCGGTCATCGTGCCGTTTTTGCCGAATGTTGCAGTGTATAACGACTGCAATTCTTCTAATGTATTTATATTTTTTATTTGTTCGTGCATTTTTTTACCTTATAAACTTAAAAAAGCCGTCATGCGACGGCTTTTATTATTACAAAACAGATACCCCGCCGACAAGGTATTATTTACTTTCGGCGTTGTTAAATCGTTTCGCTGTGTCAACCAATTTGACGAAGTTTGCATCACCTGCGTATGCCATTTCGGCCAAAACCTTGCGGTCCAGGGCGATGCCGGCCTTTTTCAAGCCATTCATAAACTGGCTGTAAGTCATACCATTTGCGCGCACTGCTGCATTAATACGGACAATCCACAAACCGCGGAATTCACGTTTTTTAACGCGACGGTCGCGATATGCATACTGACCCGCCTTTTCCGTTTTTTCACGGGCTGCGCGATATGTTGAATGATGACGGCCCAGGTAACCCTTGGCACGTGCTAAGATTTTATTGTGCTTTTGTTTAACGGTTGTACCGCGTTTTACTCTTGCCATGACCTGTTACCCCCTTATTTCAAACCGTATGGTGCCAGGATTTTTGCCTGACCCACCATGTTTTCATTCAAATACTGTGGTTTTGCACCTGCCTTGTTTGCACGGGCAGATTTCTTGCGCAACAGTTTTTTATGAGAGTTACGTGCAACACGGATTTTGCCGGTCGCAGTCATAGACGCACGTTTTTTCAAGTACGACTTGGTCTTTAATTTTGGCATTTTATATCCTTTTATTTTTAGATAGTTTCTATTGTCTGGTGGCAATGCCTGCCACTTTGACTGATTAGTATTTTGGCATATTTATTTCAAAAATCAAGTTTTTATTGAATATCAGACTTTTTAAGATTAAAGTGTGGCCGATGAAACAAAATAAAATATATTCCAAAATTTACCCTTTGATACGGGCAGCGGCAACGGCGGCGGTGTTGCCTGTGCTGTTTATATATATAATGATTGCAAAGCCTGACTATGCAATCATGAACGCAATGGGGCATGTAGTGGTGCCGGTGGCGCGTGGTATTGGCGACGTTATTACATGGCCTTTTCGTATTGTTGGCAGCGCAATCAGCGGTATCGCCGAGGTTTCTTCCTTGCGCGAAGAAAATGCAGAATTAAGGGCAAGGTTGGATGCCGCTTTGATAGACAAAGATAAATGCGCAGTTGCAATCAAAGAAAATCAAAAATTATCTGATGAATTGGGGCTGATTTCTGCACAACCCAGACAAGCCGTTATAGCGGACGTTATTCATGACAATCGTGCAATTGGGCACAGTACTTATATTATTAATCGTGGCGCGCGCGATGGGGTTGAAACAGGTATGGTGGTCGCAACAACTGATATGCGCTTGGCCGGGATTATAATTGACAGTGCAAATAACTTTTCACGTGTGCGTGCATTGACGGATGTTGATACAAATATTGCCGTGCGCGTCGTCGGGTCCGAGGTTTATGGATTTATGACAGGCAACGGTTCAAAAAATCCAACAATGGGATTTTTTAGTAATCCTGAATTTCAACCGGCGCGGGGTATTAAACTGGTCAGCAGTAATATTTCAGGCGTGTTGCCGGCGGGACTGATTGTTGGTGAAATGATTGATGCAACAGATGTTGCCGTCGCAGACCCCGATGAAATTTCACGTGTTATGGTACTGAAATTTGACACACCAGAAAACGAATACAGATGAAAGAAAACATAATTCATTTTTTACGCGTTGCATTTCCGTTTTTATTAACAATCGGATTGTGGCGCTTAGCCAGTCCCACATGGAATCCGGCGGGGGTGTTGGCGATTGTACCGATATTCATCTGTTCTTTTGTTAGGCCTACAAATTGGTTTGTGTTATTTTCAATATTAATGTGCGTATGTTTGGATTATAATTTTGAAACGGTTTGTTTCTGGTTAGCTATATACTGTTTGTTTTATTCAATCAACGGTTTTCAAACCTATATCGATATTACAAGGATGGATAAATATGGATTGTTTGCTTTTATGGTATTTTTTGGGCTGGCCGTATTTATTCAGGTCGTTATGAACTTTACGTTTATGAACACGTTGCGTGGGATGTGGATGTTTGCATTGGCATGCGCTGTTTATGTGCCGATTGCAAAATTAATTCAAAAGGTTGGCTATGATAGATAAAGAAGTGGCAAGAACCTTTGATAGACGAAGCGCACTGTTTTTAACCGCGGGGGTGGTGATGACATCTGCGTTGGTGTTGCGCATGTTGCAGATGCAATTGTTTTCATATAGCAATTACAAAAAGAAAAGCGAAAGCAATTCGTTCCGTATTCAGATTGATATGCCAGAACGTGGAAAAATTTTATCACGCAATAGTACGCCTATTTCACGCGATGCACCGATTTACAGAATCTATATCGTTCCCGAAGAAGCGCACGACATAGATGCATTGGTCGATACCGTTGCACGTGATTTGAATTTGCGGGAAAAGCGCGTTGAAAAAATTCGCGCCAAAATAAAAAAACAATTAAAGTTTCAACCCGTGTTGGTCAGCGAAAATACCGACTGGAACGTGTTGGCAAAATTACAGGCTAAAAATTTACCGGGATTGCATGTGGAAAGTGGTTATGCGCGAATATATGAAATGGGGGCGTCCGGCGCACAGATTTTTGGTTATGTTGGCGAACCGAAAAACCAGGTTCCAAATGCACCTTTTTTAACAACTGGGATTACGGGACTGGAAAAAAGATTTGATGATGAAATGAAGGGTACCGCTGGGCAGACCGTGATGATTACAAATGCGGTTGGTCGTATCACAGGCGAAGATAAAACACAATATATCGCCCCAATAATTGGCGAAAACATTAAAACAACAATTAACGAAAACGCACAGCGCGTGATGTATGATGCACTGATGCAACATCGGTCGGGTTGTGGTGTTGCGCTGGATATTGAAACAGGCGACATACTGGCAATGGTATCAACCCCCAGTTTTGACGCAAATATATTCCGCGAAGATGACGGGGATGAATATATTCAAACGTTGCGTGGGGATATGGCAAAGCCATTTATGAACAAGGCAATCGAGGGGCTGTACCCACCTGGTTCTACGTTCAAGATTGTCGTGGCATTGGCGGCGTTGGAATCAGGCGCAATTAACGAACGTGAAAAAATTTTCTGTCCGGGGTACTGGGACTATGGCGACCGCAGATATCATTGTTGGGAAGACAAGGGTCATGGGCACGTTGATTTGGCGGGGGCATTACAACATTCGTGCGATATTTATTTCTATCAGATTGCATTGCGTATCGGGATTGACGCAATCAAAGATATGGCAATTCGTTTGGGATTGACCGAAAAATTTATGGATGATATTTTGTCCCGTGAAATGCCGGGGGTTATGCCGGACAGATACTGGAAAGAAAAACAAATCGGTGCGCGTTGGGTACATGGGGATACCGTTATTTCTGGCATTGGTCAGGGATTTATTTTGACAAACTGTTTGCAGTTGGCGGTAATGATGGCGCGCGCGTCGTCCAACAAACGTGTGGTACCAAGATTGATTTTTGATAATACTAAACCACAATTTGAAAGTATGAATTTACAACCCAAAAATATTAGGCATGTATTAAATGGACTGGAAATGGTGCTGAAAAAGGGTGGTACCGCGGTTGGCAGCGCAATTAATGTTAATGGTATGCGAATGGGTGGGAAAACTGGAACCTCACAGGTGCGCAGCATTTCAAAAAAAGAACGTCTAAGCGGGGTTCTGACCAACGAACAATTAAAATGGCAAATGCGAAATCATGGTTTGTTTGTGGGGTATGCACCAACCGATAATCCACGTTTTGCAGTGTGCGCAATCACAGAACATTCCGGTGGCAGCGGTCCCGCCGCACGTACTGTTTCCGCCGTTATGAAGGAATTATTAAAGGGATTAAAATAAAATCATGGCACGACAAACACGCGTTTCAAATGCAAATATGATGACTTTGCCGGAAAAGTTAAATCGATTTTCCTGGGGGTTGTTTGTGCCAATGTGTATGGTGCTAACAATTTCTATTGTGGTGCTGTATTCGGCGGGTGGCGGGAATTGGAAACCGTTTGCGTTGTCGCAATTGATGAAAATTTTGCTGGGGTTTGGGGTGTTCTTTTTCGCAGCGTTTATAAATATTAAAACGTGGGTAAAGTCTGCTTATATTATTTATGCCATAGCTTTAATTATGATTGTGCTGGTGACATTTGTTGGACATACAGGTATGGGGGCACAAAGGTGGTTAAACCTGGGGATTATTCATATTCAACCGTCTGAATTGATTAAAATTGCGCTGGTGCTGGCGTTGGCGCGATATTTTGCATGGTTTAATTCGGTGGAACTGGGACAATTTAAAAACTATATCGCGCCAATATTGATGTTGTTGGTGCCTTTTGGATTGATTGTGGCGCAACCGGATTTGGGGACCGCGCTGTCGCTGGGGATGATTACGGTTGGTGTGTTCTATATCGTTGGCGCAAATAAAAAATGGTTTATTATTGCGGCAATACTGGGGTTGATGGCTGCACCGGCAATTTGGTATGGTGGGTTGCATGACTATCAAAGGGGGCGTATTATAACACTGTTTAATCCAGACAGTGATTTGCAGGGCGCAGGTTATCAAATTCATCAGGCAAAAATCGCTTTCGGCAGCGGTGGTATGACCGGCAAAGGATACATGGCCGGCACACAATCGCAACAATCTTTTTTGCCTGAAAAGCAGACTGATTTTATATTCACAATGCTGGGCGAAGAATTCGGATTTATCGGTGCATTTTCCTTGTTGATGATTTACACATGGATTGTGGTTGCGTTGTTCTGGATGGCAAAAACATGCAGGAACAGATTTGGGCAATTGGTGTGCTTTGGATTTATGTTGAACTTTTTTGTTTATTATTTTATAAATATTTCTATGGTTTTGGGATTGTTGCCAACCGTCGGGGTGCCGTTGCCATTGATGTCTTTTGGTGGCAGCAGTCTGTTATCACTGATGTTCGGGTTTGGGCTGTGCCAGAATGCACATATTCACAAAGACCAACAATTATCTGCAAAGGGGAGTTAAAGGTATGAATTTATTAATTGTGGAATCACCGTCCAAAGCAAAGACAATTGAAAAATATCTGGGGGCAGGGTGGCGCGTTATCGCGTCTGTTGGACATGTGCGCGATTTAGTGCCTGAAAATGGCAGTGTGGATACAGAAAACAATTTCAAAATGAAATGGCAGATTATGCCTGGCAAAGAAAAACAAATTAAACTGATTACTGATGAATTAAAAAAAGCAGATGCTGTCTATCTGGCAAGCGACCCTGACCGCGAAGGTGAAGCAATCGCATGGCATTTGCTGGATATTTTAAAGGCAAAAAAATTATTAAATGATAAAAAAGTTTATCGCGTTGCGTTCCACGAAATTACAAAAAAGGCCGTGCAAAGTGCAATCGAAAACCCACGCGAAATTGATACTAATTTGGTTGATGCCTATTTGGTGCGACGCGCGCTGGATTATCTGATTGGGTTTGGAATTTCACCATTGCTGTGGCGCAGAAACCTGGGGAAATCGGCGGGACGTGTGCAATCTGTGGCGGTAAAGCTGGTTGTTGACCGCGAAAAAGAGATTGAGGCGTTTAAGCCGGTTGAGTATTGGAGTGTCAATGCGCAATGCGCAAAGAGCAAAGAGCAAATATTCAATGCGAATCTTATTCGATTTAATGGTGAAAAAATTGATAAAATGACCGTTGAAAATAAATCTATGGTCGATGATATTTTAAACAAAATTGGCGAACCAGAAATTGGTGCGACCGTTATAAATATCGAACGCAAAAAAACATCGCGCAGACCCACCGCGCCATTTACAACATCTACCCTGCAACAAGAAGCAGCACGAAAATTATACTTTGCGTCAAAACGCACGATGAGTGCTGCCCAGCATCTGTACGAACAAGGGTTAATCACATATATGCGTACGGACGCAACAAACCTGAACGCGGATGCGATTGCCGAAATACGTGGTTTTATCACACGCGAATATGGTGAAAAATTTGTGCCAAGTGCGCCGAATATTTATGCAACAAAATCTAAAAATGCCCAGGAAGCACACGAAGCAATTCGTCCAACACACTTTGACGGGCCGGCAAAGAATTTGACCGGGGACGAGGCGAAGTTGTATGACCTGATTTGGAAGCGCACAATTGCGTGTCAGATGACAAACGCTGAATTTGATTCAGTTGCCGCAGATATTGAAACAGATAATCAGGTGGCTATATTTCATGCGGTCGGTACTACGCGCACATTTGACGGTTTTATGAAGGTATATACCGAAGACAAGGACGATGACGAAGATAAAAAAGATGCAAAATTGCCACCGATGAATGTTGGGGACAAGATTGCAATTTCTGAAATTATTCCAGAACAGCACTTTACCCAGGCACCACCAAGATATACCGAAGCGTCCCTGGTTAAAAAATTAGAAGAATTGGGGATTGGACGTCCATCTACATATGCGACCATTATGTCAACAATCGTTGATCGCGCGTATGTTGAACAGGATAAACAACGTCGTTTTCACCCAACGTCCGGTGGTTGGGTAATCGCATCATATCTGAACAAATATTTTACGGATTTGGTCGATGTGAACTTTACTGCAAAAACCGAAGATACCCTGGACGATGTTTCAAATGGAAAACAGGATAAAATTACAGCCCTGAAAAACTTCTGGGGGCCAACGGATGCGATGATTGATGGTGCACGTGGGATTAAGACATCGGAAATTATCGATGAAATAAACGAATTTATGCATCATCATTTGTTTGGGAACGCGGGCGATACATGTCCTGAATGTGGCGCAAAACTGGGGATAAAATTGTCTAAGTTTGGACCTTTTATTGGATGCGAAAAATATCCAGATTGCAAATATACAAAGCAATTAAATAAAAATGATAATTCAGCGCAAGCCCCAGAATCCGCCGTACATACGTCCAAGAACGATGCGGTCGAATTGGGCGATGGTATTGAATTTCGTGTTGGAAAATTTGGCCCATATGTGACAGATGGGGTAAAAAATGTTTCAGCCAAACAATATAACAGTGAAACCATCACACTGGAAATTGCACGCGAATTATTGGCAAATGCGAATAAAAAGGCCGAACCAATTAAAATTGGCGAAAATCCTACAACCAAGAAAATTATTTACTTTTACCCGACCGGGCGGTATGGCGCGTATATATCATCTAATCGGGTAAATGTTTCGGTGCGTGAACAGCCTGATTTGGAAACTGCAATTAAACTGATTAATAACAAGGCAAAGAAGTAATAATGGCGCCAGGACGACACAACTATTCCAATTTCACAGATGAACTGCGGGCGCGGTTGTCGGTGGTGGATGTTGTGGGGCGCGTCGTGCCACTGGCACGCAAGGGGCAAAATTACTGGGGGTGCTGTCCGTTTCATAATGAAAAAACCCCCAGTTTTTCCGTGAACGAAGAAAAGGGATTTTATCACTGCTTTGGGTGCGGTGAACACGGGGATATTATTTCGTTCACGATGAAGCAGGGCAATATGGATTTCAAATCAGCGATTACGGAACTGGCCAATATGGCGGGTCTGAAAATGCCGGACTATAAACCACGCGACCCAAATGTTGTCAAACGCGAAGACGCGTTGTTTGATATTTGTGAACGCGCAGCGCAAACATATGCCGAAAAATTATTCGCACCCGACGCGGCGCATGCGTTGGAATATGTGCGCAGACGCGGATTTACAGATGAAGAAATAAAAAAATATCGTATCGGGTATGCGCCAAAAAATAATATCATCGCTAACAAATTCGCAGAATCAAAATTTTTAATTCCGTCCGGTCTGTGTCGACGTGGTGATTATGGTTTATATGATTTTTTCCGCGATAAATTAATGTTCCCAATTTTTAATGCACACGGCAGGATAGTTGCGTTTTCAGGGCGGTCGCTGGATGGGTCTGAACCAAAGTATATCAATACAACCGATACGGATATTTTTCATAAACGTCAGACTGTGTTTGGGTTTAACTTTGCACGCGAAGCAATTCACCGCGCTAACCGCAGCATCGTTGTCGAAGGGCAAATTGACGCAATCAAAATGCAGGTAAATGGATTCCCGGAAACCGTCGCGCCATTGGGGACCGCATTGACCGAAGATCATATCGCGTTGCTGTGTAAATCAAATCGAAATATATCATTTTGTTTTGATGGGGACGCGGCCGGGCAAAAGGCCGCCGCACGTGCGTGCAACATAGTTATGCCATTTATTCGTGATACGTCCGATGTGCGGTTTGCATTTGTTAGTGGTGGCAAGGACCCGGATGAAATTCTGAAAACATCCGGCGCGGATGCCATGCGGAAAATCATTGATGACGCGGTTGGGTTGACTGACTTTCTGTGGGAATTGGCAAACAAAAACTATATTGTATCAACCCCCGGGGGACGGACCCAGGCGGAAAAATTTTTGGACGCACAAATTGAAAAAATCGCCGACCCAGAACTGCGCAAGCAATACAAGCAAGAATATGATAAGCGTAAATTCCAAAATTGGCACAGTTGGAAACGTGCACCAAAAACGGTCAACATAAAATTGCCCGATATTGATGTGATTACAAAAAATACATTGGTTTATATTGTGAATAAATATCCAGAACTGGCGGAACGGTATTTGGAATTTTTGGGTACACTTGGGGTGGATTTTGATGGGACGGCGCCCGAATTAAATATGGATATAAATGGGGCGGAAAAATACCTGGTATCATTAAAATTGCAAAGATATTTGGAAAAACTAAATGCACAAAAACGCGAATTAACCACGCAACTGTTGGCGGGGGATGATACGGCACGCGACGAAATCAAGCGCATAGATTCGGAAATTGAAAAATTTAACAAGAAATTAGAAGTATTGATTTCTATTTAGTGGTTAGTGGTGCACAATAATTTCCCGGCTTTTTTGATGATTTTTTTTCAAAAAAGCCGGGAATTTTTAACAGGTTGATTTATCCACTACCCCGGCGGTGCCGGCACCCCTTCGCCAGCGAAGTGGATTAAGTGTTAAACAAGAAATGACAAATGTCGCCGGGTTGCATCACATAATCACGACCGACCAGGCGCATTTTGCCAGCCTCTTTGACTGCGACTTCTCCGCCAAGGGCGATAAAGTCATCGGGGGAAATTACTTCGGCGCGGATGAAGCCACGTTCAAAATCAGTATGAATTTTTCCCGCCGCCTGGGGCGCGGTCATGCCGGCGGTTATAGTCCAGGCGTGTGCCTCTTTCGGGCCGATGGTATAATATGTTTGCAGGCCAAGCGTTTTATACCCTGTCTTGATAACCTGGTCCAGACCGGATTCAGTCAGACCTAAATCATCCAGGAACATTTTGCGTTCATCTGGGTCAATAATTTGGGAAATCTCCATTTCAATCTTGGACGATATTACCAAAACATCATTTGTTGTACCAAATTTTTCACGAACCATATCAGAATATTTATTGCCAGTGGCGGCGGACGCTTCGTCCACATTACAGACATAAATAACCGGTTTGGTTGTCAGCAAATTAAACGGCGTTGAATCAACATCACCCAGACGCGCAGGTATCGATTTTTCTAAATTCGACTTAATCGTATTTGCATCAGCCAATAATTTAATTGCGTCTTTGTCCAGACCGCGCGCCCGCTTTTCCAGGTTTTTAATCTGTTTTTCAATGCTTTCAATGTCAGCCAACATCAATTCAGTTTCAATTGTTTCAATGTCAGATAACGGGTCGATTTTGCCGTGGACATGCACAATATCGTCGTTTTCAAAGCAACGCACAACATGAATAATTGCGTCCGTTGATAAAATATTCCCCAGGAATTTATTCCCCAGTCCTTCGCCAGCGGATGCACCACGTACCAGCCCCGCAATATCAACAATTTCCAGTTGCGTCGGTAATATTTTTTGCGACCCCGCCACACGCGCCAATTCATGTAATGTCGCGTCTGGCACAACAACGCGACCTGTGTTCGGTTCGATTGTGCAGAATGGATAATTCTGCGCATCGGCGGCGGCACTTTGTGTTAACGCATTAAACAATGTAGATTTACCAACATTTGGCAGGCCTACAATTCCACAATTGAATCCCATAATTAAATCCTTTATAATGGGTATAATATGTCATACATGTGGAACGAATTCAACATAAAAACCAGACCTGCGGAAACCATCGTTTTCCGTGATGGTGTTTATTGTGCTGATTTATCAACATTGCCAAACGCGCCAATTAATACAAAGTATGATTTACCGGTTCATATTATCTATGTTGGTGAAATTGCCGGGGAAAACCGGTTGGATGTTTTGGTTGGTGTGGAAAACCAGGAAGTTATTATCAGCACCAATGTAAAAATAAAAAAGCCGGCAATTTTGAACATTTTTATTAAAAATACCGGGAAAAATTCTAAAATTTCGGGGACTGTATTTTTAGATAATGAATCAAATTTAATATATGATTGTCGGGCGCGACATTTGTATAAAAACACGGCTATTTTGATAAAAAATAAAGTTTTAGCCGGGAAAAATTCAAATTCAAAATTGTCGGGCACGGCGGTAATTGATAAAGATTGCGACGGGTGCGAATCCGATATCGCTTTTGTTGCGATGGCAGACGTGGGTGCAAAAATCGAATTTATGCCGGGGCAGAATATAAAATCTGAACCCAAACGCGCCGACCACAGCGCGGCAATTTACAAACCAAGCGATGAACAGGTATTTTATCTTAGGGGTGCGGGACTGGGAACTTTCGAGGTGGACACAGCATTAAAAGAGGCTTTTTTAAGCGAATAAAGGAATAAAATATGAAAAAATTATTTTTTATAATTGCTGTTTTAATGCCAATATACGCCAATGGGCAAATTTACACAAACACCGGTAATTTTCGACCCTATATTGGGATTGACGCAGGGCTGAATATTGCAGATTATTCAATTAAGACCGATTTGGATGATGTTTTTTATTCTGCTAAAATAAATGCCGGAATTCGTATTGGGAATAATTTTGGGGCAGGGTTGTTTTTTACACACTCGTCATCGAATAAACTGGAACACACCCAGACATTAAGTGCTGTTAATCATGAAATTTATTATATGTCATTTGGTTTTGATATATTTGGATATTATAATCTGACCAAAGAATTGGATTTCTTTACAACATTTGGAATTGCAAATAACAAGATTTATAATAAATACACTTTTGTAAATCAGACCGATGAATATTCTGAACAAACTTCACAAAACGATATAGGAACGCGTATAGGTATTGGTTTATTGTATAATTTCCCGGGTGATAAAGTATCCGCACTGTTTCAATATCAATACATTCCTGTGAAAGACAGTTTTATTGATACTATGTCGGAATTTTCTGTCGGAATTAGATATACATTTTAATAATATCCCAACTGTCTGACGGGATTTTATTCGCATTTTTTTATATCTTTGTTGTTTTCGTCGGAATCAATTTGTTTGTTTCTGATTTCCTGAGCCGCGTGGATTTTTTGTTTTACTAATACAACTTCTGGGTGATTTTGTAATTCATTGTGCATTTGAATTATAACAGAATCAATATCATTGTAGGATTTTACCAGTCTGGGCATTACAGATTGGGCGGCGTTGTATATAGAATTTAATAAATCTGCCTTGAAATCATCAATTACACTTAGATAAGTCTTTATGTGCAATTCTTCGTGCGATAAAACCGCTTTATATGTACAGGTACCAGGCTTGTGCTGGCTGTCTATACTGACAATAAAATCACTGTACCCGACAACAGCATCAACAGAATTTAATACTATGCAAAATCCATCATCAACAGAATTAACGTTTACATTTATTTGATAGTTATCAATCAATGTTGCAACAACATTTCCATGAAGTTTATCCATAGGCTTGCGCGGTTGAATAATCTTTTTGGTCCAATCTGGCGTATTGATATATATTGCTGGGATTTTTTTGTATGCAATACAATTGTTTGCCATACTTGGCATGGAAAATATAACAAATAAAACTGCTAATACACACCTTATCACGACCAACAACTAATCCAATGCACCCTGTTTTTTAAGGTATTCGTCAATAAAATTATTACCATACGATTTGTATAATTCTTCGGCCAATAACACCGATGAACGCCCACTTTCAAACAGTCTTAACAAATTCCCCAGACCACCAAGTTCTGTATTCAAAATAACAGATTCACCATTAACAGGTCGCGACAATAAAACCGCCCGTTTCAGGTTCGGATATGCCTTGCCCTGAATAAACGCCATTTCCAGTGGATTTAGATTCCAATGCGCATAGTCCGACGCATCGGCGGCGGGATTTCTGAAAAATATAACAGTTTGGGCCTGACCACGAACAACATCGCCAACCCCCAATTTATCAAGGACATTTGCGCGTTGAAATGCAACCATGTATGCCTGGCGATTTTTGCGTCCTTCTTGCAATCCGGCAATAAAGTTATCACGGAACATTTTGTTTTCAAGCATTGGCGCCGTTTCATCAATCATAATCAGCGATGGATTTCCCCCAGATACTGTAATATTATTAATTCTGTGCAATATATAAGAAATCACAGCCGGAGACAAAACTTCGTCCTGTAAAATATCTGTAAAATCGAACGTTGTCAGACGTGAATACAAATCCAATGTATCGGACGTTTCGTTAAACATATCGCCATACTGTAATGGGTCAACCCATTTTTTAAGTGCCGCCCGCATATTACCAGATGAAGAAAAACAACTTTCCCACAGGTTTTTCAACATTCTGTCTTTATCGGATAAATAGTCAAAATTTACCGACACCGCACGCGCGATTTCATCAGCCGACGCGACATCACTTTGCCCTGAAATAATCGCAAACCACCGACGCAAAAACGCGCGATTTGCCGCCGTATCCGGCATTTTTAGCGGATTTAAGTGTGTCAAGAAACTTTGTGCCATCGGGTCTGAATTTTTTTCCTTGCCCTGCATAGTGATATATTTTCCACCAATGGCCAGTGTGAAAATCTCGGCGCCTTTGTTTCTGTCAAAGAAAAACGCCTTTAACTTTGGATGACGCAAACTTTGCGCAATTAAAAATGAAAACAGTGTTGTTTTACCACCACCTGTTGGCCCAATTGTCAATGTGTGTCCAACGGCTGCTGGCTTATCAGATACATGAAATTGAAATTGATACGGTGTCCCCTGGGCGGTTGGGAACACAACCAATGGACCCGGCCCCCAGTCTGAATTTTCCACCCCACGCGGTTGTGTTGACATAGGTATTGAAATTGCTGCTGCACGCGACAACAATTTAAAGCTGCGTGGAAATACATTAAAACCTGGAATCTGTGCGAACCAAGAAACCTTGGCTGCGAATGTTTCAACAACTGGCGAAACTCCAAAATGTGCTGCTATTTTTTTGAATTCATCAACAGATTTTTGTAAATCTTCACGTGTCGCGCCAAACAACACAAACAACGGATAATAATCAACCAAACTTTGATTACCACTCAGATTTTCATCCATGGCATTTTGTGCCTCGGAAATTTGTGTTTCGGTTGAATCACGTCTTTCTTCATCTGCGGTTGAACGCTTTTTACGAATAGTGCTTTCAACATCTGCTGCCCCCATAATACGAAAGCCATTCATAGTAATCATTTCTGTTTGGATTGTTGATACGCTATTAAAAAATTCTTCATCCAGATAATCTGGTGAAATTTTAAATGACAAGCAGGCGGAAAATGATTGCTCGTCACCACTGATATATCTGACAATGCCATCACGCAAAAATTCAACATCATCAACAGTTGTTAATTTAGCGATATTATTATCTGCACGTTTTGGCGAAGGCTTGCTGATTGGAGATAATATACGTCCGAAAAATCGCGCCATGTTGTCAGAACTGTCATTTTTCAACACCACCGGTTTATAGGCTGACAATATAGATTCTATGTGATTGCCGTATTGATTTAATTTTTCCCGCGCATCCACGCCACCTACAGACAATACTATGTAATAATTATTCAAAAATATTTTTAATCCCTGACCGCGCCACTTGTCATATATGCGTTGCAACGTCGGCTGGTCAAATTCATAGTTTGTATTTTCATCGGCTGCGTCCCTTATCATATAGAACCGCATAACCACATTTGGGTCACGAATCTGATTAAATAATTGCGTCCGCAAATCCAAGAATTTTTCCTTGGTTGCATCATCTTGCATACTGGTCTGAACACCAGATACACGGTAAACACGAATAAAACTGCCATCGGTCAGTTGCATAGAATCATCTTTGTAAACTTTATTGAACGGCAAATAACTTGAATATTTCGCATAACCAAACTTTGGAAATACTTTCCGCGTTAATACGGGAATGTATATAATCAGTACCAAGAATACCAAAATCACCGCCAACACCAAAACCATTAATGTAATTGGGAATCCACTGCCCGCAAAGTATTCAAAAAAACCACTAAATTTTTCTATCATGCCGCTAATTTCCCTGGTATTTTACGTTTAAATAATTGAATTTTTGCCATGATAATCTGTCCAATCTGCGGATCTCGTTTTGAATAAATCGCCATAATCGAATGAACAATTATCACAGACAATAAAAAGAACATCGGATTTACCGGATTTTCCCCTTTTGTTATAATCAAAGATGCAACAAACAAAACAATCCAAATCAGGAACTGAATAATAAAATTCAGCACCGCCAGTGAATAAGGCACATAAAAGATATGCGCCGGATTCGCCAATGCTTTTAATACTTGTTGTTTCATTCTCTTTCCGTCCTGTTGATAATTATAACAATTTCAACAATTTTCAACAAGTATAAAAAGCCCTATACTACTTTTTGTTAAAAGTGTTGAAAAACAGTATATTTATTAACAGTTAATTATTTTGCCGTTTTTTTAACAAATTTCATAAATGTACCCAAAAAACGGCGTTTTTTTGTTGAAAATCTGTTAAAATAAAACTAAAAAAGAATTTCAACAGTTTAAACAGGCCTTATTACAACTACTATAATTAATATATTATTTGATTTTTTAAAAAATATGTTTATAATCGCTTTTGTAAAAAGGATAAAGCATGAAATTTTTAAGTTCATTAAAGGCTTGGAAAAAACGCGGTAATGTTAAACAAATCCGTCGTGGTAAACAAGTTATCTTGATTGACCCTGATAATCCAAAGTTCAAAGCAAAACAGGGCTTTAAGAAGAAATAAAACTCCGCCGTTGGGCGGTTTTTTTATGTTTGATGTGTGGATAATACTTGTTCTTATATACAAATTTTGAACTGCAACTGCGTTGTTTGCTTTAAATCAATCAAGCTGTTGGCTGGACTTGTCCGTCTTCGTTCGCTTTGCGAACTACGCCGAGACACTGAATTTTCTAAAGAAAAATACCGCAAACGCGGTATTTTTTGTTAAAACTGGTTGCGGACGGTGTGCGGTTTCCAAGCCGAATTATTGGAATCAGGGCGAGATATTGACTGTTTGAAAGATAAATTATGGTTGGTGGATTTGAAATAATTATATTGAATGCGATAATATATATAGAATATAATCTTAGTATTCATAAAAAGGATAAATAATGAAAAGATTATATGTTTTACCCGTTTTATTGTGTTTATGTGCATGTGATAATAATACAATTGTTGGCAAATGTTTACCAAACGAAAGAGCCGTTACTACTACTGAACAAAACGGAAAAATAATAAAGACATCCACTGCTGAATTGTTTTTGTGTGGTTGTTTTGATAATGTTGAGTCTGATACACCACAATTTATGATTTCAAAAGAAGCATTTTCATTTAAAACCAGTGATACAGAAACAATAAATGAAATTGAAGAATCTGTAGAATATAAAGAATGCACAACAACAAGTCCTATTACTGATAATACGACAAATAAAATTTGTGATAAAAAGTGCACAAAATTGTGTAAAAAGCACTAATAAGTTCAAAAGTGGCGAATTTTCGCCACTTTTTTAATATCAACTTTCGAACTTTTTACGAGGATTGGAAATCTAACAAAAAACTGCCCAGATGGACAGTTTTGTAAATCTTGGTGGGGGGTTGGATTTCGCTCGCTTGGCACAAAGTGCCGGCTGCGCGCAAATTTGTAGTTATTCGAACTGCGTTTCACTTGTTCTTATATACAAATTTTGAACTACAACTGCGTTGTTTGCTTTAAATCAATCAACCGCAAAACTTTTTAACAAAAAATACCCCGTGTGGGGTATTTTTTATTAAAACTGGTTGCGGGGGTTGGATTTGAACCAACGACCTTCAGGTTATGAGCCTGACGAGCTACCGGGCTGCTCTACCCCGCGATAAAGCGAGTCTTATTATATATAATATATGATAATAGTCAACATAAAAATCTTTATAAAAATCTTTTTTTAAATCATGGGTGGTTTTTATCGTCAGTCTTGAATTATATTTTTTTTATTGCTAAGATTTTATGGCTGGTATCATTAGATATAGGGTTTCAATGTGGCAGAAAAGTTAACTTTTAGAAAAATATGGAAAAAATTTTGGGAACCTATTTTAGGGTTGGGGATTTTTCAATGGGTGATTGCTGTGTTTATGGCGATTCCTATTTGGTTTACTTATTTTACGTCGGTTAAAAAAATTACAAATCTGGAAACTTTCTATAAATATCGCAAAAAACCGGCTATTTTTGTGTTTTGGCATGGGCGCAGTTTGATGTTAAGCCCGATTATTTGTCTGGGGGGTGGGCGTGCTTATGCGGTTGCCAGTCGGCACAAAGATGGGCGGATGATGGCGAAATTGCAACACTTGTTCGGATTAAGGGCGATTTATGGTTCCAGCCACAAAGGTGGGGTGTCGGTATTGCGCGAGGGGTTGCGCGTTTTGGCGCGGGGAAATTATGGGATTTGCATGTCGCCTGATGGGCCAGGTGGGCCATCGTTGCGTGTGCAAGAAGGGGCTTTGTATTTCGCCAAGATGTCAGGTGCACCCATTATTCCTGTGTGTTATACCGCAAAGCGTGCATGGATTCAGGACAGATGGGATAGATATTTGTTGGTTTTGCCGTTTAATAAAATTGTGTGTAATATTGGAAATCCTGTGTTTGTGCCAAAACGCGCAACACCAGAAGAATTTGAAAAAATTCGTAAAGACTTGGAAGATTTTATGGTTAAACAAATGCGAGAATTGGATGCCGAGTTTGGGTTGCCTTGTATCGAACAGGATTTGACCGCGTCGGCATATAAAAGAAAAAAACGCGAAGCAGCCATTGCAAAAAAAAGTAGTAAAAAGAAAGGTGCAAAATGAAAACACCATGGTGGTTTTTAAGTAAAAATCCTGTGTCTTTGTTGTTATGCCCTGTTTCATGGGTGTATTATATTGTTGGTAAAATTGTGTATTTTGTGCGGGCGTTGCGACCGATGAAATCGCGCAGAAAAATTATATGTATTGGAAATATTTTTGCAGGTGGAGTTGGTAAGACACCTGTTGTGAAAACTATTGCTGTCAGGTATAACGCACCTGTTGTTATGCGTGGGTATAAAAAAAATACAAAAGATGGGGATGTTGGGGACGAGGCAAAAATGCTGGCGCGGGCAGGGCTGGCGGTGCATGTGGGGGATAGAAAAAGTAATATTGTCATATTAAATAAACAAGATGATAACACCCCAATTATTATGGATGACGGGTTGCAAAATCCAACTATTAAAAAAGATGTGTCGATTATGGTTTTTGACGAAGGATTGGGATATGGTAATGGTTTTATGTTGCCGGCCGGTCCGTTGCGTCAGCCAAAAAAAACAGCCAGACAGGCAGATGCTGTTATAGTTATTAAAAGTAAAAATCCAAAAAAGAATTTTGTTTTGCCGGCAGACGTTCCTGTTTTTTATGCGAAAAATCAGACCGTGTCGCCATATGATAAAAATGAAAGGTTGGTTGCGTTCGCAGGAATTGGATATCCAAAAAAGTTCTTTGCGGCGCTGAAAAATGTCGTAGCACATCGCAGTTTCCCAGATCATTATCAATATGTAAAAGAAGATTTAGAAAAACTGATTATGCTGGCAGACAAGAAAAAAGCAAAATTAATTACAACTGAAAAAGACTGGGTGCGGTTGCCCGAGCAAATTCGTGAAACGATTAAATATGCTAGGCTAGAGACCGTGATAGACTATTCTTTTTGGGTTTGGTTAAAGGAAAAATTAAAATGAGTTCTTTGAAAAAACAGGTTAAAATTTCGGGTGTTGGGATTCATTCTGGGGCGCCTGTCAATATTATAGTAAAACCGGCAAAAGAAAATGGTATTTTCTTTTTGCGTACAGATATGCCAGAAACGGGTTTGATTGCAGCAAAATATGATAATGTTGGGGAAACCAAGATGCGTAATACAACCGTTGGACAAATTAACGGTGCGCATGTGCAGACTGTGGAACATTTGATGGCTGGGTTGTTTATCGCAGGGATAGACAGTGCAATTATTGAAATTGACGGACCCGAGACACCAATATTGGATGGCAGTGCGGCACGGTTTATTGATGCTTTTATTAATGCAGGGGTAAAAGGCGACAAGATGAAACGCGTAATTGTAAAACGCGAAGTTGTTGCGCATGCGCGGGAAATTATGCGCGAATTACCCTGGTTCGTGCGGTTAAAATTGTGGATATTTAATACAATATCTGGAAGAAAAAATGATGGGTTTGTAAAACTGAGTCCTAATTCGGGGAACAGTTTGGATATCAAAGCGACGTTGATTTATCCTGAAAAAATTATAGGGAATCAATCTTGTTTCTATTCATACGACGGGTCGGTAAAATCAATCAAGGATTTTGTAGATAATTTTGCGCAGGCACGTACATTTGGAAAATTTTCCGAGTGGGAATATCTAAAAAAACGGGGAATGGGACGTGGTGCAAGCGAGGATAATGTTATCGCGCTGAATGATGCAGGGGATGGAACCTTGAACAAAATTATTTGGCCAGATGAATTTGTCAGACATAAAATTATTGACGCTGTTGGCGATATGTTTACATCGGGGGCGTTTGTGTGTGGTACGCTGGAATCGTACAAGGGCAGTCATGCGCTGAATAATCTGGTGTTGAAAAAATTATTCGGTGATGCCAAGAATTATGATATAATCGGTGCATGAAAAAATCGGAGAGAAAAAATATGAAAAATTTGTTCGTGTGGTGCGCTGTTTTATTAACGGCCGCGGGTTGTGGAAATGTAATAAAAAATGAAAATGGAAGTCAGAATTTAATACAACTTGATGTGGAACCAAAGGATTGTGTGTTATTATATAAAATGAATACAGATGTATCTGTGTATTCCGCAGAAGATGCACGTAGATATCTGGAAAATCGTATAATGGATCAGGCAAAACCTGGGAACGCATACTGGATTACAGGACAATATACCAGGTCAAATAAATGGGTGATTTTTGGGCCTGAACGTTCGTTCGTTATGTCAGCAAATGTTTATGATTGTCCTTATTTGGTTAATGCGAATAAATAAAAAATGTTGATGTATGAAAATCCCCAAATCGGGGATTTGTTTTTTATGTTGGGGTTAATATTCGTTTGCTAATGAGTGGATTTTTGTGTTATAATTTAGACGAATATTCAGAGAGAGTGTTTTAATTGGCCGGTCAGACTGTGTTTGTTAATCGTAAAAGATATGCGGTTGGGTTGTTTTGGCAACCTTTGACCGCCGGGGTTTCTTCGCCCCGTATTTTTGCACGAACTTTATCGCGGAATGTAGATAAAAAATTAAATTTATATACCAGTTATCGCGAAATGGTTGGTGTAATATCCCGTAAAGATGGGGTGCGCCCGGGGATGTTGGTTGCAGCAGCGGCCGTAATGGAAAATTTTTCAGAATATACTTCTTTTTTGGCGGTATTTCACGTTAATGATAGTTTTTATCTGGTTGCAGCGCGTAATGGTGTTATTCTGGCAGATAGGGTTTTTGAATCAGAAGAACTAGCACGCGATGAATATGTCAAATTGTCCGAGATTCCTGATTGGGGGGCTTTGTTTGCGCCAGGAACATGGAATATGCCGCGCGCGGCTGAACGTAATTTGGCAGATGTTTTAAGTGTCAAAAATAATGTGACATTGCATTACATTAGCCATTTCAGAAGTGTGATTTTGTCCGTTTTGTTGTTTGCTGTGTTTGTTTTTGGGTTTATGTTATTGTTCCGTGATTCTGTTGTTCAAGTGTTTGCACCACAGCCACAAGTTGCGCAATTAAATCCAGAATTGGTTGCGGAATATAAACGACAAATTGAAGAAAGTAGTAAAAAACTGGACGATGAATTTGAAATAGAAAAGGTCGCACCGCCAGAACCAATCGTTATGCCGTACGAATTGTTGCCAGATGTAGACGCAAGGGCGCAACAATGTTATCAGGCAATAGGATTTGTTATGCAGTCGATTTCTGGGTGGAATCAGACTTATGTTACGTGTGGTGAAACGCATGTTGAGGCAGAATTTCAACGCGATTTCGGGACTGTTGGTGAATTTTATGAAATAGCAACAAATTTGATGCCTGGGGCTTTTGTGACCGAGATTGATGAAAATACAATTCGCCTGCGTGCGACTTTGCCGAAATTGGAATTGTTTGCATCCCAGGATGAACGCGACCCAGATACGGTTGTGCGGGATGTTACAACAACTTTTCAGGGAATAGATACAAATGTTGAAACCCTGGTGGTTGTTGATACATTAACAAATGGTGTTGATGTGGCATCTGTTAATGTGGTAGAAGTTGGTGCTGAATCAAAACTGGTGCCAATGCAGTTTATGAAAATATTTAACGAGTTTGGCGGCGTATATATACTGCAGGTGTCGTGGGATGTGCGTACGCGTGTATGGAGCTATGAGGTGATTATCTATGCAAAATAAAAAAATATTTTTACTGGGGATGTTTTTCTGTGGTGTGATTTCAAATGCGTTTGCCGCAGTGGATATAGTTGAAGATGTTGATGTCAATATGGAAGAAATATCAGCAAATTCTGTCGCTGGATATGATGTTACAGGGTCGCTGTTTCAACAGATTACAAATCTGGAACAAGAAAAGGTTTTGATGGAGTTGGAAAAAGAACGAGCCCAGTTGGATTTAGAATTAGATAGATTGGCAGCGGAAAAAATCAAACTGCATATGGAAATTGATACGCTGTCGGGGCGCGCAGAACAACAGCAACAAGAGATAGAAACCCAAAAGGCTAAATTAGAAGCCGAGGCAGCGCGTATCGAACGTGAAAAAGAAAATTGGTTGGCAGATATGGAATCCAAGAATGCAAGCAAGGCAAGGGCTGCCCAAACGGTGGTCAAGCAAAAGCCTGTGGTGAATATAGCTGACAATTATAGGTTGGTAAATGTGTCTGGGGCCGGTGGACAATTGCAGGCAACAGTAGAAGATTTAAACACAGGACAATCAAAACGAGTAAGAGTTGGCAAGATTTTAGGCGGATTGAAAGTAAAATCTATATCTTTGTATGATGGGATTGTGTTGGTTGATAAAAAAGGTACAATGCAAACACTGAATATCAGCAAAGGGAAATAATTCTTATGATTAATAGAAAAAATAATCTTGGTGATATTAAGGAAAAAAGCAATTTGTCCGTGCCGGCAGGATTGGAATCAGCTGAACCAAAGGATATCATCGATTATTTGTTTGCAAACAGGAATAAATTGCTGACCGCTACGGGGGCAACATTTGAACTGCCACGAGATACACAAAATTTAATTGCTTATTTTTCTGGCGGCGAGGTTATTATTTCTCGTACTCATCGATATGATGGGCGGGTGTTGGCTTTCTTGGAATTATTAAATCGGCGTGGACGCAAAATGTATCAGCCGTTCTATTCCGATTTGGGATTGATTTCAAGTATATATAAATATCATGAAAACCGTTTGGGGGTTGTGGGGCGTGGACGTGCAGACTTTGACAACCAAATGCAGAAAGATTTTGTGGATATTATCGCCAAAGCTGCTGCGCAGAAGGTGTCAGACGTTCATGTCGAAGTAGCTGACCAAACAACAATTTTCTTTCGTATAGATGGCAGTATGCAACCTGTGCTGGAATATAATGCCCAATGGGGGGAATCGTTCCTGCGCGCAGCGTTTGCATCGGCGGATATTTCCAATGCGAACTATGCGGTAAATGAATATCAATCTGCGCAAAAGGATGGTCGTACACCACTGCGTGGAACCAAGGATTTATACCTGCCGTCGGGGGTGTTGGGTGTGCGTATGCAATTTAACCCAATCGCATTCGGTACACGATATGCAGTTATGCGTTTGCTGTATGACAATCCGTCCGAAGGGATTAAGGTTGAACAAGAATTTGGGCCGTATGAACAACGATTGTTGGCGCGTATGCGTTCTTTTCCGACTGGGCTGGTGATTGTGGCGGGGCCTACCAGTTCGGGTAAATCAACAACATTGGTGCGTAATATGTCGTTGATGTTAAAGGAACGTAATTATGAAATAAATATGATTACTGTGGAAAATCCCGTTGAACAAAAGATTTTTGGCGCACGTCAAATGCCTGTGGTTAATACAACTAGTGAAGAACAACGTGAAGAAAAATATGTAGAAGCTTTGGCGGCCGCATTGCGCAGTGACCCTGATACGCTTATGGTTGGGGAAATTCGTACGTTGGCAGCAGCGGAATTAACCGTGCGTGGGGCATTGTCAGGACATAATGTGTGGACAACATTGCATGCTAATTCAGCCATGGCGGCATTGACACGCTTGCTGGATTTGGGGGTGGAACCATTCAAATTAAAAGAAGAAACATTGATGCGTGGGTTGGTGTCTATGCGTTTGTTCAAAAAGGTGTGTCCGCATTGTCGCGAAGCGCTGGCAAATCACCCAGAACGTGGGGCGTATCGACGCGTGACGGATGCCTATGGTGAAATTGGTTTGCGTCAGGTGTATCAACGGGGGCCAGGATGTGCGCACTGTAATGGTACAGGTAATGTTGGGCGCGTGAAAGCCGGTGAAATTATCATCACAAACAGCGAATTTTTAAGTCTGGCATTGTCTGGTAACACAGATGACGCAGTGCGATATTGGCTGGAAGAGATGGATGGAAGAACATTAAAAGAAGCGGCGGCTTCGTTAATGTTGCAGGGTATTATCAGTGTTGATGAATTAGAACGCTGGGTCGGGCAATTAGACCAGCCAGGGGCATATTGATATGAATAAACTGGAATTATTTTATGCCAAGATGATGTTCCGGATGAATACGGAAAAACGTATGTCGATTTGTCGAAAGTTGGCATCGTTGTTGCGTAATGATTTTACGTTGATTGATGCGCTGGAACGATTGGAAATGATTGAATCGCATGGCGGTGAAAAACCACGTGAACCCTTTGCAATTGTTATGCGTGAATGGCAAAAAAACCTGGAACGTGGTATGACTTTTTCCGAAGCAACACGCGGTTGGGTGCCAGAAAATGAAACGCTGTTGGTGACGTCTGGAAATTTATCAAATCTGGTGGTGGCGTTGGAAAATGTTGGGCGTGTGGTTGATGGTATGCAACGAATAAAACGCGCGATGGCGTCTGCAATTGGATATCCGATGTTTTTGTTGGCGTTGACATTTGGTATTATCATTATGGTTGGATTGTATCTGGTGCCACCGTTGGTAGAAATCGCAGGTAATGATGTTGTGTGGAGTGGGGCGGCGCGGTCGCTGGTGTGGTTATCTGATGCTTCAATTCAGTATTGGTATATATTCTTGGTGGTGTTCGCATCTGTTGTGGCGGTTGTGTGGATAAGTTTGGCAAACTGGTCAGGGCGTGAGCGCGCGAAGTTTGATAGATTGCCACCGTGGAGTGTTTATAAAATACAAGTGTCTGTCGGTTGGTTGATGAGTTTGGCCGCCATGGTTAGTGCAGGGGTCACAATTCCAGATGCTATGCGTATGTTGGCAGATAGTGCCAACAGGTATCTAAGAAGTATTTTGGAAAATGCATTAAAGTATATTGCTAATGGTGAAAACCTGGGGCGGGCATTGGTGCATACAGGGCGCAATTTCCCAGATTCAGAAATCATTGGAGATTTAACAATCTATGCCGATATGAATGAATTTGATGAAAACTTGAATCAGATTGCAAATGATTATTTGAACGAATCCGTGCGAAAAATGGAAAAGGTTTCCAATACAATGAACAGTTTGGGAATTTTGTTGGTGTCTGCAATAATTGCCTGGGTGGTGCTGGGGACGTTTCAGATGCAGGATCAGATTACATCCGTATTGTCATAAAAAACAAATCTGATGGCATATCTGCTTGTGGTTGGCGCGTTCATGTAACTTCTGTACACTACACTTGCCGACCACGGCGCATCTATACCATCATATTTATTTTTTTACCCCACTGCAAGGAGTGGGGTGGTTTTTTGTTTTCCTGTTTTTACACCATAAATGGCAGGTTTTCCAGTGTGCCTTCGGCAACGCGTACATTAACATCAATCATCATAAATACCGAGTCTGGTGTGCGTTGTACATTGTCTGAAAAGATACCTGTGTACAGCAGGTGGCTGGTGTTAACGGACAGTTTTGTAATCAAATGGTCGTCATCCAGCAACGTGTAAATTGGGCCAATATCACGCGGTGTGTTTGAGCCAATTTCGTGTTCGTTTTGCGGACAGCGCAGCCCATCCATAATCGTTTTAACCCGGTTATCTATATCAGAACGCGGAACGCCCACAATTTCAGGGTGCAACATTTGGATATCCAGTTCTGCAATTAATTTCAGGTTCGGTGTAATAATTGGATTCCAATCAATTCCGCCAACGTGACGTGTGGTAATTGGACTTTTTTTAGGATTTGGTACCATGTACTGCGTCAGATTGTTCCATGGACTGTGTTCGACCAATTTTTTTAGTTGTGGGTGAAACTGCATACGGATGTCCGCAATGTGTTGTGCGCGCTTTTTAGGATTAATTAAAATGTCGCCAAAATATAATAATTTGAATTTCATAATATCCCCTTTTTTCTTGATAATTATACCAGAAATTGCTATGTTTTACACAGAAAAAAGAAAGGAATGTTAAATGGCAGTTAATAATGATTATACAGGTGATTCAATTAAAGTTCTAAAAGGACTGGAGGCTGTTAAAAAACGCCCGGGTATGTATATCGGTGATGTCGGCGAAGGCGGTAATGGTCTGCACCATATGATTTATGAAGTTGTCAATAATTCTATTGACGAAGCAATGGCAGGTTATGCGGATACAGTTTATGTGTCGCTGAATCCAGACGGCAGTGCAACAATTCGTGATAATGGGCGCGGTATGCCGTTCGATATTAATCATGATACGGGACGCAGTGCGTTGGAACTGATTATGTGTGAATTACATGCAGGCGGTAAATTTGATAACGAAGGCAGTGGTGCGTACAAGGTATCTGGTGGTCTGCACGGGGTCGGTGTGTCGGTGGTAAATGCGTTGTCTACATGGTTGGAAGTTAAGGTGTGGCGTGGTGACAAGCAGGCGTTTATGTCATTTGCAGATGGTGTGCCAACGTGCGATGTACAGATTACAGAAAACAAATCGGGTATAGAACATGGAACCGAAGTTTCGTTTAAACCGTCACCCGATACTTTTACAGGAACAGAATTTAGTTTTGATGTGTTGGAAACATGGTTGCGTGAACAGTCTTATTTAAACGCAAATGTTAAAATTATTCTGGAAGACTTGCGCGGAGGCGAGAAAAAAGAACGTGAATTTCATTCTGTGGATGGGTTAAAGGGATTCGCAACATATCTGGATAAATCCAAAGAGTTGTTGAACAAAGAACCTATTCAGATGATTAAGCAAATTGAAGATACGTATATTGAAATTGTTCTGCAGTGGACAACTGCGTATACGGAAACATCGCTGTGCTTTACTAATAATATTCCAAATCGTGATGGTGGAACACATCTGGCAGGTTTTCGTGCGGGGCTGACGCGTGCAATTAATAAATATATCTCTGAAAAGGGTACCAAGAAAGATATAAACCTGTCGGGGGAAGATTTCCGCGAAGGTTTGACCAGTATTGTTAGTGTTAAAATTCCAGACCCAAAGTTCGGTTCCCAGACCAAGGACAAGTTGGTGTCAAGTGAAGTGCGCCCAATCGTAGAAAGTACTGTGTCGGAATTGCTGTATGAATTTTTAGACGAAAATCCCGCAATCGCCAAGACGATTATTGATAAAATTATCGAGGCCGCAACCGCACGTGAAGCCGCGCGCAAGGCGCGTGAGTTATCACGCAAAAAAACAGGGCCAGAATTGGGCGGTTTGCCAGGGAAATTGGCGGGCTGTTCGGAACGTGACCCGGCAAAATGCGAATTGTTTATTGTAGAGGGGGATTCGGCGGGTGGTACCGCAAAACAGGGGCGTGACCGTAAAACTCAGGCGATTTTGCCGTTGCGTGGTAAAATCTTGAATGTTGAACGTGTGCGTTTTGATAAAATGTTGGGGTCGGATACGATTGGTGCGTTGATTACAACAATGGGTGCGGGTATTGGTAAAGATGATTTTGATATTGAAAAAATGAGATATCACAAAGTTATCATCATGACCGACGCGGACGTTGACGGGCAACATATTCAGACGTTGTTGATGACGTTCTTTTACCGGCATATGCCCCAGGCGATTGAACGCGGGTATATCTATGTGGCCAAACCTCCACTTTATGGCGTGACGCGTGGGAAACAGCAGATTTATCTGCAGAACCAGCGCGAAATGGATGATTATCTGATGGAACAGTTGGCAACCGATGGTATGATTGAAACAGCCAATGGTGTTCAAGTGTCCGGGGCGGATTTGAAACGTCTGTTGGGATTGGTGTTGGATATGCGTAATATCCTGCAACCACTAAATCATATTATGCCGTTGCGATTTGTAGAGGCGTTGGCATTAAATGGTGCGTTTGAAAACGAAAGTGCGGATGTGTTCGAAAATGTTCAGCGTATGTTGGATGCCCAGGAACTGGAATTTGAACGTGGATGGAAAGTGTCGGCCAATGAACATGGTATTGAAATTACGCGAACACTGCGCAGTGTGCGCGAGACATATGTGTTACCACGTGAAAAATTAAATGGCATGGAATTTCGTGCGTGGCATAAAATGGATGGGCGCGGTGAATTAATGGAAACTTTCAGCAAGCCAACCGTACTGCGTGTTAAGGCGAAAAATCAGAAAATCTGGGGTGCGTTAAAGTTGCTGGAAACTGCCTTTGAATATGCCAAGACCGGTTTGAAAATCCAACGATACAAGGGTTTGGGGGAAATGAATGCAGAACAGTTGTGGGAAACAACAATGGACCCAAATCATCGTTCGCTGTTCCAGGTTAAAATCGATGATGCAGCCAAAGCGGATGAAGTTGTGTCTATGTTGATGGGTGATGTTGTTGAGCCAAGACGTGACTTTATCGTGGAAAATGCGCTGGATGCGAATTTGGATGTATAATATGTTGGCACGGTTTCCCGTGCCATACATAAAATTAATAAGGTGGGGGCATCATGGCAGATGGAATTGTTAAATGGGGCAAGTCTGGAAAAGACAGGTTGACCGAAGAACTGCACAAGCTGGAAGCCGAGATAGAAGCGTTGGGTACAGCTGTGTCGGATTCGCAAATTTGGCATAAAAAGGCCAGAATAGAACAGATAAAAAAAGAATTGGCAGAACTGGAATCGCCTGCAAATAAATTGAATGCGGGTACCGAAAAATTACAGGAAATGATGGCCGCAAGAGAACAGGCGGGTATGCAACTGACATCGGAACAGATGGCTGCGATTGGGGCGGGGCGTGAGTAATGGATTTTTCCGCTGGGTGGTTTTTTGCGCTGGATTCACAATTGCGGGTGGCGGGGTTGGACAGTGATGTGCAATCTTTTGACGAGATTTTAGAAAATTTGCGTGCGCGTAAAATTTATGATGCGGATACGTTTGCGTCGCATTGTGTGTATGTAATTTTGGCTGGTGGGTTTTCGCAAAAAACAGCAAAAAAAATTCATCACAAGGTGATGGAATTTTTAATGAGCAAAGAGCAAAGCGCAAAGAGCAATTTGTTTGGTGCGTTGTTAAAAATATTTAATAACAAAAATAAAATTAATGCGATTTGTAAAATTTGGGAAAATCGGTGTTCGTTGCGTGATGGGTATTATAAGTTAGAATCACAGGACGACAGGTTGGTGTTTCTGCAAAAATTACCCCATATTGGTAAAATTACTGCAAATCATTTGGCGCGAAATCTGGGCGAAGATGTTGTGAAATATGATATCTGGATTCAAAGACTTGGTGTCGCTTTTGCGACACAATGTGCAAACAGCAAAGCGCAAAGAGCAAATTTAGAATCAAAAATAAATAATGGTGAGTTGTGTGATGAAATAAAATCGGCGTGCGATGAAATGTTTGCGCATTTGTGTGTTGAGACGGGATTGCCACGGGGGTATATTGATGTGGTTCTTTGGAAGGGACTTCAACAGGGGGTGATAAAATTATGAATGTGAAAATTGAACAATCTTGGAAAAATGCGTTGGCTGCAGAATTTGATAAAGACTATTTTATCAAATTAACTGATTTTGTGCGTGGGGAATATTTGGCCGGCAAGGTGATTTATCCCGCGCCACAAAATATATTTAATGCATTTAATTTGTGTCCTATTGATAAAATTAAGGTTGTGATTATTGGTCAGGACCCATATCATGAACCGGGCCAGGCACATGGACTGTGCTTTTCGGTTTTGCCGCCAACACCAATTCCGCCATCACTGGTGAATATATATAAAGAAATTGAATCTGATTTGGGGCGAAAATCTGTTACAAATGGCGATTTAACACATTGGGCAAACCAGGGTGTGTTGTTATTGAACTCAACATTAACTGTTCGGGCACATATGGCTGCGTCGCATGCGGGGCATGGCTGGGAAGAATTTACCGACAGTGTTATTCGTGCAGTTAGTGCGCGCAACAATATTGTTTATATGCTGTGGGGAAGTTATGCACAGAAAAAAGCGGCATTTGTAAATGCGGAAAAAAATCTGATTTTGAAAAGCGCGCATCCGTCGCCACTGTCTGCGTATCGTGGTTTTTTTGGGTGCAGACATTTCAGCCAGGCAAATCAATATTTGGAAAAATTTGGTTTAATGCCGATTGAATGGTAAGACTACATAACAAAGTCTTCGCCCAGATACACCTTTTTAACCATTTTGTCTTGGATGATTTCAGGCGTGGTTCCATGTTTTAATATTTTTCCATCGTGCAGTACATAGCTGCGGTCGGTAATGCCAAGCGTTTCGCGTACATTATGGTCAGTAATGATTACGCCCAGGCCACGATTCTTTAGCTGGGATACCAGGCTGCGAATTTCATTTACCGCAATTGGGTCAATACCTGCGAATGGTTCGTCCAGCAAAATAAATTTCGGGTCATTGGCCAAGGCACGTGCAATTTCAACACGACGACGTTCGCCACCCGACAGGGCGGTTGCAGGACTGCGACGCAGGGATGTGATGGAAAATTCGTCCAGTAATGAATCCAGTTTCTTTTGACGCTTTTTACGGTCGGGTTCGACAACTTCCAGAATTGCCATAATATTTTGTTCAACCGTCAGGCCACGAAATACGCTGTTTTCCTGGGGCAGATAGCCAATGTGCAGTCGGGCCCGCTGATAAAACGGCAGGTGTGTGATATCCTGGGAATTTAAGAATATTTGTCCGCCAGTGGCAGCAAGTTGTCCGGTAATGCAATAAAACGCGGTGGTTTTGCCCGCACCGTTTGGACCCAGTAAACCAACTGATTCGCCTTGTCTTGCCTCGAGAGAGACGTCTTTGATAACCATACGTTTGCCGTATGATTTTGATAAATGTTTAACGCGTAATATTGATTGCTTCATAGTTTTATCACCAATTCATTTGTGCGAACTTTGTCGCCGTTGCTGGAATCAACACGTACATCTCCGATAAGTTTTATCGTTTTTTTTGTGCGATTAAATTGACCAAGTTTTGCTGAAATGTTATCTGTTATGCGTTTGTTGTTGACCGTGCGATCAAGTGAACCGGATACAGAATCCATGTATATTATATCTGGATTGTCATATTCTTGGTAACCGTTTTTAGCCCGTAATTTAAAGGGATTGCCGTCTTTGTCGGTGCCAACAAATGATGCGCCTGACATTCTGAACTGATTACTGACGATTTCTGTCATGTTAATTGCAGAAATTGGTGTCCATAGAATTTGTTTGGTAAATAACGAGCCTGCAACCAGGGCAGCAACCATTACCAAACCCCAACCCGTGAAAAAAAATTGCCACAGACGCTTTAGACGCTTGTGTTTTGAAAATATAATAAAATTGCGTTTGTCTTGCTGCATGTGTCCAGTTTAGCCACTAAATAACGAAAATGCAATTTTTATATTTGAGTGGATTGTTTTTTGTGCTATAATCTATGACAAGAAAGATGAGAATGTTTTTTATGTTTTTTATTGCTTGCTTCATGGCGATGCAAAATGTCGCCATGGGGGCGATTAGTGTAAAAAAGGCTGCACCGGTCGCAACCAAGCAGAATTCTGTGTCGGATAATTCAGCCAGTATGTTTGCCACGGTTGCTGGACTGGTAAGTGGTATTCAGCAATTAACACAAACGCAGAAAAAACTGACCGCAGAATGTATTCCCAGTACATCGGAAATCAGCTTTGTTAATAAAATGATGAAAGAATGGGCAAAAACAGGGCTGATGACTGCAGATGAAGCGGAAACAATGTTGGGGATAAGCCGTTGTTCGTCGCCAACAGGTGGATATCAGGCCAGTATAAGTATTTCCGAAGGGGGCGACGAACAAGCATTAATCTGTTACGATTGGTTCGGGGGCACAGCTAATGAGGATATGATCTGGGAAAAATATCCTATGGCAACCCTGGCTAGTTATTGCGCAGATGGTTCTTTGGGTGGGTGTTCAAGTAAAAACAAGCGTTATGTTTCAAATATTTACGATGTTTTTAATTTGATTGATTTTGATGAGACAGATTATACCAAGCAAGAAGCAACTATGGCTGGTAAGTTGATATCGAAAATTGAAAACTGTTCTTATGCCAAGTTAAACGCCAAGAAAAAAGCATTGTGGGGGGATTTTTTGCAGGGCACGATTGGTGGAATGGGACAAAAGACAGATACAGGGACTATTATGCAAATGGTCGGTGGGGTCGCCAATTCTGGTGGGACGGGGCTGTTGCAGTCGTTGGGCGGTATGGCAACACAATTTATGCAATAAAAATCTCTGGGTTGGGGGATTTGTCTTAGAAAATGTGTTTTTTTATGATATAATTATTTCTATGAAACGCTCGCTTTGGTTTTGGTTGTATTTTGTTTTGTCCGTGGTTTTTGCGGTTTATTTTGCATCTCGTGTGATTATGGTGTTTATGGGGCATGGGGATATTTCGCGGGTGCGTAATATTTCTATTACGGCGGATCAAAATAACAAGGATTTGTCGGCGTTGGCAAATGTGGTGGCGATGCCGCCAGGAACGGCGACTTATTCAATTAACTTGGCCGATATGAATGCGCGTGTGGCGACTGTGCCGGGTGTGAAAAATTCCGCTGTGCGCAGGTTGCCCAATGGAAATATTGTGGTCCGAACCGCTATGTATACCGCGGTTGCATTGTGGTCAGATGGCAAACATTTTTACCCATTGTCGGCCGATGGAACAATCGTAAACAGCCCAACAGATGTGCGCGATGCAGGACATGTTGTGTTTCGTGGAACTGTGCCAAATGATATAGACCTGATTACCAAGGTGGCACATAATTTGGTTGGTGTGTTGGATTATTTGGAATGGATCGAGGATAGACGATGGAATTTGCATACTTTTGCGGGTATCACAGTAATGTTGCCAGAACAAAATCCCGAAGATGCGATTGGTACTTTGATATCCTTGAATAATAAACACAAAATTCTAAGCAGAGATATCAGTATAATAGATATGCGTGACGAGACTCGTATATTGGTAAAGTAAAAAAATGAACTTGTTTGATTCATCTTTTTTGTGTCTGGATATAGGTACATGTGGTGTGCGTGGTATCGCACATCGGGTGCGCAGCGCAAGAATCGATAAGTCTGCATTCTTTGCTATGGAAAGTTATGATATTGTCTTTGCAATCAAGTCTGTGGTTGATGAACTGGAAAAACAAATAGGAACGCATTTTGATACCGCCTATGTTACAGGGGATTTCGGTGTGTCAAAATATGAAATGTGTGCCAAGAGTACAGTTTGGACTGGGGAACACAAGATTACAACGACTGATATCAGAAATCAAATTTATCAGATTAAACCGGCAGATGGATTTTTTCCGATGCATATCATACCTCTAAGGTATGATTCCCCCCAGGCACGAAATATGGTAACGCCAATTGGGCATGTTGATCGTCAACTGATTTCTGCGTTCGGGGTGATTTATTATTCACGTAACGGGGTCGAGGCAGTATTTGAAAAATTACGTGGGGCGCATATTCAGGCAGATTCTTTGTTCGATACGCAGTTTGTGCAAAATGCGATATATCGTGCAGAAAAACAAAATACTTTGTTTATAGATTTTGGGGCAAAATTTACAAGCGCATCTATTTGGACAGACAGGGGGCCCGTTTGGCATACTAAAATAGACAAGGGTGGGATGGATATAACAAATGCAATCGCAGACAAGTTAAATATAGACTTTGAATCCGCAGACAGAATTAAAAAGGCTGTGGCATCACTGGTGCCCAAGGAAATGGACAGATTTGCACCCGCAGACCGTGCCTATGATTTTTCAAGATGGGATGTTAATGATATATTGTTACCGATATTGGTTGATATCATAGGGCAATTAAAAGATCAGTGTTTGGCATCTTTTACTAAATACAGGCCAACAAAAATTATTCTGACGGGTGGCGGCGCAGAAATCGAGGGGTTGCGTGACTTTATTGAAAATGCGTTTGCTGTTGTGACCGAATTGTTGCCACTAGATGCAACTGTCAGGGCTTTGTCCGAATATGTGTGGAATGGGGAAACAGTGCGAAGACAGAACTATATCGCGCGTCACGATAGATGGCGCAGACGGACAAGTTGGATTGGGAAATTTTTCCGCAAAAAAGCAAGAAAAACACAAAAGTTCGTGCCTATTTTGCCCAGCACTTTGTCTTTTGATATGAGGCGCGCCGAGACTTATTCTTTGTTTCGCTCGGGGGCGATTTCTATGATTCATGTGGATATTATGGATGGTTTTTATGTAGATAGAATTGTCGGTGGTATTGATGAGTTAAAGAATATTCGTACGCGGACAAATGCGCACTTGCATGTGCATCTGATGACGGAAAGCCCTGTTGTGTGGGCAGAAGATGCAATTGCAGCCGGGGCAGATACGGTGATATTGTCAACCAATACTTCGGGGTTAAAGGCTGCAATTCGAAATGTTAAAGCTGCAGGAAGACGGGTTGGGGTGGCTTTGCATCCGGATTCTGAAGTGTCTTTGTTAAAACCAATTCTGCGCGAAATTGACGAGGTATTGGTTATGTCTGTTATGCCAGGGGCAGCAGGTCAGACGTTCGAGCCGGGCGCATTACACAAGATTGCGGTGTTGGCTGGAACGCGAAAAAAATATGGGCTGCGGTTTGTGATTTGCGTAGATGGTGGAATTAATGATAAAACTGCCCAATTGTGCTGGGAAGCAGGGGCGGATTTGTTGGTGTCGGGCTCGTATCTGGCGCGGGCGTCAGATTTCCCACTGGCTGTGCAAAGTTTGTTGAAAAAACATGCGGTATAAACCTTTGATGTGAATGAATGGTGTGTGCAAGATATTTTTTTGACAAATGTTTGTTTTTCAGGTTTTTTTGTGATATAATGTACGTAATAGAGAGAATGGCAACCGTAAAAAGGTATCAGTAATGCCAAGTAAAAAATTAGATTTTAAGACTGGACAATATGTCGTTTATCCAACCCAGGGCGTTGGAAAGTTGTTGCGTATTGAAGAACAAACAATCGCGGGACAGAAAATAAAAATGCTGGTGATTGATTTTGAGCGTAATCACATGGTGTTGCGTGTGCCGTTGGAAAGGGCCGAGATTTCAGGTCTGCGCCCGTTGACCAGTGTAAAAAAAATGGACGAAGCTATTGCCAGCGCCAAGGGCAAAGCCGGTGTAAAGCGTATGATTTGGGCCAGACGTGCCGCGCAGTACGAAGAAAATATAAATTCGGGCGATTTGATGAAACTGGCCGAGGTGGTACGCGACCTGCAAAGACGCAGTGCAGCCGATACGATGACATTTTCGGCGCGTCAGCTGTATTTGCGTGCGTTGGAACGTATGGCCCAGGAATTTGCCGTGTTGCACAAGATTGATTTAGACGCTGCATCAGATAAAATCGAGGATATTCTTGGGGTGCCCAAGGAAATTGATTTAAATGCTGTCGATGCTGAATATGATGAAGATGGTACAGAAGATAGTTGAATTTGTATCCCGCCTTGATGGCGGGTTTTTATTTGTAGTATGGCAGTAATTTTATTATTGCAAAAATTTGTAAGGGGGGTATAATTGCAAAAGCAATTGGGGTGTCGTCTAATGGTAGGACAAGAGATTTTGGTTCTCTTTATCATGGTTCGAATCCGTGCGCCCCAACCAATATTCAAACGCACCCTTGTGGTGCGTTTTAATATTGTGTTCTGTGGCCACGGTTCGTAATCTGCAACGACAGTTGCCGGTTCGACAATGAGTAGATTTGATAAGCACAGTGCAATCAAATCGTCAGGAATGCCCCGCAGGCAATAGCCGAGGGAATTGAGTGCGCCCCAACCAAAATAAAATTATGCCCGCAAGGGGCATTTTTATTTTGCTATACGTCACGGTTTGTACAATCAGTTCCAGTGATTGTACTTCAAAACGTTATCAACCTTTGTGTAAATGTGTTCATCAAAGCGAATCGTTGAACGTCCAGTTTTATAATTTTCTTACTA
>JAWPOF010000005.1:0-21106 GCA_033345275.1 Alphaproteobacteria bacterium
CCACCTGCACCTGGTTTTAATTCAATGTTATGTACGATTGTACCGATTGGCATATTTTTTAATGGCATTGTGTTACCTGGTTTAATATCCGCATATTGCGCAGATACAACCACATCACCCGCCTTTAAATCACGCGGTGCCAAAATATAAGAACGCATACCGTCTGTATATTCAATCAATGCAATAAATGCAGTACGGTTTGGATCGTATTCCAAACGAACAACTGTTGCTGGAACATCTGTCTTTTTACGTTTAAAGTCAATTAAACGATATTTACGTTTATGACCACCACCCTGATGTGGAACAGTCACATGACCAAAATTATTACGTCCACCTTTGGACTTTAAACCAACTGTCAATGCCTTTTCTGGCGCACCACGGTGCAATTCACTGCGATCGACCTGGGTCAGACCACGTGTACCTGGTGTTGTTGGCTTATAATGTTTCAATGCCATTTTTTTATCCTTTTTTATACCCTGACACTAGCATCCATATGATTTGGGTTCTCTGCCAGGGCTGTTTATTATACTATATATTTGCTGACAAATCCAGTTTTGCATCTGCCGGCAAAGATACATATGCTTTTTTAACAGTGCGTTGTGTGCCTGTACCACGACCACGGAAAGTTTTCACCTTGCCTTTTACGACAACGATATTAACTTTAGTAGGCTTAACACCATAGATAGCCTGCACTGCACGTGCGACATCTTCTTTGGTCGCGTCTGCTGCAACTTCGAATGCAACACCGTTGTTTTCGGACAGCTGCGCAGCCTTTTCCGAGATAATCGGACGCCGCAGTATATCATAAATACCAGCGGTCGCAACGATTTTTTTCTCTGCACTTACTTTCTTTTCTGCCATTTTGCTTACCTCAATTCTTTAATTGATTACGCCAATCTTGCCTCAACCGCTTTGACTGCGTCCGCTGTCAAAACCAATTTTTCATGTTTCAAGATATCCAAAACGTTCAAGCCAATCGTTGGCAACACATCGATATTTGCGATATTTGCCGCAGATTTCTTAAAGTTTTCATCTAATTCTGCAGCCCCTACGAACAAAGCAGACGCAATTTCCAGTTTCTTTAACTGTTTTGCAAACGCGTTTGTTTTCGCAGCTGACAATTTTTCAGAATCAATGATAACCAAGCTGCCGTCTTTTGCCTTGGATGACAAAGCCATCTTCAAGCCCAAGGCACGGATTTTCTTTGGCAGGTCGATTGAATGATCACGAACAACTGGCCCATGAACAACGCCACCGCCACGCATGTGAACATTATATCTTTCACCCTGACGTGCATTACCCGTCTTTTTCTGCTTAAAGGCTTTCTTACCACTGCCCTGTACATCTGATACAGTCTTAACCGCATGTGTGCCTGCACGTGATTTTGCACGCTGCCATGTAACAACACGATGCAAAATATCTGCACGTGGTTCCAAACCAAAGATGCTGTCCGCCAGTTCAACTGAACCAACTTTCTTTCCATCGAAATTAATAATATCTAATTGCATTTTAATTACCTCACTCTTGCTGTTAACCTATTATTCCGCAACAGCTTCTGTTTCGGTTGCTGTTTCAGCTACAACTTCTGCTGCTTTTGCTGCAACTGTTGGAACTGGCAAATCTTTGTGCTCTTTTTTAATAGCGTCTGTAACCAGAACAAATGTACCATTTGCACCTGGAACTGCACCTTCAACGAAAATCAGATTTTCTGCTTCATCCGTACCGAACACTTTCAAGTTCTGAACTGTGACAGTTTCATTACCCATCTGCCCAGCCATCTTCTTACCTTTCAATACGCGGCCCGGCCATTCACGCATACCAGTACCACCGATGGAACGATGCGCCTTTAACACACCATGGGTAGCTTCCTTACCGCCAAAGTTATGACGTTTCATAGCACCCTGGAATCCTTTACCCTTGCTTGTCGCTTGAACGTCAACGAATTGACCGACAACAAAATGAGATGCCATCAACTGTGTCCCTGCTGGGATAACACAGTCATCCGATACACGGAATTCTACAACCTTGCGATATGGCTTAACGCCTGCTTTTTCGGCTGCAACCAACTGTGGTTTTGCAACATGTTTTGCCTTGGCTTCACGCAAACCCAAAATGTTTGCTACATAACCGTTCTTTTCCTGCGTACGATTTCCAATGACGGCGCAATCCCCAACAGCCAAAACTGTCACGGGATGAGCAACTCCGGCATCATCATACAGACGCGTCATTCCAATTTTTGTTGTAATTAATCCGCTACGTTTCATTTTTTTATGCCTTTTTTTATGTCAGTTGGTTGGTATGGTTCAGAATAATCCCGCACCAACACTAACAGATTATTTTCATTTTACAATTTAATTTTTACATCAACACCCGACGCCAAATCCAACTTCATCAAGGCATCAACTGTCTGAGGGGTTGGATTAACAATATCGACAACCGCTTTATGATTGCGGATTTCGAACTGTTCACGTGATTTTTTATCAACATGTGGTGAACGATTGACTGTAAATTTCTGCACCAAAGTTGGCAGACGAACTGGTCCAACTACATCTGCGCCTGTACGCTTGGCAGTTTTAACAATTTCTTCGACAGATTCCATCAAAACACGATGGTCAAACGCTGTCAACTTGATACGAATTTTTGATGTTGGTACCATTACCGTTTTCCTTATATTTATCTGGGCGGTAATCACTGACACTTTTAATTCAGTTACACCGCCCAAGATTGTTTAATTATTTAATGATTTTGGATACAACACCTGCGCCAACTGTGCGACCGCCTTCGCGGATAGCAAAGCGACGACCTTCGTCCATAGCAATAGGTGCAATCAACTGCACTGTGATACGAACGTTGTCACCTGGCAGAACCATTTCTTTGTCTGCTGGCAATGTAATTGTACCTGTCACGTCTGTTGTACTGAAGTAGAACTGTGGACGATAGTTTGTAAAGAATGGAGTATGACGTCCACCTTCTTCCTTGTTCAAAATATAAACTTCGGCTTCAAAGTCTGTATGTGGTGTGATAGAACCTGGTTTGCAGATAATCTGGCCACGTTCTACATCTTCTTTCTTGGTACCACGCAACAACAAACCTACGTTATCACCGGCTTCACCTTGATCCAACAATTTACGGAACATTTCAACACCAGTAACTGTTGTTTTCTGTGTTGGACGCAAACCAACGATTTCACATTCTTCACCAACTTTTATAACACCCGATTCAACACGACCTGTAACCACTGTACCACGGCCTGTAATGCTGAATACGTCTTCGATTGGCATCAAGAATGGTTTATCCACTGGACGTTCTGGCATTGGGATATATTCGTCACAAGCTTTTAACAAAGCATCAATAGCTTCCTTGCCCAACCCATCATTCTTACCTTCTACTGCTGAAACCGCAGAACCACGGATAATTGGAGCATTGTCACCGTCGAAATCGTTTGCAGACAATAATTCACGGATTTCCATTTCAACCAATTCCAACAATTCTGGATCATTTGCCAGGTCGCATTTGTTCAAGAAAACAACGATTTTTGGAATACCAACCTGACGCGCCAACAAGATGTGTTCACGTGTCTGTGGCATTGGACCGTCTGTTGCAGCAACCACCAAAATAGCACCGTCCATCTGCGCCGCACCTGTAATCATGTTTTTAACATAGTCCGCGTGCCCTGGGCAATCAACGTGTGCATAGTGACGATCTGCTGTTTCGTATTCAACGTGTGCAGTGTTAATTGTAATACCACGTTGTTTTTCTTCTGGTGCGTTATCAATCTGATCAACACCCTTCTGCGCATCAGCGCCAACACCATAATAGTGTACAATCGCAGCTGTCAATGTTGTTTTACCATGGTCAACGTGGCCAATTGTACCAATATTAACGTGTGGTTTACTTCTTATATACTTTTCTTTTGCCATTAGTTTTCTCCTTAGGCTACTTGTTAGTTTCGTTAGAACTTCTTGTTATTATTTCGTCAGCTTCTTGATTACTTCGTCAGCGACGTTTGTTGGGACTTCGTCATAGTGCGACAATTCCATATATGGATTTGCACGCCCCTGTGACAACGAACGCAATGTCTTGACGTATCCGAACAGATTTGCCAATGGTACGAACGCAGAAATCTGCTGATTACCGAATTGTGTTTCAATTCCGTTAATCTGACCACGACGACTGTTCAAGTCACCAATGATGTCACCGACGTATTCTTCCGGTGTTGTAACCGAAAGCTTCATAATCGGTTCCAGCAATTTCGGCGACGCCTTCTTCATCGCTTCGCGGAAGCAAGCACGCGCCGCAATTTCAAAGCACAATACATTAGAGTCAACTTCATGATACTTACCATCTACTAATGTAGCCTTGAAATCTACTGTTGGATAGCCAATCAGAACACCTGTCTGTTGCGCTATCTTCAAACCCTTTTCCACACCTGGGATATATTCTTTTGGAATTGCCCCACCAACAATCTTGTTGTCAAATTCATAACCCTGACCTGGTTCCAAAGGTTCAAATTCAATTTTAACCTGGGCGTACTGACCCGAACCACCAGACTGTTTCTTGTGTGTATATTCTTCTGTAACCGGTTTGCGGAATGTTTCACGGTATGCAATACGTGGTTCACCAACGTTAACATCAACCTTGAATTCACGCAACAAACGATCCACCAAAATTTCCAAGTGCAATTCACCAACACCAGACAAAATGGTCTGACCAGATTCTTCGTCAACAGATACGCGGAACGAAGGATCTTCTTTGGCCAATGCCTGCAGACCCAACGACATCTTTTCAATATCTGCCTTGGTCTTTGGTTCAACTGCAATACTAATAACCGGCTCTGGCACGTGGATCGATTCCAACAGAATTGGATTCGATTCATCACACAATGTGTCCCCTGTAATTGTTTCTTTCATACCAACCAATGTGATAATATCACCGGCCGATGCTTCTTTAATTTCTTCACGATTATTAGAATGCATCAACAACATACGACCAACGCGCTCGCGTTTATCACGGTTAGAATTATAGATATAAGAACCTGACTGCAACTTGCCAGAATAGATACGGATAAACATCAAATTCCCCACAAATGGATCATTTGCTACCTTAAAAGCCAACGCGCTGAATGGCTCTTTGGCATCTGGTTTACGCACATCTTCTGTTTCGCCATCCATTTTTGTACCCTGAATCGCAGGAACATCCAACGGGCTTGGCAAATAATCAACAATCGCATCCAACAATGGTTGCACACCCTTGTTTTTAAATGCCGTACCACACAAAACAGGATTAAAATTCTGACTTATTGTACCCTTGCGGATTAACTTTTTAATAGTTGCTGTATCTGGAACATTACCTTCCATATAGGCTTCCATAATTTCATCGTCCAGCGTCACAACTTCTTCAATTAACTTGTCGTGCAATTCTTGGGCTTTTTCTTTCAAATCATCTGGGATTTCAATAACATGAGGATCTTTGCCCATATCATCTTCCCATACAATCCCCTTCATTTCGATAACGTCAACAACGCCACGGAAATCAGATTCAGCACCAATTGGGAAATTTACAACCAATGGATTTGCACCCAAGCGTTCACGAATCATATCAACACAGCGAAAGAAATTCCCACCAATACGATCCATTTTATTAATAAAGCAAATACGAGGAACCGCATAACGGTCTGCCTGGCGCCATACAGTTTCTGTCTGAGGCTGTACACCTGACACAGATTCAAATACTGCAACCGCACCGTCCAAGACACGCAATGAACGTTCTACTTCCATAGTAAAATCCACGTGCCCCGGCGTATCAATCAGATTGATACGATGATCGCGCCAAAAGCATGTTGTTGCGGCCGATGTAATTGTAATACCACGTTCTTGTTCCTGTTCCATCCAGTCCATGGTCGCGCCACCATCGTGCACTTCACCAATCTTGTATGTTTTTCCTGTATAGAACAAGATACGTTCAGATGTTGTTGTTTTACCCGCGTCAATATGAGCCATAATGCCGATATTGCGGTACATATGTAAAGGTGCGGTTTTCCCGACTGACATTGTATCTTTCCTTTGCCTTTGTATTGATTACCAGCGGAAGTGAGCAAACGCCTTGTTCGCTTCTGCCATTTTATGCGTATCAACTTTCTTTTTGAATGCGCCACCCTGACCGTTCAAGGCATCACGCATTTCGCCAAACAGTCTATCATCCATACTGCGTTCACCACGTTTACGTGCAAAACCCACCAACCAGCGCAACGCCAAAGTCTGCTGACGAGCGGACCTTACTTCAACTGGCACTTGATATGTTGCACCACCCACACGACGACCTTTAACTTCGACAGATGGTTTCAAAGCATCCACAGCTTCCAAAAAAGCCGCCAATTCATCGCCATCTTTTGCAATCTTTTTCAATTTATCCATTGCACCATAAACGATGTTTTCAGCAACTTCTTTTTTGCCGTCCCACATTACAACATTAATACATTTTGCAACAACCAAATTACCATACTTTGAATCAGGCAAGATTTCACGTTTTGTTGCGGCTTTACGTCTTGACATATTTTTCCCTTTTATCACTTCATCCGGCATTTATCCAGATTACTCACGCATATTACATGCGTGCGGTTTAACATTAATTACTTCTTTGTTTTGGCACCATACAAAGAACGCCCTTGCTTACGTGCATCAACACCCTTGGTATCCAATACACCGCGGATAATATGATACTTCACACCAGGCAAGTCCTTTACACGACCGCCACGAATCATAACAACACTATGCTCCTGCAGATTGTGACCTTCGCCAGGGATATAAGCTGTAACTTCGCGGCCATTCGCCAGTTTTACACGGGCAACCTTGCGCTGCGCCGAGTTAGGTTTTTTCGGTGTTGTCGTATAAACACGAGTACAAACACCACGCTTCTGTGGGTTTTCCATCATGTCAGGCGCAGTACTTTTCACCACAACCTTTTTACGAGGCTTCCGAATCAGTTGGTTTACTGTTGGCATTCAAAATCTCTTTGTTTTTTCTACCTATTTCACTCTGCACAAAAGCCGCCTATTCAGACTTATTTCAACGACTTAGCCGGATTATAAATCTGTTTCCACAAGCGGTTTTTATGTATTCTTTGCTTTCCTTGTTTACACAGAAAGCGCACTTACTATAATCGCGCCCCCCTAAATTGTCAAGAAAAATCTGGGAAAAAATCTTAAAAAAAGGCTTGAAACCCCCGAATTTTTAGGGTTTTAGCCTCAACCGCCAAAATGACAAAAATTTAATCAGTACAGACGCACAAAAAAACGCCCACACATCGGTGGGCAACAAACTAAAACACCGCGCCAAAAACCATCCCCATAACCGCTGGACTATGCTCAAAACTGTGAACAAGGTCTTTTTTGGCATACACCCCCAGATACTTGGTCGCATCCAGATTATAATTGACCCCAAATTCCAACATCAATCGTTCACCATCATAGTAATTATCAAACAAATCAAAGTCGAACATCAATCCGCCCACAACATTCCAACGAACATCTATCAAATATTGCCCCGTCAATCCAACACGCATTCCCCACGCATCAAACGCGTCATGGGGCAAATCATCGTTCAGATAGTCAACCTGAACAATCCCCACAACCGTCCAATTATCCGCCATGCGCCCTACCCGCGCCCCGGCCGTCCAATTATACGCCACCGTTTCAAGATGATGTCGCGTATCATAAATCTGTTTTACATCACCATAAACCTCGGAAATCAATTCACCCTGTTGCCACAGCGTCCAATCAAACCCAAAATCCAAATTATTCCAAGACCACTTGCCATATTGCGGATTGTCAGAAGAATCATACGACCCCGATGTAGACACACGAATTGAAAAATCATCGGTTATACCATATTCAAAATCATCAGATATTACGAAATGTTCAAATTTGGAATTAACCTCTAACGGGGTCAGCACATTATAGAATCCACCCGCCAACGGACCATCGAACGGCCCACCATTTATTACATTAGCGGCCCCTGCCCCACCCGACACACACGCCAACGCACATAAGAAAACAAAAATCTTTTTCATATCACCCTCTTTTTTTACACAATAATTCTAAGGAATATGAAAAAACATATAAACAGGAACAAATTCAAAAAAACACCCCCGAACCCGGGGGTAAAAATAAATTAGAATGATTTAGATGTGGAACAATCCCAACAACGCAACGCACAAACGCTACATAAATTGTCGGGACCGCCCACAAATGAATTATTACAATTTATTTATTAGAACTCGATGCCAAAATTCACACCAAATCCAAATCCATCGGCCCATTCCCAGTCGCCTGTTGAATGACCCATTTCGCCCATGATATATGCGCCAAGGTACTTGGTTTCATCCAGGTTATAGTTAGCACCGATTTTACCAGTCCATTTACCTGCATCTTCAAACCGGTCATCTAACACACCAGTATATTCAACCCCTGCAATCAGATTCCACTGTGCATCCAACAAGTATTGACCATCAACACCAATACTCAAAGAATGAATACCGTCATTGCCCCAGTTGAATGATTCACTGTTCTCATAATCAAAATCAACATGCCCAGCGACCGTCCAGCCTTCGCCAACATAACCGCCACGCATACCGATTGTCCATGTATAATCCGTTACATCTTCATCCAAGAATGGTACATGGTCACCCCAAACTGGGTTCAGACTATAGACACCATAAACATCAGCCTTCCATGCGCCCATATCATATACTCGATAATTCCCGCCAATCGAGAATTCATTCCATGACATTGCATCAAAACTTTCTGCTTCGGACACACCAGTTTTCATAAATACAGCCAATTCATTTGTGATACCATAACCAAATTCTTCAGTGACTGCCCAATTTTCTGTTGCTTCTGAATGTGATTCCACTGCAAAATTGCTATAAAAACGACCTTCGCCCGGGCGATATAATGGATTGCCATCAATAATATTTGCCGCGTGTGCACCACCGACTGCAAATACAGCCAATAAAGAAGTTAATGCTAATTTTTTCATAATCATTCCTTTCGTTTTTGTTAACTAAGACCAGAACCATCAGTCCAGTTATCATAATTCTACCAGGTATAAAATCCCACCTGCAAGCCCAAAGATTTTTGCAATTCACCAAAAAATATGATATCATACCGCGCGTGCACGAATCGGATTTTAATCACATTAATAAATTCAAACGCCCATATTACGGGCGCTTTATTCATTTTGACAGAAATCATTATACTTTTTAATAATTATTAAAAAATAACAGGCTGTCGACTTTTGCCCCGAACCAATAAAAAATATTTTTTCAAAAAAACGCACCAGGATTTTTCAGACAAAAATATACAACCCTTGTGCTGGGAATAAAATCAAAAATAATGCCACATATGTGCGCGATGACAACATCACAGAGAACAAACAGCAGATAAGATTTTGTTATCGGGATACAGATGTGGCATTATTTTTGATTTTGCGCCAATCAGCATGATTTTTTTTATGTGTTTCGTAATCACGTGAAAACTTGTGCCCACCCCGCCCGTCTGCAACAAAAAATAAATAATTTGTATTTGCAGGACTTAACACTGCGCGAATCGCTGCCTGCCCAACATTTGCGATTGGTGCCGGCGGTAAACCTTTGTTTCTGTATGTATTATACGGACTTTCTATTTTCAAATGTCCCCGCAACAACGGCTGTCCTTGCATATCACCCAAACCATCTGTCAAAGCATAGACAACAGTTGGATCTGCCTGCAAACGCATTCCCTGACGCAGGCGATTAAAATAAACACTAGCAACAATTGGCATTTCACGCGCCTGGGGCGTTTCCTTTTGCACAATAGACGCCAAAGTTATAACCTCGTCCCAGGATTTCAACGGCCTGGGCAAACGCCGATTTGTTTTCTCCCAAACCTCTCGAACCTGCACCATTTTTTTACGTGCCAGGTCCAACAACGCCAAACGATTCGTTCCCCGTGCCACCGTATACGTATCAGGAAATATATCACCGTCCTTTAAATTACAAACAGCTGCAGTATTACCGGCCTGACACTCAACATCACCCGTCAAAGCCGCCGCTTGCAATAATAATTTTTTAATCTGTTTTACAGTCAACCCTTCGGGAATAACGATCGTGGTCGATGCTACACGCCCATTGGCAAACATATCTGCAATTTTCCACGAACTGGCTGCAACAGGAATATCATATTGCCCAATCTGAATTTTACCGCCATTTAATCGCACGGACATTTTAAATATGTATTCCGAATCGATTAACTTTTGTTTCATCAATCGATCAGCCACCCCCGACACAGTATCCCCCGACACAACATTAAAAACAACGGGTCGCTTTACAGTTGTATAAATGCCAAACATATAAACCCCTGCACACAGTGCAATCAGCACTGGCGCAACAATCATCTGAATAACAACCCCACGTGGGAAAAACCTTTTTTGTCTTGCCATAATTCCACTAATTGTTCATACTTTACACCCGCCAATAACGAAGACTAACTTTCATTCTTACACAAAAATTGCCAATATCAATGTATTTATTTTTGGTCACCAAATCCAATAGTATTCTTAATTGGCTCGATAATGGATTCTTTAACACCATCCTTGGCACTGTCCAGTGTACGAATCAATGCGCGGCGAATTTTGCCACTGATTGTCATGGGCAAAGTATCAACAAACTCGATCACGCGTGGCGCCTTATAATGTGCTGCGCGCGATTTTGCATGGTCTTGTAATTGCCGCACCAGCGCATCTGTCTGCTGAAAATACTTATTCAGAACAATTGTCGCCTTGACTGCCTGACCACGTGACATATCTGGAATACCAGTCACGGCCACTTCGCGTACGGCGGGATGTTCCAACAGAACCGACTCCACTTCGAATGGGCTGACTCGATAACCACTGGTCTTAATCAAATCGTCATTACGCCCCACGAACCAGAAATAACCGTCTGCATCACGGTATGCCATATCACCTGTATGATAAATCCCATCACGATACGCGGCGTTAGTCTGTTTTTCATTTTTATGATACCCCTGGAACAACCCCAACGGTTTTGCATCCTTGATATTGACACAAATCTCGCCAACGGTATTCGCATCTGTTATCACGCGCCCACGTTCATCCAACAAATTCACATCCCAACCTGCGGCGGGCATACCCATGGCACCGGGCTTTGGTTCAATCCATTCATTGGTAAAAATCATAACACAGGTTTCCGTCTGACCAAACCCTTCGCGCAGTTTTACGCCTGTATGTTCCAGGAAACGTTCATAGACTTCTGGGTTCAACGCTTCGCCTGCGACATCGGCCTTTTTAAGCGACGACAAATCATATTTAGCCATATCCGCATGAATCATCATCTTGTACGCGGTCGGTGGCGCACAGAAAGACGTAATCTTATGTTCTGCAATTGCATTCAGCAAATCATGAGCTGTAAATATACGACTAAAATCGAACACAAACACCGTTGCACCCGCCAACCACTGCCCGTACATTTTACCCCACGAACATTTTGCCCAACCAGATTCAGACAAAGTAAAGTGAATATCGCCATCACACAACCTTTGCCAGAACACAGCGGTATTAATATGCCCCAACGGATACGCAAAATTATGTGCAACCATTTTTGGCATATCGGTTGTACCACTGGTAAAATACACAACCATAGTATCCGTATTTTTATTCATAACACGTTCCAAACTTTTGGAATATCTATTACATGCGTTTTCGATTTCTATACAATCAATCAGTTGAATGTTTTTATTTTCACCAATTGCATTTTTTATCTCGGCCACAATCACCCCATCGTCAAATGCAACAACAGCAACCGCCTCGGCAGTTTCCAAACGATATTTGATATCCTTAGCCTTCAATTGACTGGTCGCAGGTATCGGAATAACCCCCAATTTATGCATAGCCATCATCAGAACCCAATATTCCCATCTGCGACGCATAAACAACAAAACCGTATCACCTTTTTTTAAGCCCCGCGCAATCAAAAAATTAGCCACTGAATTTGACATCTCGGACAACATTTTAAATGTAATAGATTTTTTTTCGCCTGCGTCATCCACCCACAAAACAGCAACCTTGTCCGGACTTTCACTGGCGATTACGTCAACCACATCATATGCAAAGTTAAAATTTTCCGGCACAACTGGGACGGCATTTTTCAAATAATCATCATAATCATTAAATTCGCCCTGTTTTAAGAACCGCTTAAAAAACATTTTTTTCCTTTTTTTAATCAGGCATAATATAATGCCAGACCAGCAAAAAAACAAATAAAAAACATCTAAAAATTACATTGATTTTTACCCAAAAAGGTCGCATAATCGTCACGCAAACATCGGAGTATAGCTCAGCCTGGTAGAGTGCTACGTTCGGGACGTAGAGGTCGTGGGTTCGAACCCCGCTACTCCGACCATAAAATTAAAATCGGCCTTGTGCCGGTTTTTATTTTATGAAAAATCCATGGATATTACACAGAAAAGAAAAAACTCACTTCAAATTCTGGGGGATAAAAATTCAAGAAAATGATTTAGATATATGAAAATCCGTTGGCGTAGTGTACAGACGCTACATAAGCCAACGGATTTGCGCATAGATAAATTATTTTATTGAATTTTTGTTAATACAAGGCTGGCGTTCGTCCCCCCAAACCCAAACGAATTGCTGATTGCAACATCCACCTTGCGTTTTTTTGCAACATGTGGCACCAGGTCAAAATCCCCCACCGCATCTTCTGGGTCATCCAAGTTAATTGTTGGTGGAACAATACCGTCGCGAATCGCCAACACACAGAATATTGCCTCGACGGCACCCGCTGCCCCCAACAAATGTCCCGTCATAGATTTTGTTGATGACATACAAACATCGGTCCCGGCAAACAAATCCTGCACCGCCGCCAATTCGCCAACATCACCCAACCCAGTTGATGTACCATGCGCATTAACATAGTCGACATCTGATGGATTTAATCCCGCATCCTTTAACGCAGAAATCATCGCACGTTTCCCACCTTCGCCATTTGGGGCGGGTGCGGTAATATGATACGCATCGGCCGACATCCCATATCCTGCAACCTCGGCATAAATTTTTGCACCACGCGCAACTGCATGCTCGTATTCTTCCAGAACCAAGACGCCTGCACCTTCGGCCATGATAAACCCATCACGATTTTTATCCCATGGACGCGATGCCGCCGCGGGATTATCATTACGCGTACTTAACGCCTTCATTGCCGAAAAACCAGCCAATGAAATACGACTGACCGCGCCCTCGGTACCACCACAAACCATAATATCTGCATCGCCATACTGAATCATACGCGCCGCCTCGCCAATTGAATGAGCGCCCGTTGCACACGCCGTCACCACAGAAATATTTGGCCCCTTGAATCCATATTTAATGGAAATATTTCCCGCGGCCATATTAATAATCCCTTTGGGGATAAAGAACGGACTGACGCGACGCGGTCCACCAGTATGCAGTTCAACACAATTATCATATATTGTATTAAATCCACCAATACCACTGCCAACCGAAACACCAATGCGGGTTTTATCACCTTCGTAATTTTCCAGTCCCGCGTCCTTAATCGCTTCGTCTGCTGCAACAATTCCGTATATTTCACACTTATCTAATTTTCGCTGTTCACGTGGTTCAACAACCGCATCTGGATTATACTGACCAGGTTCTGTTCCGACCTTTGGCAGCCCTGCAATTTGCGATGCCAAATCAGACACGTCAAAAGAATCTACTTTACACACCCCCGATTTGCCCGCCAAAATATTTTTCCAGGCGTACTCGACACCAGTTCCCACAGGTGAAACGATACCCATACCAGTAACAACAACTCTTCTCATAATATATATTTCCTTTGGTATAACTAACACACGTTTCTATAATATACTGTTTACACAAAAAAAGACAATAAAAAAAAACCGCCGGTGCAATCGCACCGACAGAAAAAACCAACAAGAACAAATCTTAGTTTTTCTTGTGTTCGTCGATGTATTTAACAGCATCGCCAACTTTTTCCAGCTTTGTTGCTGCATCATCTGGAATTGTGATATCGAATTCTTTTTCAACTTCCATAACGAATTCAACAACGTCCAAAGAATCCGCACCCAAATCATTAACAAATGCTGCTGTTTCTGTGACCTTGTCTTCTGACACGCCCAATTTTTCAACTACAATTTTCTTCACTTTTTCAAAAGTCGTCATTTCTTTTCCTTTGTTTTAGTTAAATTGTTTGGTCCATACCACGACCGTCATTGGATAATAAGCTATCATTTTATAAAACAGGTGTCAAGGAATTATAACAAACCGTAACAAACGCTTGACAAAATCAACTTTATAAGCCATCCCCGCAAACATCATCCAGCAAATTATTCATATTCACACGCAAATCTTCTTTGTCTGATGCCCACACCAATTGCCTCATTAAAAATTTATGCACATCATCCATGGTCAGATTCGGAATCCCTGCCGCCTTAGCCACCCGTTTCCATGCGGTACGCGGGTCAATCAAATGCGTTCCGCCCCGCCCTGGGAACACCCATTGACCATCCTGAGGAAAATCCTGTAACAACACAATCGCCCTGTCCGACAACGGATAAGAATTCCACATATCATGATTAAAATCTAAATCTTCCCATGCCATAGAAAAAATTTTAGACCGCGATGCAAATCCATAAACCTGCATTAAAAAGGCGCCACGTAAAATAATATCATCAACATCATTTATCACACTTATCAACCGTTGCAACCCTGCCCTGTTCAATGGACGCACGCGCCGATTTTGTTTTATTTTTTCCAATCCCACCACGGGATTAGATTTCACATATCCCATTTCCAGCGCATAATTAAAAACACTTTGTAACAATTCTTGCATACGCGCTGCGATTGCTGCGCCACGAATATTTTTCACACAGCTTCGCACATCTTCAGATTTTATCTCGGATATTTTTTTATCAAACAGTCCCTTCAAATGTCGATTTATTGCCCGTTCCAGTTTCATATGCGAATCCTCGCCACGACGCACTTTGTTCACCAGATACAAGTCTAAAAATTGTTTAAATGTAATTTTTTTTCTGCGCACAGGCGGTTTTTTTGCGACATTTTCCAAAATACAAGGCACTGCACTGCGTGCATATTCTATATCAACATCTGGATATTTCCCAATCAGTATCCGTTTATCTTTGCCACGCACTCGTTTACGCACAAAAAAAGTTTTCACCCCACGACTTGTGATATACATACGCAATCTTGGTTCTGAAATATCCTGCACGACATCAAATCCCTTGGCCGGCGCCGGCAGATTATCCAAAATATACGGATTAAAATAAAACTGGTGTGCCATAATGGCCCCCTTTGTTTTTTTTATTTCACATGCGCTAACTTATTTGCCCAGAATTTTTTATATTCCAATTCCAATTGGTTTAGCTTTTGTTTTGCATCATAAAAGGCATTATACGCATTCCACATCGAGCACGTCTTATTCTGGCATTTTTTCATATCATAAGCCAATGTAAACCCTGGGCAATCTTCTTCATAAATTATGCACGACTGCGACTGTAACAAGTCAACAAAATTTACATACAAATTAATACAAGATATTTTATGACCAGCATTTGTATCACAATAACTAACCAGTTGCCGTCCCACTTTTGCCATGTCTTTTTCTGCCTGCTTGACCAAAGTTTTCAAGTTTTTATATTCATTCCAATCATTGCGCATCTGTGCTATAGAATTATTTTTCACATACTTAAAAATATTCATTACAAACCCTTTTTTTACGATACCTTTAACGCATTAATAAACGCACTTTGCGGAATTTCTACATTTCCGAATGAACGCATACGTTTTTTACCCTCTTTTTGTTTTTCCAACAATTTACGCTTGCGCGTAATATCACCGCCATAGCATTTTGCTGTTACATCTTTGCGATATGCAGCGATTGTCTCTCTTGCAATAATCTTGCCACCAATTGCTGCCTGCAAAGGAATTTTGAATTGATGCCGTGGGATTAAATCCTTTAATTTTTCCACAATCTGCCGCCCTCGTTTTTCTGCAAAAGACCGATGACACATAAATGATAACGGTTCTACGTTTTCTTCGTTGACCAAGATATTAACCTTGACCAAATCAGACGCTTGATACCCATACACAACATAGTCAAACGACGCATACCCAGAAGAAATGGATTTTACCCTGTCATAGAAATCAAATACAATTTCTGCCAACGGCAACTGATACACCAACACCGCACGATTTCCAACATAAGATATATTTTCCTGAACACCGCGACGTTCCGAACACAGGGACATAATCCCCCCCATATATTTATCAGGCATCATAATCGTTGCGCGCACCCAAGGTTCTTCGATTGCGGCGATTCGTGTTGGCTCTGGCATATCGGCTGGATTTTCTAAATCAATCACCGACCCATCACGCATATGAATTTTATACAGCACACTTGGCACCGTATTAATCAGATTCAGATTAAATTCACGCGCCAAACGTTCACTAATAATTTCCATATGCAGCAAGCCCAGGAACCCACACCGCAACCCAAACCCCAGCGCAGATGATTTTTCGACAGTGAACATAAACGACGCATCATTCAGCGCTAACTTTTCTGCGCTTTCACGAAACGTTGGATAATCATCTGCCTCGACCGGAAAGAAAGAAGAAAACACCACAGGCACAGACGGCTTAAATCCCGGCAACATCTGCGCATTATCATATTTCGAATCGATAATAGTATCCCCAACCTTGCAATCATGAATTGTCTTCATACCGGTAATAATAAATCCAATTTCCCCGGTATGCAGTTTATCAACATTAACCATTTTCGGCGTAAAGTACCCAATTTTATCGACAACATATTCCGCGCCCGTCGCCATAAATTTAATTTTTTGCCCACGCGATAACGTACCATCAACAATACGCACCAGTATCACCACCCCCAGATACGAATCGTACCACGAATCGACCAACAGCGCGCGCGTCGGCGCATTTTCGTCCCCATGTGGCGCAGGTAATTTATTTACAATTTCTTCCAGCAATTCCGGCACACCATCGCCGGTTTTGCCAGACACAGCCAAAGCATCCCCAGCATCCAGCCCAATAACATCAGCAATTTGTTCACGCGTCCCCTCTACATCACTGGACGGCAAATCAATCTTGTTCAGAACCGGCAACATTTCTAAATCATTATCCAATGCCAAATATGCATTCGCCAACGTCTGAGCCTGAACGCCCTGGGTTGCATCCACCAAAACCAAGGCCCCTTCGCATGCGGCCAGCGACCGCGAAACCTCGTATGAAAAATCCACATGCCCCGGCGTATCCATCAGATTTAATTGATACACTTCGCCATTTTTCGCCGTGTAATTCAAACGCACGGTCTGCGCCTTAATCGTAATCCCGCGTTCGCGTTCAATATCCATAGAATCCAATACCTGGGCCTTCATTTCGCGCGATTGCAGACCGCCTGTAAATTCAATCAATCGGTCCGACAAAGTCGATTTACCATGATCAATATGTGCGACGATTGAAAAATTTCGGATATTAGATTGCTTCATGTTATTACCAGTGGTTAGTGATTAGTGCAAGTGGTCAGTGAATGAATCAATCCAGATAACATCCGCAACACTTCCGCTATATCTTTAAGTATTTTTTCTGCCTTGTTTTTTTCTACAAACCCCAAAGCAAACGCTAAATCTATCTGCGTTTCCAGCTCTGCGGCAGACCCTTTTGCCACATATACAAAACGCACATATTCCTTGGTTGTTCCCCGCGCGGCCCCTTCTGCCAAATTGGAACAAATTGACACAGCAGCCCTGCGCATTTGTGAAACTAACCCAAACTGCTCATTCTGTGGAAAGCAAGCAGTTATCTTATAGATATCTACCGCCAATGCGAACCCCAATTTATAAACACTTAAATCTTTTACTGATTTCATGTATTCCACCACTAACCACTAACCACTTACACTAACCACTTACACTAACCACTAACCACTAACCACTTACACTAACCACTAAATTGCCCTATGCGGCAATATTATACCAGTAATTCCCCAATCGCAAGGCGAAAATTCATCAAAACCAGATTATTTTAAATTATTCAGCAATTCATCGATACGCGCGGCCCGTTCCATTGTATCATCATATGCAAACTTGATATCTGGCACATACTTTTGTTTCATACGCGCGGCCAATTCGAATCGCACGCTGCGCGTAATCGCATCCAGTCTTGCCTGCACTGCCGACACATCTGAATTGCGTGTATAAAAGAACAACCGCACAAACTGCAGTCCCCCATGCGCATCCGCCCCCACCAGCGACACCCCCGCGATTAACAAATCGTCACTATAGTTATCGCGCAGAATTTCTGCCACCAACGTTTGCACTTTGCTTGCGACGCGTTCACCACGATTAGAATTAAATTGTTTTTTTGGCATGTATATTATCTTTATTTATGTTATTATTGCCTAAGATATAAAATATAAAAACACAATCAAGTAATTTTTTGTTCAAACAAAGGAATGCCCAATGAAATTTTCAGAATTTATCCTGCAGAAATCAGAATCTCGCGCCTATTCATGGCTTGTATTTCTGTTAACGATATGCGAATCGGTTTTTCTTTTCATCCCACCCGAAGTCTTTATGACTCCTCCTATTATCGCGAACAAGAAACGCGCCGTTCCAATCACGATTGCGGCATCACTGGGTTCAATTGTCGGGGGGGCGATTGCGTACATGATTGGATTATGGCTGTACGATTCGGTTGGCACATGGCTAATTACGACATTTTCGAATCCAGAATTAATTGAAATGACCATAAAACCAATGTTCAGTCAATACGGCATTTGGATAATAGTCTTAACGGCTGTGACCCCGATACCATACAAATTATTGGCGATATGGCTGGGATTTATTGGCTATCCAATATGGATATTTCTGGCTGTATCTGCGATATTCCGAACGGGCCGCTTTGCGATTGTCGGCACACTGCTGTACTTTTTCCAGGAACGGGCAAACGCGATAGTAAAAAAATATTTTTGGCCATTAACAATCGGCGCGATAATTGTTGCCATCGCGGGCATCACAATGGTCAGCCTATTTTAATCCCCACAAAACAGCTCCAGACAAAAAATATGTTTTATACTTGTACCCAAGACATTTTTCGTGTATAATATACATAGTGTAAGAGAATATAAAAACGGCAGGGATGATCATGTTTCAAAAAAAATTCACGTTCGCAATATCTATGTTCGCATTGTGCCTGGTTGGTGTTAATTATTCCGCACTTGCCCAGACAGTAGAGAATCCAAGGGCACCATACGAAGTAATAAATGATGATGATGCGCCAGGCATTGCGGCAGTATCCCTTGTAAATCAACTGGTTGACACTGCAGGTATGGCAGCAAACTTCGCCGCCAACGCCGCCGCCGACGCCGACGTCGCCGCAGCAAGAGCAGAAGCAAGCGCAGAAGCAGCAATGAACGCAGTCTCTAGCAAGGTTGACAAAGACTGGGGCACCGCCGCTGCTAACAAAGCGCTTACCATAAATGCATCGGGGGTGGTTACGTCCAACAAAATCGCAACCGACAACATCGCTGACCAAGCGGTCACATCGGATAAAATCGCCGATAACACAATCACCAACGCCGACATAAAAACAGACGCGAACATCGCAGCAAGCAAAATAAGCGGTCTGGCAACGGTCGCGACCAGTGGCAACTACAACGACCTGATAAACCCCCCCGCAGTAAACAGCAACTCGCTAACGATTCAAAATGGCGCGACAGGTGCCAACATGGTCACATTTACAGCAAATGCGACAGAAAATAAAACTGTCAGCATTCCAGCGGCCACACCATCGACCGCAGGTTTGGCCAAAATTGGTGTGATTCCTAATGGGGGCCCAACATCAACAACATACGCAACAATTTGGGTTCAATAAAATCCCATCCCCCACACAATTAAAGCACTTGTCCCACGAAGCCTTGGCGCAGTGGGATTCCAACACTAACCACTAACCACTTACACTAACCACTAAAAAATCCCCCACCCGGGGGATTTTTAATTCCCCCTTTTTTTGTCATTCCGGGGCTTGACCCCGGAACCCAGGTCATGAAATCCTTATTATTCGTGCGCGCTTTGCGCGCATTACCTGCCCCCATCGGGCCCCGAAAAATTCAGATGAATTTTTTGGGTGACTTTGTGGGGCGGGCGGAATTCCCGACAATTTATTGGCGTTGGAATTCCGGGGTGGGGGGTGTTAGTTATATAAATAAAAGCTTATCTTAGTGATAAGTGTTTAGTGTAAGTGCAAGTGGTTAGTGGCGGAATCCCACTGCGCCAAGGCTTCGTGGGACAAGTCATGATACTTAAGATAAATAAAAGTTTAGTTAAGATATTAATTTTTAGAAATTAAACACCATTACCTGCCCCCCGTGTGTGGGGCGGGACAGTTTTACTTGACCCGCCATGCGGGTCTTTAGTAAAACTTGGGTGGGGGGGTGTGTTAGTTATATAAATAAAAGTTTAACAGAGATATTAATTTTTAGAAATTAAGCACCATTACCTGCCCCCGTGTGGGGCGGGACAGTTTTACTTGACCCGCCATGCGGGTCTTTAGTAAAACTTGGGTGGGGGATTTTTTAGTGGTTAGTGTAAGTGGTTAGTGGCGGAATCCCACTGCGCCAAGGTTTCGTGGGACAAGAGCTTTAATTGCTCTTTGCGCTTTGCTCGCATTACCTGCCCCCGTCGGGCCCCGAAAAATTCAGATGAATTTTTTGGGTGACTATGTGGGGCGGGACAGTTTTACTTGACCCGCCATGCGGGTCTTTAGTAAAACTTGGGTGGGGGCAAATATGACAAAACATTCAACACAAATTATTCGCGCAAAACAATTACGCGAAAATATGTCAGACGCAGAAAGCAAATTCTGGTATCGAATTAATCGCAATCAACTGGGTGTAAAATTTCGCCGTCAACAACCAATCTGCCCTTATATTGTTGATTTTGTCTGTCATTCTCTAAGACTTGCAATCGAACTTG
>JAWPOF010000006.1:0-104543 GCA_033345275.1 Alphaproteobacteria bacterium
TCATTTTTTCTGAAAAAAGGTATTGACAAATGCAGCCCCCTGATATATACTATATAAGCGTTGCGGGGTTATAGCTCAGTTGGTCAGAGCGTTACGTTGACATCGTAAAGGTCGATGGTTCGAGCCCATTTAACCCCACCAAGACCACTCAGCAATGAGTGGTCTTATAATTTCAAAAGCCCTTGGGGTTATAGCTCAGTTGGTCAGAGCGTTACGTTGACATCGTAAAGGTCGTTGGTTCGAGTCCAATACCACCCACCAGAATTCTTGACAAGGAAAATCAAAAAAATGCGAATGCAGAATTAATTTTGAAAATAACTTCAACGGGAATCACGCGATGCCCCCGTTGGCATCGTTTTTTTATAAAAAGGGCAATATAGAAATGGCAAAAAAATATTTAATTACATCGGCATTACCATATGTGAACAATAACTTGCATATCGGTCATTTAATTGGCTGTTTGCTGCCAAGTGATGTTTATGCACGCTTTTGCCGTGCGATGGGGCGCGATGTGTTGCATGTTGCGGGATCTGATGAACACGGCACCGCCAGTGAAATCGGCGCATACAAAGAAAATATGCCTGTTGAAGAATATGTTGAAAAATATCGCGCATATCAGTTGCAGTCTGTGCGTGATTTTAATTTGTCCTTTGACCTGTACGGTCGCACACATACCAAGTTGCATGAAAAATTGATTCAGGGCCTGTTTTTGCGGTTGGATGAATTGGGCCTGCTAGAGGAAAAAGTATCAATGCAACCCTATTCGGTCAAAGAAGAAAAATTCCTGGCCGACCGTTTTGTTGTTGGTACTTGTCCTAAGTGTGGTTATGACAGGGCATACGGAAACGAGTGTGATAAATGTTTTGCAAATCTGGAACCTGCGCAATTGATAAATCCGCACAGTGCGGTTGTACCGGATTCCCCTGTTGAAATGCGCGAAACAAAACACCTTTATTTCAAATACAGTGCTATGCAGGATGCGCTGCGCAAATGGATTGATTCACGCATTGGATGGTCCAAGACGGCTGTATCAATCGCAAACAAATGGCTGGACGAAGGTCTGCGCGATGGCCCAATTACCCGCGATTTGAAATGGGGCATTCCTGTAAATAAACCAGGATACGAAAACAAAGTTTTTTATGTTTGGTTTGATGCGCCATGGGGCTATGTTTCAATATCCCAGGCGGCAAATGAAAATTGGGCGGATTGGTGGCATGGCGGCGATGATGTGCATTATGCCCAGTTTATGGCCAAGGATAATGTTTCTTTCCATTCTATTTTCTTTCCTGCCCAGGAATTGGCAATGGATGATAATTGGAAAACGGTCGATACATTAAAGGGATTTAATTTCCTGAACTTCGAAGGTGGCAAGGTTTCCAAATCAACCGGCAATGGCATTTTCTTAAATGATGCGATTCAAGAATTTCCGGCGGACTATTGGCGTTATGCGTTGTTGGCATCCGCACCAGAAACAGACGACACAGATTTTACAATATCGCGTTTTGCAGATATTGTGAACAAAGACTTGAATGGTATGCTGGGCAACTTTGTATCGCGCGTGTGCAAACTGACCGCGAAAAACTTTGGCAACAATGTGCCAAATGGCGGCGCGATTGATACAGAACTGGCGGCGCAAATTGATGAAAAAATTGCAGAATTGACGACCGCGCTGGATGCGTGTGAATTCAGAAATTCAATTGCGGCGTTGCGTGGCCTGTATGCAATTGGTAATGAATATATGACTAAAATGGAACCATGGGCATTGGTAAAAAATGGTGATATGGACGCAGCGGGTGCGGTTTTGAATGAATGTTTTCAGTTGATTGACCTGTTTGCGCGCGTGTCATCCCCATTTATCCCAGACGCCGCGGAAAAAATGCGCGCGATTTTCGCAGACCCACACGAATTAACATGGCCAACCAAATACGAACATCGCGTTAAAGATGGTACGGAATTTACTGTGCCTGAAAACCTGTTCAATCGCATAGATGATGAAACGGTTGCGATGTTGACCGAAAAATATGCCCCGAAACAGGATGAAAATATCCCAACCCCAATTGTTGCGGAAATTGTGGATGTAAAAAATCATGACACGCGCGATGATTTACATATCTTGACGGTAAATACAGGTGCGGATATGGTCCAGATTGTCTGTGGTGCGCCAAATGTGCACGTGGGGTTGCGTGGTGTGTTGGCACCGGTGGGGGCAAAATTGCCAGGTCAAAAAAAACCAATGGCGCAAAGAACGGTTGCAGGTGTTGAATCTTATGGCATGATGTGCAGTCCCGCCGAACTGGGGATTGGCACCGACGACAAAAAAATAATTGAATTGGGTTCTGATTATACAATCGGTTCAGAATATAAATAATATGTCAGATATGCGTCTTGTTTTATTGTCCTGTTGTGCGCCATGTTCGGCCGGTGCGATTAAGCAGTTGGCGGACGGCGCTGTGCCAGGCATATCAGACTTTATCGTTTTATTTTATAATCCAAATATTTTCCCGGAATCCGAATACACCAAACGTATGCAAGAACAGATTAAGTATTGCGAAAGTGTTGGCGCAAAATATGCGATTCTGGAATACGACCACGACACATGGCGTAATGCCGTGCGTGGATTAGAGGATGCGCCCGAACGCGGCGCGCGTTGCAGTTTATGTTTTGAATACAGATTTCGTCGCGCGGAAAAATTTGCACGCGAAAATGGTTATAACGCAATTGCATCTGTATTGGGTGTGTCACGTCATAAAAGTCAAACTCAGGTTAATAACGCTGCGCAATCTGCATGTGGTGAAATCGCGTATTTGCCGATATTGTGGGACGAAGATTTACGCATACAAATAAATCGTACATCTGACTTTTATCGTCAGAATTATTGTGGCTGTGAATTCAGTATCAGAAAGATATAAAAAAATCCGGCATTTGCCGGTATTTTTTATTTTGTTTTTTGATATACATTTGAGAATAAAACAGTCCCGACTGTCTCGCAAACCATTTTATCAAGGCATTTTCCAGATTTTATATTTTCTGCACACAGTTCTTCTTTGCCACGCTGTGACATACCGGCTGTTTTTTTCTGGCATTTCATACATTTGCCAATTTCTAAATTTAATACCAGTTCATTTATATAACTTTTTTCATTGAATTTTACCCATTGTGCCGCTTTTGAAGAATAAGATGCACTAAGAACCTTTGGACATGATTTTTGTGGTGTTGGATATTGTGCCAATAATTGAACCAGTTCGTATGCTGTTTGTTGTGTGATATTTTCGCACAGTGATATTTTGCCCATCAGAAAAGAAAAATCGGCGTCCATAACAACCGTTACATTTTTTTGACGGTTTATATCTAATTCGTCATTATCAATCATACCTGGCCCCTTTATTATTGTTGTAATAATAGCGTATAGGCAAATAAAGTCAAGCCCGCCCCACTTCCCGCCAACCACCAACCACCAACCACTAACCACCAACCACTTCCCACTAACCACTAACCACTTTATTATTTGCGATTAGTTTTTTTAGGGTTTATAATATAACCAGCAAAATAAAAAAGGTTATATATGTCATCTATATTTGTATTCCCAGGCCAGGGTGCACAAAGCGTTGGTATGGGTCGTGAATTGTATGAAACAAACGCGGCCGCACGCGCTGTGTTTGACGAAGTTGATTCTGCGTTGGGTGAAAAATTATCAGATATTATTTTTAATGGGCCGGCCGATACTTTAACATTGACCGCAAATGTTCAGCCTGCGATTATGGCAACATCTATTGCGATGATGCGCGCGGCGGGCGCAACGGTTCCAGAATTTGTGGCGGGTCATTCCCTGGGTGAATATACAGCGCTGTGTGCAGCGGGCGCGCTGTCTGTAGGGGACGCGGCGAAATTATTGCGCGCACGTGGCAACGCTATGCAGAATGCGGCGCCGGCGGGAACGGGGCTGACGGCGGTTGTTATGGGCATGGAAATAGAAGCGCTGCAAAAAATTTGTGAAACTGCGGGTTGCGACGTTGCCAACGACAATTCCCCGGGCCAGGTTGTAATTTCTGGTACGCGCGAATCTGTGGAAACCGCCATGGCAATCGCCAAAGAACGTGGCGCAAAACGTGCCATGCCATTGGCATTGTCGGTGCCTGTTCATTGTCGTGTCCAGGCACCCGCCGCTGACGTTATGCGCGCCGCCTTGGATTCGGTTGAATTTAAAAAGCCAATTGTTCCAATTATATTGAATAAAACATGCGCGCCAACAACGGACATTGATGAAATCAAAGATGCGCTGGTCTATCAGATGACCCACGGCGTGCGGTGGCGCGAAAGTGTTTTGAACATGGCGGACCTGGGCATTACAGAAATGACCGAGGTTGGACCCGGTTCTGTTTTAACGGGCCTGTGTTCCCGTATCACAGATAAAATAACCGCAAAGAAATTGGAGATATAAGATGTTTGATTTATCAGGCAAAGTTGCTTTAATCACAGGCGCAACCGGCGGTATCGGTGGCGCAATCGCGCGTAAAATGCGCGCTGCGGGCGCAACGGTTGTTGTGTCGGGCCGCAATGTCACCAAATTGGATGCGGAATTTGATGATGAATATATCAAAATTCCATGCGACCTGGCGGCGGAGGGCGCGGCGGTTGAATTGGTTATGAACACAATTGAACGGGCGGGTAAAATCGATATCTTGATTAACAACGCGGGCATAACACGCGACACCTTGTTAATGCGCATGACGGACGATCAGTTTGACGAAGTCATCAACACCAACCTGCGTTCATGTTTCAAGATGTGCCGTGCGGCAATCATGCCAATGATGAAGAATCGCTTTGGCCGTATTATCAACATGGCGTCAATCATTGGTACAATCGGTGGCCCAGGCCAGGCAAACTATGCCGCATCCAAGGGTGGCATGATTGCCATGACAAAATCCATCGCTGCCGAGGTTGCGTCCCGTGGAATCACCGCCAACGCGATTGCGCCGGGCTTTATCAAAACGCCAATGACGGATGTGTTGCCCGACGAACTGAAAAAAACATATCTGGCGCAAATTCCAGCCGGCCGTTTTGGCGAACCAGAAGATATTGCGAACGCATGTGTATTCTTGGCGTCTGATGAGGCATCATACATCAACGGCCAAACCCTGCATGTTAACGGGGGAATGGGAAGATTCTAAAACGCAACGCGTTTTAGAATCAAAATTGCCCTGGCAATTTTAAAGCCACGGATAAGCGGAACGCGAACGCAGTGGCGTGTCATTCCGACGCAGGTCGGAATCCAGGTAAATAGGTTGCGACGCAGTCGCCCAAAATGATATGTACCATAAGATAAAACGCGTTTTAGAATCAAAACGAATAAAAAATGAAACATTATGATGTAATCATTATAGGTGGCGGACACGCGGGGGTCGAATCGGCCGCGGCGTCCGCCCGTCGTGGTGCGAAAACATTGTTGTTAACCATGGCGCAATCTGACCTGGGGGCATTGTCTTGCAACCCCAGTATTGGTGGCCCCGGCAAATCCCAGATGGTTGCCGAAATGGACGCGTTTGGTGGTGTTATGCCACGTGCCGCCGACCGTGCGGGTATTCATTGGCGTACATTGAATGCGACACATGGCGCGGCGACACGCGCCCTGCGTGCGCAAATCGACCGCGATTTATATCATAATGCAATTGTTGATATTTTGTCGGAATATAAAAATCTGGATGTTGTTTTTGAACCGGTTGAATCTGTGGATTTAGAAAGAGCAATCGTTAACAATAAATATCATGCGCGCGCAATTGTTTTAACGACGGGAACATTTCTGAATGGCACGGTCACCCGTGGCACGGAAAAAATCCCATCGGGACGTTTAATGGACGACGGCACATACCAAGATGCCGACAAAAACATATCAAATATTTTACAGAACGCGGGCTTTCGCATGTTGCGCCTTAAAACGGGCACACCTGCGCGCATAAAACGCGATTCGATTGATTTTAGTGTATGCGAAACGCAACCCGGCGACGCGCCCCACGATTGGTTTTCCGACGGCGATGAAAATAATAAATATGACTCGGTTTGTTATATCACGCATACAACCGAAACTACACACAATGTAATTCGTGAAAACATTAAAAATGCTCCCATGTACAATGGCGACATTCGTGGTACAGGCCCGCGCTATTGCCCAAGTCTAGAAGACAAAGTAATGCGTTTCCCTGAGCACACATCCCATCATGTCTTTTTAGAGCCCGAGGGTTATAACAGCGATTTAATCTATCCAAACGGCATTTCTACGTCGTTCGGCGCCAATATTCAGGACGCATGGATTCGCACAATCCCAGGGCTTGAAAATGCGGAAATTGCGCGATACGGATACGCGATTGAATACGACGCAATTGATGCCCGCGCATTGAATGATAAATTGCAGTCCAAGGACCATCCACACCTGTTCTTTGCGGGGCAAATCAACGGCACATCCGGGTACGAAGAAGCGGCGGCCCAGGGATTGGTTGCGGGCGCAAATGCCGCGGCGTATGCGCTGAATCTGCCGTATTTGGAAATTGACCGCACAAATTCAATGATTGGGGTACTGATTGACGACATAACAACATTGGGTGTGGATGAACCATATCGTATGTTCACATCGCGTGCGGAATACCGCCTGAAACTGCGGGCGGATAATGCGATTGCACGCCTGGGAAAAATTGGTGTGGATTTGGGGTTAATTGACGCGGCGGCATACGAACGGAAATTGGCGGCACGCGCCGACCAAATTGCCGAAAATGATAAATTCTATGCGGGCTATATCGCGCGTAATGAACGTGAAATCGCCGCCTATAAACGTGATGCAGAATTAAAGATTCCGTCTGATTTTGTGTATTCGGGCCTGCCGGGGCTGACCAATGAATTGGTTGAAAAATTAACGGCAACGCGGCCTGAAAACATCGCCGACCTGACGCGCATACCGGGCATGACCCCCGCCGGTATTATGGTAGTGCTGCGCAAAATCAAGGCATAAACTTTGTCATTTCTGTAGCGTATATGTGGGATACTGAAAATTTTCTATTGTTTGATAAACTTGTCGCTTTTGTTTAAATAATAACTCAATATCTGTTGTGAGTATGGAATCCAATAATATGCACATATCTTTCTTTGGCACTTGTATATTACTTATGTATTTTCGTATTTCAGCAGTTAGTTCGTTGTGGGTTTGATTCCACATATCTGACGAAACAGAATCAAATTCGTGTAAGATACATTGTAATGCATCTGGCGATATACTTTGAAATATGATTGATTCTGCGTGTAGTTTATCTGCCGATGCTACTTCCTTAAAGGTATTTACAAAGTTGTTTGGTGTATAATCCGGGTGACACCAATCCAGTAAGCCATGTGTCATATAATTATACATAATTAAAATGCCAAGTGCATATCCTGCTTCTGTGTCATTATGATTTATTTTTTCTATGTCTGGGCATGTGCTGAAAGCTTTTATTGTGGCGTTTATCCAATTTTTTCCCCATAAGTTTTTTTCAGCGGACATATCACTGTTTAAGTCATTGATTATATTTGTTGGGTTGGGAATTTCCCACTGGTCAAGTAAATTAAAGCTGTTCATAAAACTAAAAAATTCGTATTTTGAATCTGCAAATATTTTGTCTGCCTCTGTTTGAGTATCTGCCATGGTCATACATTGCAGGGTTATGATCATGTCTTCATACCCCACCATTGCCATCAGGATTTTTGATTGTGTTGTTATTCCCATCTGTTCAAGTGACATATTACCGACTAATAAAATTGCGGGTAATTGGTCTAATTTTGTGACTTGATAACGTTCAATGTTTATAGACTGGTTTAACTCTTGTTGCCAAGTTTTATCTGCGAACATCATTTCATATCCGGCTGGTGTAATTTTATAGCCGATATTTCCTACGTTGATATTACAAAAACGGTTAAATGGCCGTTGCGTTTTGTCAATGAAGAAATGTAAATTATTTGGTTTCCTGCCAGGTCTGTCGGTCCAATTGTATGGATATGTAACACGAATTTTGTGACCGTGTGATTTTGGGTTATTTGGGTCAGATATGTATTCTTGCTTTGTTGTTTTTAAGTTTTGCGATAATTTGTCTGCATACCTTGCAATGGCAATTTTCTGAATATCTTCGTATTCGTTCATAGTACTTTGGGTTGTTGAATAATTGTTTTTTTTCTTGCTACTTATGCCCCAAAAAGGATTTACTGGCTTCCTAACTATTTGTGTGCCGATATCATATGCCATTTTACGTCTGTCTACGGATGTAGCAGTTACTGTTTTTCCGCCGTATTCAGGCAAACTGATTTTAAATGGCTGTACGTTTATGTATGCGGCAGGAATTGATTTGTAATCAACACCGGGCAAACGAGCTTTTTCATATGCTGTTGTTGTTGGACGTTCCGATACCGGCTCTGACAATTCATAGTCGCCACGTGCGTTTACGCCAATTGTTCTTGTGGGCAGAGTATCAGAAGTGTATCTTGTTTCTGGGGTATATTCGGCAGAAGTCAAACCTGTTGATTTGTCGATTGGCCCCATTGCTTCTTCGATAGCTTCCGCCGTTACAGTTTGTGGCTGTGGGAGCCCCATCGTGTGGCTAGTCACCAGGTCATCTATTGTAATCATTTCTGGAGAAGAAATGGATTTGTCTCTTGTCATGTACTCTGCGGCAATTGAATCGTATTTTAGTCGAGCCTTGTTTGTGGATGCTGGGTGTATTATTGGTTCTGGTGGCGTATATTGTGCCCATGCTGTATTGGCAAAACACATTGCTAGAAATAATGCTTTTAGAAAAATCATTTTGTGTCCTTTAAGTTTTGTCTCATGTACTCCAGTAAAAGAGCGGTTGAAATATTTATTGTTTGCCAGACTTCAGCATCTCTGTGAAGGGGGAATATGGGGTTGTAGATAACAATGAATAGGGCAAGAAATATATATTCTATCGGGTCATATATTTTATGGGCTTTCTTTGCTTTGATTACATAAAGTATTATTGTGCCACAGACCACTACGCGCAACAGCAGATAAAAACTGTGTGTCATTGGCAAAAACGTTGCAAGTGCTAATAACGTCCAGTTTATTGTAAATAGATATGTCATTAAGCGTCCTTATTTTTGTTTGAATCCATCAACAATATATTCAATAATTTTCGCAAGTATAAATGGGGTACAAAAAGCAAGGGTTGCAAAAGGTATAGCACTAACAATCTTACTCGCCCAAATAATAAAAAACGAAAATATTCCAACAAAAACACATAGTCTTTTTACACCGGAATTCTTTGGAAGAAATAGTTTTATTACAGTAGATAAGAAAGGCAAAATAGACAAGATAAGAGAAATCAAGAAAAACACAAAAGGCAATAACAAGAATGGCCATATGGAAATATTTATGTCTAATGATGTTAACAAGATGTAAAGTATCATAAACCATAACGACATACCACCAATAGTTGCAAAAATATATACTAATTTTTTATATACCAACGTTGTTTTTCGAACAATAAACATGGGTATCGCAGATAACATCCCAGACAAAAAAAGAGGAGCCGTTAATGCGCCTATATTGTACGCAATTTGATGCATATTTCGTGCAGGAATAATCAAATCATCCCAATACGTACCACTAAAAATAGATAAAGTTAACAGTATTAACAGTAATACAATACTCATTTTTAACCACGATACAGGATACAGGTCGTGATATGTTTGTTTCGTGTTATATTCTTTAATTTCCATAATATTACTCTCTAAATAAAAAAATAACCGCCGTGGAATTGGCGGTCGGGTGCTTTCAAAATCATACGATAAATGACCCTGCTGCTTTCGGGCAAGCCCTGTTATATAACAACAGACACCCGACCAACTTGGTCAGGCAATAACGGTGCGATGCACCATAACGGAATCACGATGCAAACGCACCGTATCGTATGGGGTTTGAAAGCCCCAAATCCAATTCCCATCGGATTCATGTCTAATTATATCAGGAAAATATACAAATGTAAAATTTTGTGTGTTGGATAAAAACTTTGACATTCCCGCGCAGGCGGGAACAGGGACTTGAAAAATTTTGTGTGCCCTTGTACAATTTTGATATGAAAGATTATCACTTCTGGGTTTATATACTGTTTGATGAACGTGCCAAGGGAGCTTATATTGGTATAACAAATAACTTGGAACGACGTATGTATGAACACAAAATGGGATTAGATGACGGTTATACCAAAGAACATAATATTCATAAATTGGGATATTTTGAATACTACAAATATGTTAATAATGCGATTGCGCGTGAAAAACAATTAAAGAAATGGAAACGGGCATGGAAATATCGATTGATTGAAACAATGAATCCAAATTGGATTGATTTGGCCGACGATTTAGAGAAAAACATAGAGTTTTGGAAAAACAAAGAAACTGAATAGACCCTATTCCCGCCTGCGCGGGAATGACAAAATTCAGGAAACCCCAGAATAACAATTTATATAAAAAACTGCTGGAAATTATTCTGGGGATAGATTATAGTCACTTTCGCACGCCGGTGTAGCTCAGCTGGTAGAGCATCTCATTCGTAATGAGGGGGTCGTAGGTTCAAGTCCTATCACCGGCACCAGATAACAATCCCGCCCGCGGGATTTTTTTTATAAATTTGAAAAGTGTTCAAGAAAATTTAATCGGATTGATGATTTTGATTATCTGATAATTTTCTGTTTTACTTTTTTATAATAATTGCTATAGTACGCACATACCAAAATCAAAGGATGGAAAAATGGCTAAAAAAACTTCAGAAACCGTAGTTGTAAAAAACTATAAAAAAACCGGCATTGTTGCGGCCCTTGTCGTTGTTGTTGCGGCTTTGGGTATTTGGGGTATCAGCGCACTTAAATCAGATACGCACACAGCTTCTGTTGCAGACGCGCTCGAGGTTGTAACTGAAGAAGCAGTAAGCGGTGCTGATATGCGAATCGCGGTTGTCCGTATGGATGCAATCCAGGGTGGTGCGACTGCATTAAAAGATTTGCGTGCACAAAAAGAAAAATATGAAAATCAATTGCGTGATGAATTGACCAAAAAACAAAAAGAGCTGGAAAAAGAAAAAGCAGAAATCGAAAAATCTCAGGATGTTCTGTCTCGCGAGGCGTTGCAACGTCGCATTGTTGATTATCAAAACAAGGTAACAAAACTGCAACAGGAATTAACAGAACGCGCTCAGTCGGTTGAAAAAGCGTATCAGCAGGCATTGAATGAAATCCAGGTTAAACATTTGGACCCATTAATCGAAGGTGTTATCGCAAAAAAGAAATTGTCGCTGGTTATCGATGGCCGTATGGCGCGCACAGGTGCTGACATTACGAATCTGGACATCACAGACGAAGTAGTTAAGGCATTGGATAAAAAAGTATCCAAGGTTGACATGGAAACACCAAAAGGCTTCTAAAGCATTCAGAAATAAAAAAAATCCTGCCAATGGCGGGATTTTTTTTATATTGGCTTGCATTTTATAAAAATCCGTTGTAATCTGTACATCGATGAAACAAACAGCAATAATTATTATCAAATAACAGGCACTGCGCTTTGGCGGTGGCTGGGGCGCGTATGCGCCTTTTTTGATATAAAAAAACAGGACATAACATGACATACACAAAAACGGATACTCGTGCAGATTTTATCGCCTTGGAACAACAGATATTGTCCAAATGGGCAAATGAAGACACATTTCATAAATCTTTGGACAAAACTAAGTCTAGTCGTCCATTCTCGTTTTATGACGGGCCTCCGTTTGCAAATGGTACACCACATTGGGGACATTTGGGTGTGTCGGTTGTCAAAGATATGGTTGCGCGTTTCCAGACAATGACAGGGCGTCATGTGTCGCGTGAATTGGGATGGGATTGTCATGGATTGCCAGCGGAAAATTCTGTGGAAAAGAAACAGGGCAGGGCAGCCAAAGATATCGTTGCCAGCGATGGTATTTCGGCATTTTGCGATATGTGTCGCACAGATGTTATGACCTATGCTAGCGAATGGAACCGCTTTATTACCCGTATGGGGCGATGGGTTGATATTGGCGACGGTTATGGTTATAAAACCATGGATAAAAATTATATGGAATCCATGCTGTGGACATTAAAAGAGCTGTATAACCGTGGTTTGTTATACAAAGATTACAGTGTTAACCCATACGACTGGGTCAATGGCACAGTTGTATCTAATTCCGAAGCGTCCCAAGATTATCGTGAAATTATTGATGATGCGGTGACAGTTTGGTTTGAATTGGAAAATGGCGACCGCGCAATTGCTTGGACAACAACTCCATGGACATTGCCGGCAAATTCTGCGTTGGCGGTAAATCCAAATATGACATATCTGCGCATGCAAGATTCTGACGGTGCGGTTTATGTAATTGCAGAAAGTCGCCTGCGCGCATATGAAAAACAGTTTGCCAACGCAACCGAAGTTGGACGCATAACAGGCGCAGATTTGGCTGGCATGCATTACGCGCCACTGTTCCCATACTATGCGGGCACGTCTGATTTGCTGTATCAAATCATCCCGGCGGACTATGTATCCGATTCCGACGGTACGGGCATTGTTCATATTGCGCCCGCATATGGTGCGGACGACTTTTGGGCGGCAAAAAATATCGACCCAAAATTCCCAGTTCTGTTAAACGTTGATAATTATGGCAACTTTACAGACGAAGTGGCGGACTTTGCGGGCGAAAACATTTTTGCAGCGACACCAAAAATTATGGAATGGCTGAAAACAAATGGACGCCTGGTTAAAAAGGAACAGTATAAACACAGTTATCCATTTGGCGATCGTTCCAAGGAAAAATTAATCTATCGTGCGACCGATTCTTGGTATATTGACGTGCCAAAAATCAAAGATAAATTGTTGGCAAACAATAACAAGGTTAATTGGACGTCCGCAGGTGAACGTTTTCGTTCATGGATTGAAAATGCGCGTCCATGGTCAATTTCACGCAACCGTTTCTGGGGTATGCCATTGCCAATCTGGGAACGCGACGGGGAATATAAAGTATTTGGCTCAATCGCAGAACTGGAAGAATTCTTTGGCGTCAAGGTTGATGACCTGCATCGTCCAACATTGGACAAATTGACCAAAGACGGTTGGACACGTATTCCAGACGTATTGGATTGCTGGGTTGAATCTGGTTCTATGCCATGGGCGTCCCTGCATTATCCATTTGAAAACGTGGAACGGTTTAACGCGACGTTCCCAGCAGACTATATTATCGAAGGCCAGGATCAAACCCGTGGCTGGTTCTATGCGCTGATGGTATTGGCGACTGCTTTGTTTGACAAGCCTGCTTTTATGGCAGTATCAGCAAACGGTATGGTTGTGGACGAACACAAGAAAAAGTTTTCCAAATCACTGCGCAACTTTGTTGATCCGTCGGAACAAATCGAATTGTATGGCGCAGATGCTGTGCGCTTGTATATTTTGGGCTCTAATTTTATGAAGGCTGAACCGGTCCCCGTTGACAAAGAAGGCAAGGTCTTTGCTGAATCAACAAAAACAATCCAGACACCATTGTGGAACGCATATCACTTTTTTACATTGTATGCGAACGCCGGCAATATTACTGCGTATGAAATGACGAATCCGACCAATCCGTTGGATAAATATATCTTGGCGGAATTGAATATGTTGACCGACATTGTGCGCGCAGCATTGATCGAATATAAACCAGATGTCGCCGTCAAAGAATTTGTACGATTCCTGGATATTTTGAACAATTGGTACATTCGTCGTGGTCGCGCCCGTTTCTGGGACGAAGAACAGGCTGCGTTTGACACATTATACACAGTATTGACGCGTTTCTGTCGCGTATTGGCACCATTTGCGCCATTCATATCTGAATATATCTATACGAATCTGACGGGCGATGAATCGGTACATTTAACATCGTTCCCAGAAACGGTCGCCACCGACACAAAAATTGTGGACGATATGCGTCGTGTTCAATCGATTGTATCAACCGGCAAGCAATTGCGAGAACAGTATAAATTGCGCAACCGCCTGCCGTTAAATTCTTTGACTGTCGCGGGTGCGAATATGCCCGAATACGCCGATATTATCCAGGATGAATTGAACGTCAAATCGGTTGTGTTCCGTGAAACATTTGATGATGTGGCGGATTCTTTTGTGTACCTGATTACGCCAAAAATCGGTGCGCGTCTGGGTGGCGCATTACGGGAAATTATTCCTGCGGTAAAACGTGGCGATTATGAATTGGTGGGCGATAAATTATTGACAGCTGGCCATGAATTAAACGCGGACGAATTTGAAATGCGCCTGAATATGCGTGACGGTGTGACGGGCGCGGCGTTGCCAGATAATACCGCGGTTGTCGTTCTGGATACAGATGTTAATTCTGAATTGGTTGCCGAAGGCTTGGCAAACGATGCCCTGCGCTTTATCCAAGACACGCGCAAGGTGGCGGATTTGGATGTGTCAGACCGCATTGTTTTGACATATTCGGCGGCCCCGGCCCTGGCAAACGCGCTGGAAACCCATAAAAAGCGCATCATGCACGAAGCGTTGATTGTCAAAATGGTTGCGGGCGACGGCGAGTACGAAACCGAAATCGAGGGCTATAACCTGGCGATTTCTGTAAAACGGGCATAATATGTTAACACCGCAAAGATATTTTGAATTGGTTCCCCCGACCATTGACATGACAATTCGGTCGGAACTGTATCACACCAATGAATTTAACTTTGCGGTAGCGGTTATTTTATCTGCCCAGGCAACCGATAAAAAAGTGAACGAGGTTACGCCCGCTTTGTTTGCGGTTGCGCCGACACCACACAAAATGCTGGAACTGGGCATTGACGGATTAAAAGAACACATCCGCGTTATTTCTTTTTTTAATAACAAGGCGAAAAACATAATCGCCCTGGCATCAACGTTGGTGACGGAAAATATGACTGATACATTCCCGGACAAATACCACAACCGCGACGAATTGATGAAATTACCTGGCATTGGGCAAAAGACAGCAAATGTCATCTGTAATGTCCTGTGGGGCGCGCCGAATATCGGTGTGGATACACATGTCTTTCGCAATGCACACAGATACGGATGGGTTGATGCCAAGGATAACACACCAGAAAAAGTAGAGGAAAAATTAATAAAAAAAATTCCACGCAAATACCACCCGATTGTCAATCATGTAATGGTTTTGCATGGTCGCTATGTATGCAAGGCAATAAAGCCTGAATGCAACAAGTGTCCAGTTGCCAAATGGTGCACAGCAACAAACAAATAAACTGCCAAACTATAATCCCATAACACAGTTTTTGTGTTCTTCTATGTCGCCCAGATAATGTTTAGCGATACGAAATGGCACAATCGTATATTCTGCCAATTCAAATACAAAGATATACTTTTATTTATCATTGTATTTTATTTATTCATTATTTGCTCTTTATTTGCCCAACGGGCAAACTTAGATAAACTTTTATTTACCTTAAGTATCATGACTTGTCCCACGAAGCCTTGGCGCAGTGGGATTCCGCCACTAACCACTTGCACTTACACTAACCACTAAAAAATCCCCCATCCGGGGGATTTTTATTCTTTGACCTTTTGCAACACTGCGGAAAAGGTGGATTCTGCGACTTTTTTGCCCCCAACCAATGCGATGCCATGAAACTTGTACAAGCTCATCTTAGAAGTTAACAGTTCTACATGCAGTTCCAGTTTATCGCCTGGGCGCACCATATGTGAAAACTTAATCTTTTCCATAGAAGTAAAATAACCCAACATATTCTCGCGTTCTGCTTCGCCTAGTCTGCTGAATGCAACAAAGCACGCGGTCTGGGCCAACGCTTCGACCTGTAAAACGCCGGGCATAATTGGGTTGCCCGGAAAATGTCCTTCGCACCAAAATTCGTTGTCGCGCACATATTTCACACCAACCGCGCTGGTATCGCTGTATTCACGAATTTCATCAACCAATCGCATGTCGCCACGATGTGGAATTATTCTTTCAATTTCCTTTGCGTCAATCATTTTGTGTCCTTTTCGATTTTAATTTTTCATCTGTTTACGCAACCATGCATAATGACGCATAAATTCAGTTCCTGGTCCTGCTGGATAGCCCATATATGATTCGCCATCTGGAATATTGCGGAAAACCCCGCTGTTTGCACCCACCGACGCATCGTTTCCGATTTTTACACCATTTGCCACACCAACATGTCCACCCAGTAACGCGCGGTCACCAACAACAACACCGCCGGCAATACCGACACCGCTGGCCAAGAAACATTCGTTACCTATAACAACACCATGCGCAATTTGGCACAGATTATCAATTTTTGTGCCATTACCAATGCAAGTATCTGTCATTGCCCCTCGGTCAATGCAAGTATTTGCGCCAACCGACACGCGTTCGCCAATTACAACGCGCCCAACGTGTGGAATAAAGATGTTTTTTCCGTTTTGACGAGTGTATCCAAAACCATCCTTGCCAATAACTGCATTTGCGTTTATCACGCAATCTGCGCCAACTGTCGCGTTTTCGATATGTGCACCGCTTTGTACAATTGTTCCGCGTCCCAAAACAACATTTCGCCCGATATACGCGCCCGGATAAATCTTGACCCCAGGTTCAATCACGGCACCGCGTTCAATGGTTGCAAATTGACCGACATAGGTTGTTCTTTTTTTGCGAAAAAACACCCCGCGTTCAATAAACGCGTGTTTGCTGATACCGAATCTGGGCTTTTCGCGATAGATTTCGCCCAAAATTTTCACGATATTTCCGCGCGGACTGTCTGTAACCAACAAGGTTGCGCCCTTGGGCGCATGCTTTGCCATTTCAGGTTGCACCAGAATAACGGTTGCGCGTGTATTTTCCAATACAGATATCGGCAAAATTTTAAAGGCGTTGCTATTTTGTTCAGTTGAATAGAATGCCAATTGACCAGCACGCGCATCTGCGATTGGTGCAACCCCGCGCACAGGGGCATCTGCATCGCCGCGCAATTCCAGACCAAATTTGGTCGCCAAAGCGCCGGCTGTTGTTTTGCTTGCCGCCGGCATAAACAAGGATTTAATTGCTTTCATCATAGTTCTTTAATTATAGATAAAAAAAAACCATATTCCACATTTTTATAAAAGTTTATATTTTTACTTGCGTTTTAATATTTACCTTTTATAATACAAATGTTCTTAAATAATAATTTAAGGGCGGGGTCGAAAAAACCCCGCCTTTCTACTAAGACATCCAATAACGCAAAGGAGTGTATCAAATGTCTTTTGTATCAATGCCTCGTCAGGACTTGCTGTTGGCCATAGATTCCCTGGCCCAGGAAAAGCAAATTGATCGTGAAATTGTCTTTGAATCTTTGGAAATTGCGGTTGCCAAGATTGCAAAACACAAATACGGCGAAGAATTTAATATTGTTGCGGGTATTGATCGCAAAAACGGGGCGATACACGTTAAACGTTTGTTCACGGTTATTGAATCTCCAGAATCTGTTGGCGAAGAATATGACGCGAACACTATGTTGACGGTAAGCCAGGCAAAAAAATACGCAAAAAATCCTGCAGTTGGTGATATTGTAGAAGATGCTTTACCAGAACCTGAGTTCGGTCGCATGGCGTTCCAGACCGCTAAGCAAATCATGACAACACGTGTTCGTGACGCGGAAAAAGGTCGCCAGTTCGAAGAATTCAAAGACGAAATTGGTGATATTGTCAGCGGCATTGTAAAACGTATCGAATTTGGTAACGTCTATGTCGATATTAATGGCAAAGCCGAAGGCTATATCAAGGGCAGCGAATTGATTCCAGGTGAACGTCTGGGTGTTGGAGATCGCGTTCGTGCGTTAATTATGGATGTTGTTCGATCAAATACCGGGCCTCAGATTTTTATGACTCGTACGCATCCTTTGTTTATGGAAAAACTGTTCGCCCAAGAGGTACCGGAAATCTATGAAGGTGTCATCAAAATTAAATCGGTTGCGCGTGCGCCAGGTTCTCATGCAAAAATTGCGGTTGAAACGGCGGATCCATCTATTGACGCGGTTGGTATGACGGTTGGGATTAAGGGGACACGTATTCAACCAGTTATCAACGAATGTCATGGCGAAAAAATTGACGTTATTCTGTATTCCGAAGACCCTGCGGTGTTTATCGTGAATGCAATGCAACCCGCCAAAGTCGCCAAAATCATCGTTGACGAAGATACACGCAGCGCGGCCGTTGTCGTGAACGAGGACCAGCAATCTTTGGCAATCGGTCGTCGCGGTCAAAATGTGCGTCTGGCGTCTCAATTGACGGGCTGGAACATTGATGTTATGAATGAATCCGAAGAACAAGAACGTCGCGCCAAAGAATTCAAAGAAAAGACCGAGTTGTTTATTAGCGGTTTGGACGTCGATGAAATGATTGCGCAATTACTGATTACCGAGGGCTTCCGTACAATCGAAGAAATTGCATTCGTTGACGCGTCCGAACTGGAAAGTATCGAAGGCTTTAATTCCGAATTGGCGTCTGAATTACAAAAACGAGCCAAGGCTTATCTGGACAAAGTTGAAAACGATTATAAGGATGCGGGTCATAAATTGGGTATGTCTGACGACTTGTTGTCATTTGACTTTATCAAGCGTCCAATAATCATGAAATTGGGCGAAGCAGGCATAAAATCTTTGGAAGATTTGGCGGATTTGGCAACCGATGAATTGGTTGAAATCTTGGGCGAAGACACAATGTCATCCCGTCTGGCGGGTCGTGTAATCATGAAGGCTCGTGAACTGGCATATGGCATAACCAAGGACAATAAATAAACCAAAGCGCAAAGGGCAAAGCGCAAAAAGCAAATAAAACAAAAGTTGCTTTTTGCTAATTGCTCATTGCTCTTTGAACTACGGAGCAGTTTATATGGCAACATTAACACTTGGAAAATCTGTAACAACTGATGCTGTGCGCAGCAAAAAGGGCGACGCGGTATTTGTCGAACGTCGTCGTCGTGTAGTTGCGCCAAACAGCAAAGAATTGCGGGACGAGCCTGTTGCGCCATCCGCACCAAAAAATGCAGCAGACGAGAAATTGCGTGCGGTATTGGCCGCCGCCAAGGCTCGTGAAGAAGAACGCAAAGCGCGCGAAGCCGAAGAGGCTGCTGCCCGTGCCGCCCGCGATGCAGAAATTGAGCGCGAAAATCGCGAATACGAGCAGGTTCGCGAACAATTAGCTGCCCGTGAAAACTCAAATATTACAGATGCGCTTGATGTATCCGAAGGCGCGCCGGTACAAAAACAAAAAAATCAGTCGTCTCAAAAGACTTTTGCAAACAATGCCACCCCTGGCACAAATCGCAAGGGACATAATAACGACGACGAAGATGTGCGCCCAAATCGCTTTGGTAACGGCAGGAAAGATTTCAAAAAAACCGGTAAAATCCATCTGAATGATATTGTTATGGGCGGTGGTGATGATGATGACGATGAAATCGGCATTCGTGGTGCAAATCGTCGTCGTTCCGAAGCGTCCCTGAAACGTTTCCGTGAAAAGGCACGAGCTGTATTCTCTGCGCCGCAAAAGGTTGAACACGTTGTCAATCTGGGCGATACAATTACGGTCAAAGATCTGGCGGCGGCTATGGCTGAAAAGGCGGGTAATGTTATCAAAAAACTGATGGAAATGGGCATGATGGTTTCAGTGAACCAGTCTATTGATGCCGACACCGCAGAATTGATTGCAACGGAATTTGGCGCAACCGTTAAACGCGTTGTCGTAAAACCATACGCAGATATTTTGGAACGCGAACCAAACCCAGAACGCATGACGCCACGCGCACCTGTTGTGACTGTTGTGGGCCATGTTGACCATGGTAAGACATCGTTGCTGGACGCGTTCCGTAATGCGAATGTTGCAGCGGGCGAAGCAGGTGGTATTACCCAGCACGTTTCATCATACGAAGTAAAAACAAAGTCTGGTGCCATGATTACATTCCTGGACACACCGGGGCACGAAACATTTACTGCAATGCGCGCTCGCGGTGCCCAGATGGCGGACATCGTAGTTCTGGTTGTTGCGGCAAACGATTCTATTATGCCACAAACGATCGAGGCGATTAATCACATTCGTGCGGCCAAGGTTCCATTCATTGTTGCGATTAACAAAATCGACCTGCCCCAGGCAAACCCAACTCGTGTTAAAAGCGACTTGTTGCAACAAGAAGTCCAGGTCGAAGAAATGGGTGGCGATGTCCAATGCGTAGAGGTGTCCGCAACAAAAAAAATAGGATTGGATAAACTGGAAGACGCAATTTTATTACAGGCCGAAATGATGGAATTGCGCGCCGATGCAGAAATGCCCGCCGTTGCATACGTAGTCGAAGCCAAGATGGAAAAAGGCCTGGGTGCGGTTGCGACTGTTCTGATGCGTCAGGGTACATTAAAGATTGGAGATGTGTTTGTGGTTGGGGAAACATTTGGTCGTGTTCGTGGATTAATAAATTCCGCTGGCGAGCGTGTCAAATCGGTCAAGCCGGGCCAGCCTGCGGTTGTTTTGGGGCTTGATTCTGTACCCGGCGCGGGCGACGAACTGCGTGTTATGGAAACCGAAGCCCAGACTCGTGAAGTTGCGGCCTATCGCGTCCAGGCGACCAAGGACAAGATGAATGCTGTCAAGCGTTCATCTTTGGAAGATTTGTTTGCCAAACGCGACGAGTCTAAGAAACTTACCCTGCCAATTATTTTGCGTGCTGATGTGCAAGGTTCTGTCGAAGCAATTACAGACATGCTCAAAGATATCAACACAGACAAGGTTGGTGTAGAAATACTATCTTCCGGTGTTGGTCAGATTACCGAGGGCGATATTCGTCTGGCGACAGCATCTGGCGCAGTTGTAATTGCATTTAATGTCCGTGCTGATTCTGCGGTTCGTGATATGGCGCGCAATAATGGTGTTGATATCCGTTATCACAGTGTTGTATATCGCATTACAGACGAGATAAAAGAAATCTTGTCTGGTAAACTAGCGCCAGAAAAACGCGAAACATTCATTGGTTATGCAGATGTTATTGCCTTGTTCACAGTTGGCAAGGGTGTCCGTGTTGCTGGCTGTCGCATGACCGAAGGCTCGATAAAAAAGGATGCATTTGTTCGTCTGTTGCGCAACAACGTTGTTATCTATGACGGTAAAATTGGGCAGCTTCGTCGTGAAAAGAACGAGGTTAAAGAAGTATCCGGTGGTGTTGAATTCGGTATGTCTTTTGACAAGTATAATGATTTGAAAGAAGGCGACCGTGTTGAATGCTACGAAGTAGAAGAGATACGCGCCCAACTATAAAAACTTCCCCCGCGATAAGCGGGGTATTTTTTATTAAAATTTATTTATCGAATACATTGAATGCTGTAAAAGAATCAGTTATAATACCTGTAAGCCAAAATAATTTTGGTCCGGGGTGTAGAAGTCCCTTAAAGGCATCTGAAACAGATGAAATCTCCAACATTGGTTGGAGGGTGGCGAAATATCAAATACGTCACACTATACCTTTATATAGCTTCTAACCTCCAACCGCTTTTGTTTTTCGAATGCGGTTTTATTTATAATTTTTTGGGGGATAAATGTATATAGGACAACAAATAGAACAAATCAGACAGCAAGAAAATATTCCTGTTCACTGTATGTGTAATATATTTGGGCTAACATCGTTCAAACAATATGAACGTCTCATAAACGGCAAGATAATTCCATCTACAATGCACTTGATACTGTTTATTGATACAACGCATAAATCATTGGATTTCTAAAGCTTTGCGTTATTCAGTCTCAGTTGCCCGCATGCCGAGCCGATATCTGTTCCGCGTTCGCGTCTGATGCGTGTATGAATACCATTTTTTATTAATATGTCTTGGAATCTGTGCACCGCATTACCAGATGGCGACGCAAAGTCGCGTTCGTCAACCGCGTTCCACGGGATTAAATTCACCATACAGTTTTTGCCCTGTAATAATTCAGACAACTTTTCTGCGTATTCTGGTGTAGCGTTGTATAAAACTGTTTCGCCGTTTTCATCACGCCGTCCCAACAGGATATATTCAATCATCAATTGGCGATTGTGATTATCTGTAAAACGCCACGCCGCATCCATAACATCACTTAATTTATACTTGTTATTTATCGGCATAATTTGTGATCTCAGTTCATCTGTTGGCGCATGTAATGAAATCGCCAGGTTAATGGGACGTCCCCATTCAATCAAACGGTCAATACCCGGCACTATACCGCACGTGGACACTGTTATACGTCGCCAACCAATGCCCAATTGCGAATTAGCACGTTCGATAAAGTCGATAACATTTTCTGTGTTTTGCAAAGGCTCGCCCGTACCCATTATAACTATGTGTGACACATCGTCATTATTTGCGTCCCCATTAGGTCGAATTGATTTTTCCGAGAATCTATCTCTGCGCAGTTCCCATTGTGCGACCAAGATTTGTGCAAAAATTTCATTTGCCGTTAAATTTCGTTTCAGTCCCAACAAAGTACTGGCACAGAATTTGCATCCCATGGCACACCCCGCCTGGGAACTGACGCAGACGCTGTTGCCATATGTTGTGCGCATTAATACACATTCAATCTGTTCGCCGTCATTTAATTCCAACAAAAACTTAGTCGTTTCGCCATCGGCCGATTCCAGTTTTTTTACAATTTTCACAGGCAAAGTCTGCGCCACTTTGTCCAATTGTACCCGCAAAGATTCCGGTATGTTTTTCATAGACGAAAAATCTGGCGCCCCACGATTAAGCCATTCGCGAATTTGTTTCGCACGAAATCGAGGTTGTCCCATTTCTGTAACAAACCTTTCCAGTTCTGCTTCAGTCAGATTAAATAGGATTGTTTTCATAATTTATACCGTTCATCATTGATAACAATAACCGCCTTGCGCCGCAGTTGTTTTAATTGTTGATCTGCCATAAACATCGCCTGTTTATACATAGTATTTTGCTTTATCATGTCATCCAGATTTTTATATTCGCTGGTTTTTTTTGTGTTGCATACCAACAACACAGAAGCGTCATCTGCGCGTTTTGACCATGTCATATTAGGCAAATTAACCAAGCGTTCACGCATATCCTGTGCCAGTTCATATTGCTTTGCTGTAAATTTCTGTGGCACGCCACCAAAAGATTCTGCCATCTTGATTGCATCGTCGCATGATTTTGGTTTTGTTAATTTTTCGGCAATTTCTGGTGGAACATCTGTAAGCCTTACAATCGTCATTTCAATTGGCAATCCATGTTCTCGTGCAATACTTGCACGTTCATTTACAATATCTTCATCTGTTACATCAACAGTTGGCATAACAGTCCGTGCTACAATAATCTGCCATGCAATTTCCGCCCGCAACGCATTTCGGGCCATCTCGCGTTCGGTTGCGCTTAAATCATCCCCCAGGTTCATTTTTTTAAGCTCTGTATCAACCATTTTATCATCTGGCGCCACATTAAAATTCTTGGCATAAGCTAACTTTACATTGTCATCAATAATATTTTGTAATGCAACCCGCCGATTATCAGTAGATGTTTGTCCTTGGCGCGCCATCAGTTTTGTTCGTGCTGTGACATCTGTATCTGTCACTGGCGTTCCATTAACCGATGCCACAACTGTTGCGCCAAACACAGGGCATACAAACATCGCGCACAACACCACTAAAATCTTTTTTAACAAAATCATTTTTCTTTTTCCTTTCCTTAGTATTGTTGACCATTAATAGCCATTCCAAATCTGAATTGGAATGTTGTTGTTCCCACATAGTCTTCTTTGATTGCATTATCATGACGATATTCCACAGACAAATAATAACAGGGATGATTATAAAAGAATCCACCTGTATGCCGTTGGAATTTTTCAAGTTCCAGATTATATATTGCATTCCACCGCATTGACCAGCGATTTGTTAATTGAATACCTGCACCAACAATGGCCTCGTTAATATCGACAGTTTCAAGCAACTCGGTATTCCAATGTTGCGACCAAATATGTCCGATATTAAAGAAATTTTTAGCCGTTCCAATATTTGCAGAAGTTTCCACATGACGCAATTCAAAAGTCCTCTGGTTTAACCTAAATCTTGATGCCAGGTTCAGCCATTTCATATTGTTATAACTGACCCGACCAACATAATCCGACAAGCCTTTGCGGAAACCGGTGTCTAAATCTGTATCCGGCCGTTGCGAGAAATCATACGATTGCCCCAGGAAAATTTCCACATTAGTGCCATCTTCGTCAAATGCCGCCCATCGAACACCATAATCGGCATATGTTCCATTTTCCCACAAATCCAGTCCCGCAAATCGGTTGTCTGAAAATAATGTAGAATCAGTCAAAATTGTACCTGCCGAATCATTGTTCAGCGCAAATGTTTCTTTGCCCATGTTACGCATAAATGTTATACGTGCGCGTGGCTCCAGAATTTGTGTCCAATTACTTGTGGGTTTAAACAAAGGTAATCCCCATTCCAAATATCCGCTGGGCAAGAATCGATTTTTTACCCCTGAAAAAACACTGCCGTCAACCAATTCTGTATTGTCAAAGTGGTACAAATCATATCGTGCAGACACACTGGCAATCAGTCGGTTTCCGCCCCACAGCGTCCATGGCGTGGTCAATCGTGCATCCCCAATCATGCGCTGTGCCGATGTTCCGTCCCCCGATATTCCCAATATGTCTGCACCAAACGTAGCAAAAGTTTCCCCAAATAATGGCGCGGTCTGATGCACAGCACGAATATTCGGTAAAATATTGCCATTTGGTGCCGACCATAACCCTGTACTGTCACGCAGTTCCTGGAATATATGTGCGTCCGCAACAACATAACTGTTCTGTCCAAACAGTTCCAGTTTCGCCCCCGAATCCAAGTACGGCTGGTCGTCATAGAATCCATACTTTTGCAAATATGTTTTATCGGACGCCCGCTCTAAGAATACAGTTGCGCGTGCATACTCGCCCAATTCGATTACATCATCGTTAAATATATGCCATCTGTTTTCGCCGGCACGATTATGTGTGAATGACCCCTGGGTTCTGTATTCAGAATGGTTTGCATTCAAACGATGTTCAATTTGGAACAGCGGATTTTCCTGGGTTAAATATGACAATGTCACCGTCATGTCGTGCGTGTCAGACAGCGATATATACAATGGCACGTTAATCTGGGTTCCCATTTTATTAGTCGATTTGAAATCAGGCATTAAAAAACCTGTTTTATATTTAACCCCAGGGTCAGGCATTTCAAAATAAGGCCACCACAGCACTGGGATATTGTATGTACGTAACACAGGACTGTAAAATTTCAGCATGCGTGATTCCATATCATGAATAATTTTATATGTGGAAATATTCCATGCGTCTCCATACGCATCGCAATCATCACACGCGGTGAATGTGGCATGACGTGCGATGGTTAAATCCCCCTTGCGCGTGACATTGTCTGATTCAACATACACATGATTGCCCAGCCACATTTTTATATCGTCACCGGATAATTCTACCCCTTGTTGCGATATATAAGAATTACCCAGCGTCATTCGTTGACCAGATTGATTAACTATTTCTGTATTTCCAACAGTTTTAATTGTATCGGACTTGACATCATATTCAATTCTGTCGGCAATAATCGTATGTGGCTGGTCTGTGTCAACTGACAATGCGTCCGCGGTTGCAGACACAAACATAGACAATAAAAACGCCCACAACCTTCTTGTCATTTTTTTATCAGTATCGCCATTATCAAAGTTAAAAACATACCCAGCCCAACAGCCAACAGCCCCAGTTCTGTTAAACTGTCAACCATATTAGACAACGACATATATATACCCATCGTTCCTGCCATCGCAGCGACGGCAATCATTGGTGCAAAACTGGCGCGTCGTCGTAACAAAGAAGACCGCAACAATATCATTGTGCACAAAGCCGCCAAAATCAGATTCATCAATGGGCTTAAAAACCTGTTGCCCAGTTCTGTCAGTACAGTCTTTTGTTGTTTTTTTGATTCTGCATCAAATGCGACATGCACCAAATCTTGTGTCGATATTCTGCGCACGCGGAAAGAATTGTTGTCCTCTTTGTCTTCCAGGTTCAGGTCCATGTCAAAAGTATCAAATGTTCCTGTCACCATCATATCCCCCGATGTCTGCAAAGCGCCATTTGTCATAATCAAAGACAATCCGCGCACCGTTGACACCAGTTTTCCCTTTTCGGCGAAAATCATAGAAGGTGAATTTTCATCCCGCATATCAGACAGCATTACCTGCGCTAAATCGTGTCCATTCACATGATCTACATACACAACCAATCCGTCTGATATTTCGGTAAACGCACTTTCCTGTAATTTCATATGCGCCAATCCATATTTCAAATTCCATTGTGTATCATAAAATTTTGCCTGGCTGTATGGCACAATCCAAATATTTATTATCAGATTTAATATTGTCAGCACCGTCCCAAAAAACAATGCAGGTTTTGCAATTTGTATCGGAGATAATCCAGACGCCGCCATAACTGTAATTTCATTATCTCCAATCATTTTGTTGTATGTAAATATTACCGCGATAAAGCACACAAACGGCACAATGATTGATGCAATAAAAGGAATCATCAACGAAGTCATTCCTAAAAAACTGCCCACATCAATACCGTACTTCAGCAGAAATTTCATCATGGACATAATCTGCATCATCCACGCCAATCCTGTTAAAATCAGCAACAGCATAATAAAAATCGCAATCAATTGGCGCAAAAAATACCGGTTCAAAATCTTCATGTCTACCAGTATAAATTATTAATTCCCAGTTTTCAAGGCATAGATACGGATGTTTATTCGTACCTTAGGCTGTCAATTGGGTTCAATTTTGCCGCTTTGCGTGCAGGCATAACCCCAGACGACAGACCAACAATTACCGCGACCGATACAGACAACACCACAGGCCAAATGCTGAACGGAACATTATATCCCAAGATAAAACGTCCCACGCCCTGGGACAGCCCAACACCAATTACCAAACCAATCATAGAACCAATAAACGAAATCAGGACAGATTCAGACAAAAATTGAATAATAATCATGCGTTCACGTGCACCAATCGCCTTGCGAATACCGATTTCACGTGTACGTTCTGCGACCGATACCAACATCATGTTCATAATCCCGATTGCGCCTACCAGCAAAGACACGGCCGCAATCGCAATCAACAGCAATTTCATATATCCAGTCACAGTAGTCATTGTTTCCATAATTTGTTTCATATCCATAATCTGAAAATCATCGGCAACATCATCCTTTAATCTGTGCCGCTGGCGCAATAGTGCGGTCATTTGTTCGATTGCCATATTATTGTCAGAATCAGCGAACAATTTCAGTGCAATCATATTAACCGAATTAGGAAATCTTGAACCCTGCAGTCGTTTCTTTAATGTAGTGATTGGAATCAGAATCATATCGTCCTGACTGCCCATGGCGGAATCGCCCTTGGCGCGGGTAACGCCTATGATAACAAAAGGAGTATTCTGCACACGAATAACTTCGCCCACAGGATTTTTAGGCAGTCCCAGTTCTTCTGCGGTTTCTGGCCCGATTACCGCATATGTTGACGCGTTTCGCACTGCCGACATATCAAAAAATGTGCCGTACTCCATTTCAATATTTTGAACTATTGTATAGTCTGGATATACCCCCATCATAGAAGTGCCCCAGTTTTTATTTCCGTAAATCGCCTGGGCAGAACCGGGCTGAACCGGAGAAATCGCCATAACATCGGGCAATTTTCCGATAAATTCTGCGTCCTGAATGGTTAGTGTCTGGCGATTGCCTGTACGTACACCCGCCTGTTGTGCGGCACCTGCTCGAATCATAATTGTGTTTGTTCCCAGTGATGAAAACTGGTCAGTAATTTCCTTTTGAACGGTTTCCCCCACCGCCACCATGATTACTACCGCCATAACGCCGATAATAATACCCAAAACGGTTAAAAAAGAACGGATTTTATTTCCGCTGATGGACAACCAAGATTCCTTTAAAATATCATTAAACGTCATTTTTTATTCCTTTTGCCTTGGTTATAAATTATTGTCGTTGCGTGGTATGCGTCCGTCATAGTTTATTTTTCCGTCACGAATATGAATCAATCTGTCGGCATATTTTGCGATATCAAATTCATGGGTAATCATAACAATTGTAATCCCTAATTCTTTGTTCAGTTTCTTGAAAAATTGCAAAATCTCATTTCCCATTTTACTGTCCAAAGCGCCTGTCGGTTCGTCGGCTAAAATCAGCTTGGGTTCCCCTGCCAATGCACGTGCAATCGCAACGCGTTGCTTCATTCCACCAGACAGTTGCGCAGGCAAATAAGATTCAAATTTTTCAAGTCCCACGCGTTTTAACATTTCACGCGCGCGTCGAACACGTTCATCCATTGGCAGTCCTCGATACATCAATGGCAACATTACATTGTCCAGAACGCTGCGTTTTGGCAATAAATTAAACTGCTGAAAAACAAATCCAATATGTTCATTTCTGACTGTTGCTAATTCATCAGGGGTCAGTCCCGTCACATCACGTCCATATAATTCATAAGTTCCCGATGTTGGCGTATCCAATGCGCCAATGATATTCATACACGTTGATTTGCCGGAACCCGATGGTCCCATAATTGCAACAAATTCACCGCTTTTGATTGTAAAGTCTATATCAAACAGAACCTGCTGCTCGCCCCCCAGCTCTAACGGAAAACTTTTATTAATATGCTTTAACGAAATAATCGCGCCTTGGGCAGTTTTTTTCCTCATGTTCTCTCTCTTTTAAAACGTCACGTGTTTATAACAAACAGGTCAAAGTTGCGCTGGTGTTTTTCAGCATAAACCAACCTATACGATAATCTGTCGCATAAACAGTCACCATAAACAGCGCCAGCACACAAATGACTAACAATACATTTGCGCGCTTGCCACGCATACAATACAGCGATATGTTATAGAACAAGAACAATACATAAATATCAACCATCATACTTATTGCCCAAATAGATGCACAGTTAAAAGCCATTGCATTCAGTACCAGTATCATAGGGTAAATAAAGAAAACCGAAGCTAATCCCTTAATTGCAATTTCCCAGTCGCGTTCACCGCCTGTGATTTCAGACACCAACATCATTATTCCGCCAAACACGAACAGCAACACCACCGCCAAAACCGGCACAATAACCATCGCGGAAAAAATCGAACCCAATGTAATTGTTGCGCCCCCCAGCAGACGAATTAACAAAACCAAGCACCCGCCCAACAGACCGTACAGAAATGCCTTTAACATTGCTTCTTCCATATTTCCATCGGCGACAATATTGGTGAAATAACGTTTCGGATTAACTATCAGATTGCGAATGTGCTTGAATGCTTTTTTTAATTTCTTTTTCATATTCACACCTCATATTTGATTATTTGTATTTTTGCTTTATAATTACAAAAAATCAACGGAAAAAAACAATGATAAAAATAACAATAGCTGGTCGCCCAAATACGGGCAAATCGACACTTTTTAACGCGCTGACTGGAACGCGCGATGCGCTGGTGCATGATCGTCCGGGTGTAACTCGCGACACAATTTCGGGCACTTTTTGTGACCGTCCGTATATGCTGTATGACACGGCGGGTCTGGAACGCGCCGGTTCTGGGGTTGCGTTGGATTCGACGAATATGGCGATTGACGCAGTTACGAATGCAGATGCTGTTTTGTTCGTAGTGGACGGCCGTGTGGGACTGACCAGCGAAGATTTGGATTGGGCAAAATTGCTTCGTCGCAAAACACGCGCCCCGGTATTGTTGCTTGTAAACAAAAGCGAATCGGCAAAACGACTGAACAACATCCATGATTTTTATAAACTGGGCTTTGGTGAACCGGTCTTGGTGTCGGCTGAACACAAACGCGGTTTCGAAGACGTCTATGCATTCCTGGATAAAATTGCGGGCGATGCGACGAATGTGCCAGCGCCAGAAAAGCAAGATGATGCGCGCATTAAAATTGCAATCCTGGGCCAGCCAAATGTTGGTAAATCGACATTTGTAAATCGTGTGCTGGGCGAACGTCGTCAGATTGTAATGGATGCGCCGGGTATCACGCGTGATACGGTGAAAATTCCGACGAAATTTTATGGTCGTGATATTGTATTGATGGATACGGCGGGCCTGCGACGCAAGGCGGGGGTAACGGACGATGTTGAAACATTATCTGCATTAAAATCCCTGGATGCAATTGACAAGGCGGATGTGGTAATTTTAATGGTTGATGCCACGCGCAATATTGAAAACCAGGCATTGGGGATTGCGGCGCGCGTCTATAACGCGGGCAAGATTTTGTGTGTTGCTCTGAACAAGTGGGATTTGGTTGAACCAGAAATCCGCGATGAAAAATTATTGAAATTAAAACATCAGTTTTCAAATTCGTTCCACCAGATTATCAAGCCTATGATTTTGGCGGTGTCGGCTGAAACAGGGACAGGGGTTCAAAATATGTTCCGCCGAATTTACGAACAGTGGGATATTTCGACCGCTCAGGCACCAACCAGTCTGGTAAATCGTATTGTTGAAAAACTGGTTGCCGACCGTCAGCCGCCTTTGTCGCGCTTGAAGCGTCCAATGAAAATCAAATTTGCTCGTCAAACAGGGCGTCATCCAATGCGGATTACAATTAATGTTGGCGGTGCGTCGGATATTCCGGAATCTTATACGCGGTATCTGCGGCGTGGGATTGCAACTGCGTTGCATTGGGAACATTTGCCAGTTGTGATTGAATACGAAAAATCTGAAAATCCATACGATTAAACGGCCCGCCAATGCGGGCTTTTTACTTAAAAACTATAATTCACCCCAATTCCCAGAAAATTAAACCCGCGGTTCATTTCTGTAAAATCGCCGTTGGAAAAGTGCAGGGTAAAAACCTCGGCCTGCATCCTATTGCCAATGTTTTTGCCGATAAATACACGTTCGCCAAATACCAGCCTGCTTTCCACATACTTATCACCGCTGTCGCGCATATATGGCCCCATTCCCGCCCCAATGTACCATCCACAAATTGATGCGAACACAATGTCCCAAGAAATTCCGATTGCACCAAATGATGCCCCGTTGTCATGACGATATGCGAAATTTTGTAATGCGTGCACATTAACGCGCGCTGGCAATCGCAGAATTTGGGTTGGTTGACTGTATTGTATCATTGCAATAGTCATAGGATTGAATCTCCAGTCCCACGGCCACACCAAATGCCCCAGGTCCCCGTGTCCAGTGCTTTGTGCGGCATAGATTCCAATACTGTTGCGTGTATTTGGTGCGAACATTGGGTTTGCGTATGTTGTCAGTGGTGATATAATCAGGCAAAACATCAGTACGTGTTTCATGTGAAAAATTATGCCACTTAAATGTCTGCATATCTATTTGATAAAAATCTTAAAATATGGCATAAAACACATGACTAAACTATTTACAGAGTGCCAAAAAATTGTTATAATCAAGATAAACATACATGCATTGTGCGTGGTGTTTGCGTGTAGAAAGGTTGGGTTTCTGGGCTGTCCAGAACACAAGGAGAGTTTTTATGAGAAATCAAAAAGTTGCGAATTCTGTAAAAAATGCGATTGGGACGGTTTTTTTGCTGACCAGTGCATTTTTTGTATGTTCGACAATGTTGTCAATTCGTTCGGTTTTTGCAGATCCGGTTGCGCCGGCAGACCCTGTTGCATCGCAAGCAGGCCTCAGGTCCGATGGGGTGGTGCGTTCTGGTCGTGCCAATGCGCGCGCCAACGCAACACGTACAACATCATCAAATCCATCTCGCACAACCAGGTCGCGCGGTATTGTTCAGCCTCGTGCGGTTTCTTCCCGCGCGAATGCGGCTGTGGCGGGACGCGCCAAGGTTTCGTCGTCTCGTAATGTAGTGTCGCGCGCAAATGCGGGCGTAAATCGTGGGAATGCTTCGGGTGCTCGTGCGGTTCGCGCACGAACCGCCACAACAGAAGCTGCAAATGCTTCGCGTATTTCATTACAGGGTAATGCCATTCGTGGTTCCAAGTTATCTACAGGGGGGACGAATCCCACCTATTCATATCTCAGCAGCAAATTGCGTACGGGCAACTATTCAAACATAATTGACGCAGCCACCGGATTGATTTCTGCGGACGCGTTCAACAACTGTATGGAATCCTATTATACATGTATGGATGAAATTTGTACTGCGCGTAATGCGGCCCAGCGCCGTTGTGCGTGTGCAGGTCGCGTCAGGGCCTTTGCTGATGCCGAAACCGCGCTAGAGACTGCTAACGAGGAGTTGATTAAAGTTTCTGGTGAATTGGCTTTGTTAATAGCGAACAAGGGCAAAGATATTTCTGATGCATTCCAGTTAACGGACGCAGAAAAGGTATTGAATTGCGTTTCCTGGCAAGAGGTTACCAGCAAATACGGCGCTTCTTCGGACGAGGCGGTTGACTGGTGCTATAATCATGGTTTTTATGGCAGTAATGGAGGTCGGGTTTCTTCGTGTGCAAAGCCATCATATTGTTCAGAATCTGGCAATAATTTCGGGTTTGATGTGACAAATCTGGATGGTAACAGTACAGATATCCTTGCCTCATTGCAATCGTGGGCCGATGCCAAGGAACAGACAATAACCATTCTTGACCAAGACGAAGACGGTTTATTAGCATCGTTTGAAAATCTGTCATCTGTTATCAGTGGTTTGGCTGGTGTTGGTGGCGAATTAGATTCATCAGATGATTTAAAGGATAGTTTGGCTGAAACGTGGGGCTATGAATTGTTCGAGTATGCGCATAATAATGTCTGTGCGCGCGTTCTGGATTCCTGCTTTAACGGTATTTACGAGGCTTGTGGAACTCCGCCGTCTGGAACCAAGTGCAGCAGTGGCGCGGGCCAATGTCCATATAATTATAACAGCAAGATAAGCGTTAATAATTCTGGTACATACGAATTGAACTTTGTAACCCCATCCAGTGGGTATTCGGCAACAAATTCTGCGACTTGTTTTGGTTATACATCTACATCGGGTGACCCGTATTCAAGTTTGCGCGCACCTGTTGCTGATGCTCGTCGCAGCATTATGCAAAAATACGCATTGGATGCGAATGCGGATTGTGATGCCTATGGCGAACAGTTGCGTGCCACGGCCCAGAACATTGGTTATCAAAAGGTTGCAGCGCAACAGGCCCTGCAGCAAAAGCGTCTGGAGTTTGCAAACGAAGAACGAGACACTATCTTGGCCGCCGCGTTGCAGGCAGGAACTAATTTTGATGCATGTATCGGCGAACTGTATGAATGTTATGATGCACAGCTAGACAGCCATGGACCAGGCAACAGCAGCGTTTGGACCGCATCCCGCATCCGCACATATTGCGCACAGGTTGCAAATGTTCCATCGTGCTATGAAGAAATGATATGCACGCCATCTGCGTCTCAGTTCAAAGCGGTTATCGAAGTCGCAGACAGTGAACAGTGTTTCAGCAGTCAGGATTACTCGACAAATACATGTCGTAATATTGTGACCTTGAATGAAATTATTAATGGTACGGGCGCCATAGATGCCGAAGTCAAAGATATTGAAAATTTCATCTTGGCTGGAACGTTGTATAATAATAACAGCAGGGTTAATTCTGCTGCGTTGCGTGAATATTGCCTGCGCAATGCAATCGGCCTTGATGAAAATAACAAGGTTGCAATCCGAACATGGTTAGATACAGAATGGCGGAATATGCAGGCCGAAGCAAACAAGAAACAGTAAAACAAAAACCCACCAAATGGTGGGTTTTTTTATTCTGCCGACGTAATACCCCGGGGCTTGCCCCGAGGGATGTAGACATCCAGCATATTTTTTGCTATACGTACAAGTATGGAATTTTCGTATGGTGCACACTTCGTTTATAGCTGTCGGTATCACATAGTTATACCGACCAAATACCGCCGCAAGATATTTAACGACGGTATATTTAAATTTTTTAAGAAATGCGTAGAAAACACATTACGAGCGAACCCACAGATACAGATATTAGAGATAAATCACGATAAAGATCATGTGCACATGCTGGTATCCATACCGCCATCTGTATCTGTGGGGAGCGTTGTTCGAATGGTAAAAAGCGATAGTACTCGTCATATGCGAGCAGAGTTCGCATTTCTTAAAAAATTATACACACAAGGCGGTATTTGGTCTGACGGATATTTTGTATCAACGACAGGTATAAACGAAGAAATGGTGAAGCAGTATATAGAACACCAAGGCAAAAAAGATGCTGGCCAGCTAAAGCTGTACTTCACCTAAATACCCCGGGGCTTGCCCCGAGGGTGATTTATTTCGGTCGACAAAATGCCCCGGGCTTGCCGGGGGGCAGTTGATTATTTAAGATAAACATTTGCTAAATCCGGTATAATTGTATACGCACAAAACAAAGACAAAAGTTATCATAACGACTTGACAAACAAAGCGTTCGTGTTATTCTACCCTGCGGAATTAATAAAAATTAAACAGGATATAAAATGGATATGGGATTAATAGATTTTATTCGCGGTGTGTTGATATCCGGCGGTGTGTGTGTCTATTCTGATGAAACCGGAAATGAAAAAGAATACACTGTGCCTATGTCAGAATCACAATATATTAATTTGACTCGCATAATTTTATCGTCTACGCCCAAAGAAACCAGGGTTAAATACACAGTTTGCGTTGGTGATATAGCGATGACAGAAATTGTTATTTCCAGCAATAAAAGGGTTTTCACCCCCGAAGAGCAGGCTATTCTGGGGCTGTTCAATTTGTGTGCAAAACAGGTTATCGCCCAGGAAATGCGAATGATTATGAAAATGGGAACAGGTCGGGTCTATCATTCCTAGGGGTTATATTGCGCGCACCACACGACAAAACGTCACTCCATAAACTGAGGTTGCGCCTGCCTGAATCAGGACACGTCTCAGTTCAGAAAATGTCGCGCCTGTTGTTATGACATCATCAACCAATAAAATCCGTTTTCCTTGGATTTTACCAGGTTTTGTGACCCAGAAGCATCCACGAATATTTTCTGCCCGTTCGCGTGCGTTTTTATGTCCCATATCATCACGATATTTACGATGAACCGAATCCAAATCCAATTTTATGCCAGTTGCCTTGGCGATTGGTTTTGCCAATAATGTGGCTTGGTTGTATCCGCGTTTGAACAGCCTTCGATTTGCCAAAGGTACCGGCATTATAACATCTGCGTCTAAATCAATATCCTGCAAAGCTGACATCATTGCACGCGCCATAAAACGCGCATGTTGAATTTTGCCACCATGTTTAAAAGGCAACATGGCCGCACGTGACGCGCCATCATACACGCATGCAGAACGTATCCAGTCCAATTCGGATTTCCCCGCGGCGCAAACCGGACACAGAGGCATGCCCCCTAAATCCAATGCTGCTGGGAATGGATAACCGCACTTGACACATTTAGGATTGTTAATCCAGTTAATCTGGGCCCAGCATGTTGCGCATAATTCGCCGTGTGTTGAAACCAGCGCGTCACATAATGGACATGCCGACGGAAACAAAAAATTGGTTAAATCAGACAGTGTTTTTACCACGACATTCTGGACGTTTTGTTACCTGTATCGTCGCCAAAAACATCACGCTGTTGTTGAGACAGTGCCTCGTACTGATCATTGGAAATAATACGCAAGGTCAATCCAGAATCTGTATCGTTTGACAATACGGGGACAATATGTTGCTGGGAAACGCCGTTATCGGTCAGCACCTGTTCCACGATTGCCAATCGACGTGCGGCCAACTTGCGACCATTTTTTGTTTTTGTCATTCTTTTTGGAATTCCCAACTGTATCGCACGTGTTGGTTTTCTGACAACGATACCCGCATACTCCATCAACAAGTTATAATTTTCGCGCGACAATGCGGAATCGTCGTTGCGGAATCTGATTTTTATTTCCAGTGGACGGATGCTGCTGTCTTCGGACAGATCGCGTTGTGATGAAAAACGGCCAGTTGTTGCAGACATATTGCTGGCTACATCGAATTCTTCGGCGGGATAGGTTGACAAGTGTTTATTTTCTGACAGGAATGTTTTTCTGAATGCCTGACGCAGTTGCGCAGGATTCATATTTGTCATATCATCACGCGCCATGATGATTCGCGGCGTGTTTTTCTTTTTTACATTACGCACAATCACGTCTTTATTTTTGCTGGGTGTTGTGTTTTGTGCAGAATTTCCCTGTGTTTTTGCCTTGGCAGTGACAACAGTCTTGTTTGACGCATTTCGCGCACTTGTTCGTTTTTGCGGTGTTTTTGCCGATTCGATTTTATTGTTATTTTTTGCCATTGATGCCAAGACCGGCGCAGGCACAGGCGCAGGCGCAACGACAATTTTTTTATCAATACTTTCCTCGGGCAACAGGCTGTCCGAACGAATCACAGAAAACTCGTTTGCTGTTGGCATGCGCAGTGCAAATTCGTTTGTTTGGTTTGTATCATTTTTAGCCCATAAATCACCACTGGGTCGCTGTGGGACCAGCACATCATTAACAGTCAACAATTGCTCTCCTGTGTCAACGGGTGTTGCTGTTATTGGCTTTTGTATTGTTCTTGCTACCACAGATCTTGTTCGTGTAGATTCGGCCGCCTTTGTATAGGTTTTTGTAACCTCTTCTCCGAATGCGCTGCGCGCAGAAACACCAGCGGATGCAATATTTACAACAGGCAAACGCGCCATCGTCACAGTTGGCATTACGACCAGAACTGATAATATACTGACTGTAATAAAACGCATGGTTTCCTTTCCTTCCATCCTTATCATATAACAAATGTCGAATCGCACGCAAGTGGAAAATATTGTTTTAACGACAATACCTTGCATAAAAATAAATGATTGTTATAATTCGGGCGAACAATGAACCAAAGGACAAGCTTATATGTTGAAAAAAACGGATGTGGTTTTATTTGATTTTGATGGTACATTATCAGGACAGGATTCCAATGTTGCATTTGCTCGTTACTGTTTTCGTCACAGTATTCGCCCATGGTTTTATCTGCCGTTGATTGGTATTTGTGGAATTGTTCGTTGTTTTCGGCCGGACGGGCTGTGGTGGCGTGAAAACATTCGTCGTTTTATTACGCCACAAATGATTAAGAAATTTGCACCAGATTTTATTGAACAGCACAAACGTGAACGATTTGGTTGGGCGCGTGACAGGGTTCAGGCCGAACGTGACGCGGGTCGCAGGGTTTTAATGGTTTCTGCCAGTCCAGATTATTTATTACCTGCCTTGGTAAGGGATATGAAATTTGATGCGGTTTTTTGTTCTTTTACCAACAAGAAAAAGCCATGGAAATATGAATTTTTGTGCTGGGGTAAAAACAAGGTCCTGGCGATGGACGGGTGGGCGTGCGAAAACAAAATTATTCCGCATGTGGTTCGCGCTTATTCGGACAGCGAATCAGATATGCCAATGATGGAAATTGCGGACGAGCAGGTTTGGATTGATAAAAAAACAGGGCTAAGAAAATAGTCCTGGTGCATTTTTTGTTCGACAATGTTAAAGTGTTTCTGTGATGTTACTAGAAACACTTTTTGATTTATTCAGTGCGTCTGCCGGTGCTATATGTGGTGCCTTGTTTGCGTTTTTCCTGAATCACAAACGCAACAAATCAATGTCTTCCCAGTTGTTGGTCAGTCGTCAGACACTAGAAAAAATCAAACTGGAAAATGAATTTTTGTTAAAGCAAATTCATGACAAAGAAAATTTAATTTTGCGGATGCAGATGGAAATTCTGGGTAAAAAGGGTTCGGCAAAGACTAAAACAAAAAAAACTAAAAACTAAATATTTGCAAACGGCTTTTTTTTATCCTAGAATTTATCTGTTATGAAATTCAAAAAGTTCTTACGTATAATATTGAATGTATTTTTTTGGGTTTTTGTCGCATGTATTGCGACCCTGGCGATATTGATTTTGATTTATGGTAATGATTTGCCGGATTATAAAAAGTTGGCGACATACGCGCCACCTGTTGCAACCCGGCTGTACACATCTGATGGTTCTTTGTTGCAAGAATATGCCGAAGAACGTCGGGTGTTTATTGATTATGACGACATGCCTCCTATGTTGGTAAATGCCTTCATCGCGGCCGAAGACCAAAATTTCTGGACTCATCCTGGTATCGACATTCAGGGCATAACCCGTGCATTGGCGAATAATGCGTTGCGTGTGTTTGGATATGATACAACTTTGTCTGGTGCATCAACTATCACCCAACAGGTTGCCAAGAATTTCTTTTTAACATCCGAGCGTACAATTTCCAGAAAAATAAAAGAGGCTATACTAGCCTTGCGATTGGAACGCAGCTTTTCCAAACAGCATATTTTAACGCTGTACATGAATCAGATATTCCTGGGGGCGCGTGCCTATGGGGTTGGCTCGGCTGCATTGATGTACTTTAACAAGCCGGTATCAGATTTAACATTGGCGGAATGTGCGTTTTTGGCCTCGTTGCCCAAGGCGCCAAATGACAGTGCTCGCGCTATCGAGCGTCGCAACTATGTATTGCGTCGTATGGTCGAAGAAGGTTATATAACCCAATCCCAGGCCGACGCCACCGCCGCCGAAGAATTAAATATCAACAGCGGCTTTACCGCCCAGATGGAGGAAGATTTCCAATATTTTGCCGAAGATGTTCGCCGTCAGTTGCTGGGGGAATTAGGACGCGAGACTTTGTATAACCAGGGGTTGTATATAAAAACAACAATTGTTCCAGAATTGCAACGCGCCGCTGCCACTGCCCTGAAACAGGAACTGGACGCATATAATGCTGGCCGCAACGAAAAATTACAAGGTGCAATCATTGCTATGAATCCGCACACGGGGCGCATTGTGGCGATGACAGGTGGCTATTCTTTTGGAGACAGTTCGTTTAACCGTGCAACTCAGGCATATCGCCAAATAGGTTCTACTATTAAACCATTTGTGTATTTGGCTGCGTTGGAACGCGGTTTCAGTCCCCAGACAATGATTCTGGATGCGCCGATTGTGGGGTGGCGTGAAAACAACATGTTGTGGAAGCCTGAAAATTACGACAAAAAATTCCTGGGCGATATTCCGTTGCGTTTGTCTTTGGAAACGTCTCGCAATGTGCCAACGGTTCGCTTGGTGGAACAAATTGGAACTCAGAACGCGATCGAGGTTGCACAACGTTTTGGTGTGTATCCATCTGATATGCCCAATATAAATTTATCCATGGCATTAGGGTCTGGTGAAACAACACTGGAAAAATTAGTGTTGGGTTATTCTGCATTTGTAAATGGGGGGCGTGCGATACAGCCACGCTTGGTCGATTATGTCGAGGACAGGTACGGTCGTCTGATTGATGGTACACCAACCCAGATTATTCAGTGGTCAGAAGATTTGCAACCACCCCAGAATAAAAACGAATCTGAATTGCTGTCAGACCCACAAAGCTTATACCAAATCGTATCTATTTTACAGGGGGTGGTTGAACGTGGTACCGGCAAACAGGCGCGCGTCCCAGGTCATACTATTGCGGGTAAAACTGGCACGTCCAACGACATCAAAGATGTGTGGTTTATCGGTTTTTCCAAGAATCTTATTGCCGGTGTTTATCTGGGGTTTGATACGCCAAAATCATTGGGGGCAGGTGCTGGCTCTCATATGGCGGCGCGTGTCTTTTCGAATTTTATGAGTGTGGCTTTGGCCAATGAAAAGAATCAGCCTTTTGCGGTGCCTGATGGTATGACATTTATGCGTGTTAATCGCAACAGCGGTGCATCGGCCACAGCCGACCCCAATGGCACAATTATTCAAGAAGTTTTCAAACCTGGTCAATATCCAAACCCAGCGCCACAGCAAAACACAAAAAAATCCAGCGCGGTTGTTGGCGGTGTTTTCTAAACTGCATAATAACATTTGTATATTGTGTCTTTTGTGATAAAATGACAGTGTAAGAAAGGAATTTTTTATGCTGACAGATTACTTTTTAAATCACGGTTTTTCATTTTTTGCCAGTGGTTGGACCCAATTTGCTGGCGGTTTTTTTGTGGCTTTTATGATTATGCTGTTATTTGGCTGTTCATTTATCCGTGCCATGCGCACATTTCAGAAAAAGGGACAACCTATCAGCGAAAATGTCCCCGAAACACATCGTGCCAAGGCTGGCACCCCAACAATGGGCGGTATTTTGATAGTTGTTGCGATTTTGGTTGCATCGCTGTTATTTATGCCAATGTTAAATCCGACGGGTTGGATTGCATTGGCGGCCCTGGTGATGTTTGGTGGACTAGGTTTTGTTGATGATTATAAAAAGGTGTCGTCCCAATCTAAAAAGGCGTCTAACGGTCTGTCGCCATTGACACGTCTGTTAACCGAGGCTGTTTTTGTTGTAATTCTGGCGTATTTGGTTAACAAAACAATTCCGCCTTATATTCCAGAATATTCTGTATCGATTGGGGCTGGTATTATTTTGCCATTTGGATTTTTATATTACCTTTTTGCATATTTTGTAATTTGTGGTGGCGCAAATGCGACAAATATTACAGATGGTCTGGATGGCATGTTGGCCAAGTTGTACATGCCTGTTTTGGTTGTGTTGGTTGTTGCGCTGTACGGTGCAACGCGCATAGGTTTTATGGATACGGTTATGTTTTTGCCCATGGCCAGCGGGCTGTATGCGGTTCTGGGGGGGGCATTTGGCGCGGTATTGGGATTTTTGTGGTATAACTCTAAACCCGCATCAATCTTTATGGGCGATGTTGGTTCGCTGGCGTTGGGTGGATTCATGGGTACTGTCGCCATGTTGTTAAAGTCTGAAATTATCATGGGTATTGCGGCTGGCATGATGGTTTTGATACTGTTGTCATCTTTTGTTCAGACCATGTATTTCAAGGCGACGCGTCATATCTCTGGTACTGGCCGTCGTTTATTTTTACGTGCACCTTTGCATCATCATTTCGAAGAATTAGGTTGGGCAGAAACAAAAATCGTCGATCGTTTCTTTATCTTGTCTATAATGTTTTCTGGCCTGGCATTGGTGTTGTTAAAGTTTGCATAAAATATGATGGGGTGTGGTGTCAATGTTTTGGATTACGCATAATGATGACAGCAAATTAACCAGTTGGTATTTCGAGGTTGATCGTCGTCTGTTGGGCTGTGTCTTATTATTGATTGCTTTGTCGGCGATATTTGTGGTGTCGGCTGGGTCTGTTGCGGCCGAGCGTATTGGGATGCCTTGGCATTTTTATTTGTTCAAGGCCATACCGTTTTACTGCATTGGTCTGATGTTTTTATTTGTGTCCAGTTTTTTGGATACCAAATGGGTTTTGCGTATATCTGCGGCAAATTTATTATTTGGATTGGCGCTGTTGCCATTGACGGTTATTGCGCCCGACATTATAAATAATTCTGCTCGTTTTGTTGATTTGGGGCCATTTAATGTTATGCCTGCTGATATTATGAAGCCTGGTTTTATAATAATGACAGCATATTTCCTGGCACGAATGAAGGACAGGTATGGCGCCAACATTTTCTTTAATCGCGATGCATGGCGTTTTGACACATGGCTCAGTTGGATATACTATTTGGCTTTGTTTGGTTTAACGGTTTTTATTATATTTAATCACCCAGATTTTGGCACAGCAGTTTTATATTTATTGGTATTTTGTTCCATGGTTTTTATTGCGGGGTTGCCACTGATATTGGTGCCGGTGTTCATAGGCATAGGTCTGTTAATGCTGGCGGTGGCGTTCTTCACGCTTGGACATGTTCAGCGCCGAATTATCGCGCACTTTACGGGCCAGGGCGATACATACCAAGTTGATAATTCTATTGACTCGATTCGTCATGGTGGGTTGTTGGGGTCGGGGGACGATGCATTTGTAAAGCAATACTTGCCCGATGTTCACACAGACTTTATTTTCGCTGCGATTGCCGAAGATTTAGGCGCCATTATGGCATGTGGTTTATTGGTGTTGTTGTTCTTTGTGTTCAGACGCTTGATAACCAATGCGACCAATGCGCGTGATTTGTTTGTTATGTATGCAACGGGCGGAACGGCGGCATTATTTGGGACTCAGATTTGTTTTAATATGTTAACGACATTGAATCTGTTTGCGCCCAAGGGGATGACGTTGCCATTCATTTCATATGGGGGCAGTTCGTTGCTGGCGTATTGCTTGTTGTTCGGTATGATTTTAGCGATTATTCGCGAAGATAAATGGAAACAATAAAATGGGGGATGTGATGAAAATTTGGATTGCAACAGGTGGAACTGGTGGGCATGTGTATCCAGCACTAAGTGTTGCGGATTGCTTGGTTGCACGTGGACATAAAGTCACAATTTCGCATGATGGGCGTGTTCGAGATATGGTTCGTCGTGGTGCGCCATCGGACGTGCGTTTTTCATATGTTTGGGCGTCGGGTGTTGGCGCAAAAAGTCGTATCAAACAATTTTGGGCACTGTTCAAGATAGGCGTGTCTGCGATTGCATTAACAGCGCGTTTTATGGTATCCAGACCTGATCGTGTTGTGGCATTTGGTGGATATGCGTCTGTTCCTGTGGTATTTGCGGCGCATGTTTGGCATATACCAACATTTCTGCATGAACAAAACGCGGCAATTGGTCGTGCAAATAAATTTGCCATGCGCTGGGTTAAAACCTTGATGACCAGTTTTCCAAGTGTGTCCGGCATTCCAGGTACAACGAAGCGTGTAGTATATACTGGATTGCCAGTGCGTCGTGATTTTATAAATTGCGCAGGCGCATCCCTGCCGGGTGATTCAAAAATATTGGTTACAGGCGGTTCGTTGGGCGCACGGATTCTGGACGAGGTTGTCCCAGAGGCAATCGTTGCCATGAAAAATAAAAAGATATTTATTACACACCAAACGCGCCCTGAAAATGTTGAAAAATTGCAGAAGTTTTATGCAGAAAACAAAGTTCGTGCGAATGTCTTGTCATTTATTCATGATATGGCAAGCGCTATAGCGGGTGCAGATTTAATAATAGGTCGCAGTGGTGCCAGCACAGTTGTTGAAATACAAACTGTTGGCCGTCCAGCAATTTTTGTCCCATTAAACATCAATCCAGACCAGGCTGCCAATGCTGCGTCTTTTGCGAAAACAGGTGGGGGTTTTGCGATTGAGCAATCAAAGTTTACGCCTCGTTGGTTGTCATCAACATTATCAGAATTGTTTGATAACCCATCCAGGTTGGAAAAAATGGCGGCTAAATCCCGGGTTGAAAATAATGCAGTAAATCTAATATGTGATGAAGTTACAAAATAAAGAAACCGCCATTTGGCGGTTTTTTACCTGAATTTATGCGAAAAATCGGTTCCGCTGTAATAGTACAAAGCATTTTGAGCGCGTTCAAAATCAATTTGATCGCGTGTCTTGATTTGGTTGCGAACTAAAAAGGCATTTTGGGCATCAATATATCTTCTTTGTCTTTCCGGGCTCATTGATGCTATTTTGCGACCGCGCGCAGTATTGAAAAATTCAGGTCTGAATGTATTTTCCCATGACAGACGGATTCTATCTCCGTCCCACAAGCATGCCGACACCCCATCAGGCGCAATATGTCCAATTGTATGATTTTCAACAGCGAACAAGATTTGGCGCATAGTTTCCTTGGACATGTTTGGATAATGTTTATTTAACAGATTCCATCCCACCGATGCGGCTTGTGGCCCATGGTCTATACACCATTCATCGTTTGTACGTGCGCAATCATGCAATCCTGCCGCCAGTAACACAGGCAAAACTTCTTGATTGATACTGTATGCCAAATCGATACCAAACATTGCGACCTGGTTTGTGTGGCTCAGCCCATGATATCCAAATTCAGATTGATTTGTAACCTCGGTTATTTGTGGTAAAACCTGATTAAAATATAATTTACAGTAATATGCTTTATCGTGTTTCATAATTCCCTTCTTGTAAGATAGTCCAGGAAACAAAGGTTCCATACAAATCGCATCTGGTCAAATAAAAAATACGAAAATGCTAGAATTTTTTTCACAAAAGACTTGAAATAAAAATATTAAAATATATAATAATTAAGTTTTTTAACAAATCTTTAAACCAAAGTTATTATATACGAGGTGACAATGGCGCGCAAGGAATTTGTTCGTTTAATGGAAGACAATATTTGGACATTGGATAAAATCGCGGAAAAACTGCGATTGGATCGTGTAGAGGCAACAGGTTATCCGCGTCAAATGATGTCTATTTTGGTCCGTTTACACAAGGGTGGGCGCGCAAAGTTAAAGGATATCGCGCGTCGTGAACATGTGTCTGCGCCAAACTTGTGTGCGGTGTTTCGTCGGTTAGAAGCGGACAGTCTGGTCATTCGCACGATTGACGAAGAAGATAGGCGCAATACGTGGTATTGTGTATCGGATGCGGGTGCAGAATTGGCCACTGTTGCGATGGGTTTGTTTCGTGAGGGTGTCGAACGTGTTTTTGCGAACATATCTTGCGAAGACGAAGCGCGTCTGACTGATGCTTTGCGTACCATGCACAATATTCTTAAAAAGGTGGAGTTAGGTAATGAATAAAATGAAATTTGTATCAATGGTCATGTTCTTGTGCGCTGGCATTTGCGTTTCGTCAGCGCATGCATTGGATTTATCGTTAAGTGACGCTGTTGAAAAAATTGAACGCGAATCTCATGATTTGAAAAAAGCCCAGGCAAATTTGTCCAAGGCCGAAGCGTCTTTGGATGCTACCAACGCCAATCGTTGGTTTTCCATTGATGCAACCGCATCATACATGAATCTGGTTAATATCAAAGACCCATCCAGGGACATGGGGATTGAATTGCCACCATCTATGGGGGGACTGGTTTCAGACAGTCTGAAAGACCAGTCTGTATTCATCACCATTCCTGATAATATTTTCCAGGCGGGGTTGAGCTTTACTCAGCCGATTTATACATTTGGCAAAATCGGCAATGCTGTTAAATCGGTAAAATCAGCAATTGAAATTGCAAAAACATCCAAAGAGTTAACTCGTCGTGAAGTGCGCTATGCTGCCGCGGATTTGTACTGGACAGCAAAAATGACGGATGAAATGGTAAAGCTGGCCCTACAAGATTTGGAAAATGCTCACTCTGCGAAAAATGAACTTACATCTGCTGGTCGTGCAAATCGCAGCAATCTGTTAAAAATTGAATCTGATATTATTTCCAAACAGGTCAACCTGTCCCAGGTAAAATTCAACCGTGACACAGCGCATCGCATGTTAAAGATTATGGCGGGTATAGACATCAACGAAGATTTAGTTTTAACAGATGAATTTCCAAATGAATTTTCTCCATTAAACGCGCCGGCATTGACCACAACACCGCAATGGGAAATTCTAGAGCAGCAGGCAAATATGTACGAGCGTCTGGCTCGCTCTAAACGTGCGAACAATTATCCAACATTGGCGGCCACCGCATCCTATACATATTCTTCAATGTCAAATGATATTGGACACATGTTCGATTCCAGCGGTTCTCAGTCTGCATATTGGGGGCTGGCATTACAGATGCCGATATTCAACGGCGGTCTCAATCGTGCAAATGCCACAGTCGAGGCCATGAATGCCGAAGTCGCTCGTGAAGATTTGGCAAATGCAAAAAAAATGACAAACGAACAGTACAACACAGCAATCAACCAATACGACATGTTACGTGTCAATCTGGCGTCTTTGGAACAGGCGCGTGATTTAGCCGCGAAAACCTATGATTTGTCCCAGAAACGTTTTGCGTCTGGTCAAACATCTGCGGTTGAATTGGCGGATGTATCGGCGGGTCTGTATTCGTTGGATGTATCTGTTTTGCAAATGAAGTACAATATTTTAATGTCGGCAGAAATGGTAAAAAAGTTAGGTGAATAAAATGGAAAAAATACAAAGAACAATGGCAACCAAAAAATTCAAAAAAATCGCCATAATTGCGCTGGTTATAACATTGATGGGATGGGTGATATTCCGCTTTGCAGCTGTGGCGTCTGAAAATGCGCGCAATGTGTTTAATGCATCGCGTGTTGCATCCGATGTTGGTATGCCTGTAATGACCCAGGAAATGACCGCAGAATATGGCACATTGTACGAGCCTTTGTCAGTAAAAAACAATCGCGCCTATGTGTCTGCGTCGCGTGCAGGCAAATTGCGTGCTGGACAAAAAATAGGCACAGGAAAAATCGTTTCAGTGTCATCAAATCTGGACTATGATACAGGCATGTATGTTGTTCGCACATCTGGCGTAGCAGACGGGTTGCAGATGGCGGAATATACTGCGCATGGTTATTTTATTCCGCTGCATGCGATTTCTGATGGTACGGTGTTTGTAATGCAAGATGGTATCGCCGTTGCGCGCAACATTGAAATTGCACGTCAAGATTCTGAAAACGCATACATTAAATCTGGTTTGCGCGATGGCGACATTGTCATTTTGTCATCTGTTCGTGCAGGCGATAAAGTTCAAATTAAAAAATAATCAGGCCAGGGGGTGTTGAAATGTTAAAGTTTTTCGTTCGCAGACCTATTACTACATTGATGTTTGTTTTAGTATGGGTTGTCTTAGGATTAGTATCTTTTCCAAATATGAATATTGAACGCACTCCTGCGTTGGATTTTCCTATGGTGACGGCAACATTTATTTATCCGGGGGCTGCGCCATCTGAACTGGAATCCCAGGTTATAAAACGCGCCGAAGACGCAATGAGCGAGGTTTCAGAACTTAAAAAGATAACCTCTTATGTCTATGAAAACAGCGCTATGGTAATGGCGGAATTTAATCTGGGCGTAAATGTTAACGATAAAGCGAACGAGGTTAAAACAAAGCTGGACTCGTTAATTTCAGAATTCCCATCTGACATGGAAAACCCGGTTGTTGAAAAATTAAACCCCTTGCAACAGTCGGTGGTTGACATTGTTATTCGCGGCGCAGATGCGCGTGCAATTGAAGAATATGTGGACAATGTTTTGTCGGCCAAGATTACAGGTATCCAGGGGGTGGCCAGTGTATCTGTATTTGGCGGTCGTGAACGTGCAATCCGTATTGCGATAAATCCAGATTCCATGGTTGCCAATGGGGTTACTGTAATGGATGTAGTATCTGCATTGGGTGCGCGCAACTTAAACGTGCCCGGCGGAAAAATAGAAACGTCTTCTAACTCGTCAAATGTTCGGTTTATTGGTGAATTTGCATCGGTTGCAGATATTTCTAATCTGCGTTTGACTACGGTCGAAGGTGGCAATTTCAAATTATCAGATATTGCCCAAATCACAGATGCTGCTCGTGACATTGAAAACGGCGCGCGCTATAACGGGCAATCGGTTGTGGTTGTGTCAGTGGTCAAGGCGTCTGATGGTAATGCTGTAAATATTTCAAAAGCATTGCGTGAACGCATGCCAGAATTTCAGGCTGATTTACAATCTCGTTTTCCAGGTGCGGAAATGTTGATTTCATCAGATTCTTCGATTGCCGTTTCGGATGAAACCAACAGCACTATTAACGGCATTATCTTGGGTGTTTTGTTGACGGTTTTGGTGTTGCTGGCATTCACACGCAACTGGCGGTCAACAATTATCGCTGGTGTTGTGATACCTGCGTCATTGTTTGCTGGTTTCTTCTTTATGGATAACAGCAACTTTACAATCAATGCAATGACCCTGTTGGCATATTCATCAGCATTGGGTACATTGGTGTCGAACGCGATTATTCTGATTGAATCTGCCTTGCAAGAAATGCGTGCCGGCAAAAAACCAGAAGATGCCGCTATCGATGGCACTAAAAAGGTTGCCGTGTCTGTTTTGGCAGGTGTTGGTACAAATGTAGTGGTATTCTTGCCATTGGCATTTATGGGCGGTATTGTGGGCCAGTTCATGGTGCAATTTGGTATGACTGTTGTATATTTGACATTATTGTCTTTGATGTTCTCGTTCACATTGACCCCAATGATGATTGCAAAGTTCTTGCGGCTGACAAATAAAAACAACAAAACAGCCCAGAAAAAACAGATGGAATATCCAAAGCCAACCAGCACAGGTCTAATGCGTCGAATATTTGATTATCAAATTGCCCATCCTTGGCGTGTTATTGGTATGACATTTGCAATATTTATTGGTTCAACAATGTTAATGAGATTTGTGGGTAATGAATTCTCGCCCACAACGGACGCAAATGAAATCACAATTACAGCCCGTGCGCCAATGGGTGCCACCTATGAAAAATCTGAATCGATTGCGATTCAAATTGAAGAGCGTCTGAAACAGTTTCCTCAGGTTGCATCTACAACTGTAAAAATCGGCGACCAAGGTTTGCAAAACATCAATATTACAGTTGAATTGGTTGACGTATCCGAACGTAATATATCTGATAAAATGTTGGCCCAGAAAATATTGCCAACAATCGCAGATATTGCAGATGCAGAAATCCAAATCCGCGCGGGCGAAGCTCATTCTGCCGGCGTATCATCTGACCTGGTGTTAAATGTATTTGGGCCAGACGATGCAAAACGCGAAGCCTATGCTGCGCAAATTATAGACATCATCAATCAGATACCCGAGGTTCAATCAGCCGTGCGTGCACAGCAGTTGCCGGCATTAGAAACCCAATTCATACCAGACCAAGACAAGATGAATTTCTGGGGTGTTCAAAATTCCTATGCTGGAACAACCTTGCGCACTGCTTTGTATGGAAATGACGATTACAAATACAAAGAAAATGGTGAAGAGTACCCAATCATTTTGGAATTTGCGCGACCATTCAAGAATGCATCGTTGTTTGATAATGTGTATGTAAATTCGCAAAAGGGTATGGTTCCATTGTCTGCCCTGGGTGAAATTAAAATGGCGCGTGCGACACCTGATATTCGTCGTTTGGATAAAAATCGCCTGACTGAAATTGATATTAATATCGGTAAATCCACAATGGGCCCAGTCCAGGCAAAAATCCAATCTGAATTGGATAAAATAGATTGGGAATATGGATATTACACTGCGTTTGGTGGAATGTCCGAATATCAGGCCGAAGCGTCATCGGAAATCGGTCGTGCATTTATGTTGGCTACGATATTGACATTTATGTTGCTGGCTGCGATTTTAAATTCATTGGCTCATCCATTTACGATTGCGACATCCATCTTTACCAGTTTTGCGGGTGTGTTTGCTTTGATGTTCTTGTCGGGTGCGACTATGAATATTGGTGCGATGCTGGCATTTGTTATGCTGGTGGGTCTGGTGGTTAACAATAATATTTTGGTTTTGGAACCGACTATTAACCGTGTAAATCGTGGTGAAGACATGCATACGGCTTTGTGGTCAGAATTGATGGAACGCAAGAATATGATTTTGATGACATCAATTGCGGTTATGGCGGGTATGGTGCCACAGTTATGGTCTGTTGACGGCATGAAGGTCGCCATGGGTGCTGTTATGATAGGCGGTATGTTCGCCAGCCTTGTGTTTACATTTACATTGACCCCGGCATTGTTCTTTTTGATTGAACGCGCCCGTCGTTGGCGTCCACGCTTGCGCAAATAAAAATCCCCCAAATGGGGGATTTTATTGTGTTATTCTACATGGTCTGTGGAAAAATATTTGTTATTTCGGCGCTTGTCCCCAGGTCATAAAATCTATGAAAAATTGATATCCTGCTTCATATTCGCAACAAATAAAAATCTTCCAAATAGTGGTGGTGGGGGTTATTGCAAAACTTGTCTGGCCGATTCCAGCAAGCTTATTGCCAAATCCAGTTCATTGTTATTATTTTCGGGGACGGGAACAAAGTTCGGTTCGCCTTTGTCGCCCACCAGCACTTCGTCCACGCTGGTTGGCAAATTACCATCACGCAGCAGTTTTTTTACCCCAGCAATTGTCAACCCATGTTTATATAATAAATCACGTATAACGATTAATTTTTCAACCGTTTCCGCACGATAATATCGACGACCACCCGCACCTGTTGTTGGACGAATGGCGACCGGGAATTGTTTTTCCCAATATCGCAGGGTATGCGCCGGCACGTCCAGACGTTTCGACACGTCGTTTATTGATGAAAAGTATTCATTCGTATTTTCCATGCCGGCACCCCTGATTATTCAGATACAACAGATTCTTCGCTTGCTTCTTCGTCGGACGCGCCCTCGATCGAAATCGCAGACACAACGCGTTCATTTTCAGCGGTGCGGAACAATGTTACACCTGCGGTTGAACGGCCAGCGATTCGAACATCGGACACAGGTGTACGGATGATTTTGCCGCCGTCGGTAACCATGATAACATCTTGGTCATCAGCGACCGGGAACGAACCAGCAACGGCTGTATTTTTACCGCCCAGTTTAATATTTGTAAATCCGCCACCACCACGGTGCGTCAGACGATATTCATACGAGCTGGTGCGTTTGCCGAATCCATTTTCAGAAATCGTCAGAATAAATTCTTCTGTTGCCGCCATTTGCGCCATTTTGGCATCGTCCAGAACGATTGTTGTTTCTTCTTCGTCGGCGGACGCTTCTTCTTCGATACCGGTGGCGGCACGACGCGCAGCGCGCGATTGCTTGATATAAGCTGCACGAATCGCCGAATCAGATTCACCACGGTTCAGCATCGCCATATCTATAATACGGTCATCTGCACCCAGTGTGATACCGCGTACACCGGTTGAATTGCGTCCAGCAAACACGCGAATTTCCGGCACAGGGAATCGAATCGCGCGACCACGGTATGTTGCCAAGAATACATCTTGGTCTTCGCGACATGGCAGTACGGAAATCAAACTGTCACCTTCGTCCAGTTTCATCGCGATTTTACCGTTCGCGCGGATTGAATCAAAATCAGACATACGATTGCGACGCACTGTACCGGACGCAGTTGCAAACATCAAGAAATGTTCAACCCCAGATTCGGCAACGCGTACAACATCTTCTTCGGGTACTGGCAAAATCGCAGTAATCGTTTCGCCATTTTCCAGTGGCAACAGGTTGACCAATGGACGTCCCTTGGCCGCGGCGGCTGCTTCGGGTAATTTATATGTTTTTAATTTATAGCACATGCCACGTGAACTAAAGAATAACAATGGCGTATGGGTATTTGCAACAAACACCTGAACCACATAGTCGTCATCCTTGGTTGTCATGGCGTTACGCCCCTTGCCACCGCGTTTCTGGGCGCGATAAGTATCCAGCGCAACACGTTTGATGTATCCGGTGTTAGACACAGTAATAACCATATCTTCGCGCGCAATCAAATCTTCGATATCGATATCGATTTCAGCGTCTGAAATTTCTGTGCGGCGTGGGGATGCCCAATTATCACGAACAGATGTTGTTTCATCGCGGATGATTTGGATAATTCTTTCATGACTGCCCAAGATTTCCAGCAAATCGCGAATCGTTGCACCCAATGTCGTCAAATCATTATGGATTTTATCACGTTCCAGCCCCGTCAGACGATGCAGTTGCAATTCCAAGATTGCGCGGGCCTGGTCTTCGGACATATAGAACATGCCGTCTTTGTATTCTGTGTTTGGGTCATCAATCAACTGAATATATGATTCAATATCAGACGCTTTCCATCCACGGGAAACCAAGGCTTCACGGGCGACTTCGGGATTTGGACTGGATTTAATCAATTCGATAACTTCGTCCAGATTGCCAACCGCAACAGACAGCCCCAACAATGTGTGCGCACGATTGCGCGCCCGGTTCAAATCAAAGATTGTGCGACGACGAATAACCTCTGCCCTGAATTCAATAAATGCATCCAGTACGCCACGCACATTGAACAACATTGGACGACCACGATTCAACGCCATCATGTTAACAGGGAAACTGGTCTGCATTTCTGTGTATTGGAACAGATGATTCAAGACCACATCCGCAATCGCGTCGCGCTTTAATTCAATAACAATGCGCAAACCTTCCTTGGACGATTCGTCGCGGATTTCAGAAATACCCTCGATTCGTTTGTCCTTAATCAGTTCAGCGATTTTGATAATCATCTGGGCCTTGTTGACCTGGTACGGGATTTCATCAACAATAATCGCCTGGTGATCACGAAAATCTTCGATGTGCGTTTTAGAACGAATGATGATAGACCCGCGACCGGTTGTGTGTGCCTTGTACGCGCCGGCACGCCCCATAATCATGGCCCCCGTTGGAAAGTCAGGCCCGGGGATAATCGTGAACAATTCATCATCAGACAAATCACGATTGTCCAATATCGCCAAAATACCGTTGCAAATTTCACCCAGGTTGTATGTCGGAACATTTGTCGCCATACCAACCGCAATACCCGAGCCCCCATTTACCAAAAAATTTGGAAACTTGGTCGGTAAAACAACCGGCTCTTGCAGCGAACCATCAAAGTTCGGTTGCCAATCAACGGTGTCTTTGTCCATATCATCCATTAACGATGCACCCAGTTTTGACAGGCGCGCTTCGGTATAACGCATGGCGGCCGCCTTGTCCCCGTCGCGCGAACCAAAGTTACCCTGGCCCTGGACCAACATTTCGCCCATGGAAAAATCCTGACCCATGCGGACCATAGCTTCGTAAATAGAACTGTCACCATGCGGATGGTATTTACCCATAACGTCACCGACGATGCGCGCAGATTTTACCGTTGGCTTAGTCGCCGGCGCAACATCGTTCATGACGTACAAAATTCTGCGGTGCACAGGTTTGCACCCGTCGCGAACATCTGGCAACGCACGGTCAACAATAACCGACATCGCATAGTCCAAAAAACTGGTCCTCATTTCGTGTTCCAAAGAAGACTGAGGAACGCGTGTTTCAATTACTTCGTTAATGTTTTCTGACATACTTACCTTTCCTATGTTTATAACACACAAAACATAGCAGATTTTTAAGGTTTTCGTCAAGAAATAAAGGTCAAAAAAACAATTGACAAAACTTGGATTTGTGATATATTGCATATTGATAAAAATACAATTAAAAATATTCAGTCGATGTTTTTTTGTGCAAAAGCAGGGGGACAGGGATATAAAATGAAGCAGGTCGATATATTTTTACCGTTTTACAAATTATTTGTGGCGCTGTTTGTGTTTTATTTGGTTAAAGAAGCGTTGGCAAAACTGGGGTTAATAAAATCTAAATAAAAAGGTTGCGTTTTTATAAAACGTATGATTAAATAGGGGCACAAACGGATTTTTTCGGGTGTGCGGATGATGCTGCTCGGGCACACTTGAGGCACAAAAAACAAAAGAAAAAAACTAAGGGTTTGAAGTTATGGCAACAAAACGTACATATCAACCATCGAAAACACGTCGTGTTCGTACACATGGTTTTCGTGCGCGTATGGCAACTGCTGGGGGGCGCGATGTTCTTAACCGTCGTCGTGCATCTGGGCGTAAAAGATTGGCTGTAAGTGCAGTAAATTAAAAACAAGACCGCCGACAGGCGGTTTTTTCATTGCCGGGATTTTTTTCATGAAAACAGAAATCGTTTTTATTGGGTGACGGTTTGTGGTATAATGCGCTATATGAGAAAAAGAACATCGTCCGTTTTAACGATTTTGTCGTGTTTGCTGGCTGTCCCAGCATTTGCTGGCTGGCAATATTCTGGTGAATATCTAAGGGACGGCTGGTATGTTGATGATGGTGCTCGCTTTGTAATTTCTGCGCGTGGTGGCGCGGCCTTTGGCGGTGGCGGTGTTAATAATGAGATAGGCGGGGTCGTTGTTGGGTATTATTTGTTGCCGGGGGGCGAACCTGTGACCACCGAATACTGTTATTTAACGGGCGGCTGTGACGGCCTTGATTTTGCTGGATATGGCGATTTGGGTGATTTGCCCGCATCAAAAGATTTCGAAGGTTTCTCGTTTGCCGCAGGGGCAAGCATTGGTTGGACGATTCCACACAAACCACAGTGGCGTATCGAGGGTGGCTGGGACCATATTTCAGAAACTGATTATAATTCATCGCCTATGTTCCAGGGGGATTTATCCTTGGTCGAAGGTACGGTATCTTCTGCTTATATACAAAGTTCGTCGGTTCAATCCAAGGTGTCAACAGATGTTATAAGCGTTATGGCGTTTTACGATTTTTTCGATGGATTGTATAAACCAATACAACAAATAATTCCTTATGTTGGTTTGGGTGTTGGTTATGCAGATTCGCAAACGGTTTTGAATTTGTCTGACCCATGGGTTGATATTTCCGCACAGAACGAGTTCAAGGTTTACGGCGTGGCAGACGAAGACTATGGTCTAACTGTGTTCTATAAATCTAAATACAACACAACAAATGTTGCGGGGTTACTAGCGGCCGGGTTGTCTTATGGAATAAACGAAACAATGTTTGTGGATTTTGGTGTTCGCGCGATGTTTTTGCCACGTATCAAGTGGGAACTGTCGAATGAAGACAGCAGCAAACATCGTGAATTTTTCAGTGCAGAAAACGTATTCTATGTTAATGCTATGTTGGGTTTACGGTTCGAGTTCTAATCCCCCCCCTTTTTTTTGGGGGGGATTTTTTTAATCCAGTGTTCTCAGGCTAATTTTATCTTCGTCCACGATAACCAGTTTGCCAGTCCTGATGTTAAATTTTCGCGCAGCGTTAAATGCATCGCGTGTACCGAACAGTTCGGGGCAGTAAATCGGGAATATCCCACGTGTCAAACACAGCTGATTTGCGATAATCGATTCATTACAAATCGCAATCACGGGAATATCAGGTTTCCGGCAAGAAATCTGGGTCGCAGCGATTGTATCGCGTGCAAACACAACAATTGCAGCCGCACGGTTCAGGTATGCCATAGACGCAACAGAACGTGACCAGTCATTATCAGGAATGTTTTCAACGCGTGACCAATCAAATGGGTTTGCTATCGCATCGCAATCAGCATGCGTTAAAATATTAGACATTGTTTCAATTACATTCACAGGATTGATACCGATTGTGGTTTCTTCGGAAGTCATGGTTGAATCGGCACGCAGATATGCCGTGGTTGCAACGTCGGTAATTTCGGCGCGGGTAGGGAATTCGCTGGCCACCATAGACCCCAACATCTGTGTTGCAACAATCACCGGCTTATTCATTTTGCGACATTCGCGAATAATGTGACGGGAAATAGCGGGTACTTCGGCATATGGTACTTCGACCGCCAAATCTCCACGCGCAATCATAATGCCGTCGGCCACTGCTGCAATGTCGGCAATACGAGCAACCGCGTTTGGTCGTTCGATTTTTGCGATAATCTTGATTGGATGTGATGTGTGTGCGGTAATAAAATCACGTACTTCAGCGATGTCTTCGGGTTTTTGCACAAAAGAAATTGCAACATAGTCTGGTTTTTTTGTAATTGCATATTCCAAATCTGCACGATCTTTTTCTGTTAAAACAGAAGTGCTAATTTCTGTATCTGGCAAATTAAATCCACGACGCGACCAAATTTCAGTCCCACGAATAACAGTTGCATCAACGCGCTCGGGGGATGCAAAGTCGACGCGCATTTCAATCTTGCCGTCGTTTAACAGGATTCTGTCGCCAATCTGCAGCGAGCCCAACACATCTACATCTGGCAGTTGTACACGCGTCGCATCACCTGGTGCAGGATTTGTATCGAATGTAAATTTTTGACCGATGGTCAATGGGTATTTATCTTCTGTGGCAAAGTTGCCAATGCGATGTTTTGGTCCCTGCAGGTCAATCATAATCGCCACCGGTGTATTCAGTTCAGCAGATATATCACGTATCATGTCAATTTTGCGTCCCTGGACATCGTCTGTATCATGGCTGAAATTCAGTCTGCACATATTGACCCCGGCTGAAATCATACGTGTCAATGTTTCACGGTCTTCGCACTTTGGTCCAATAGAAGCAGTTATTTTTGTAAATCTGGTCATTGTTTTTCCTTGTCATACATAAAATTTGTTTTCTTGATTTTTACGATTTATGATATATCATAAAAGCCATAAATAAACAAGGGGAAACAGAAATGAAACAGGCAAACCATGGCGCAATTGACAACCAGCAGCTATTAAGCATCATCGAACGCATTGAAAAGTTAAACGAAGATACTGCCGCGATTGCTGCTGATATCAAAGAAATTTATTCCGAGGCTAAATCCGCAGGGTTTGATCCAAAATATATTCGCCAGATGATACGCCTGCGCAAGTTGGACCCAGACGAACTGGACGAAGCTGACGAATTGACGCAAATGTACCGTAATGCATTGGGTATATGATGAAGGGCTTCAAAAAAACGGTCGAAGATTTTAACTGCGCCCATTGTGGCGCAGTTGTACATGGCAACGGATACACCAATCATTGTCCGGTCTGTCTGTGGTCGCGCCATGTAGATAATAATCCTGGCGACCGTGCCGCAACATGTGGTGGTATGATGACACCGATTTCCGTTGAAACAGATGGCGATAAATTTATTATCACGCACAAATGCCAAAACTGTGGCAAAATCAAACGTCAACGCACCTCGGATGCGGACAATACGGACGAAATAATCCGTATATCGCACAACAGCGCATTTATTTTTGGGAAATAATTCACTGATTTATCATATTTTCGGAACCCATAATATCACGAATTTCATCAACGCAGATTTGTGTCATAGTAGTACGCGCCTTGGACAAGAAATCACGCGGGTTAAATTTTTCCGGATTTAACGCTAACTCACGACGTGTCGCAGCAACAAAGCCCAGCCTCAGGTCGCTGTCAACATTTATTTTGCAAACATTCATTTTGGTTGCGCGTCTCAGTTGAGCTATATCCAGGCCACGGGCCCCAGAAATTTTGCCACCAAATTTATTTATGGTGGTCACCACTTTTTGTGGAATATTTGACGCACCATGCAGAACCAATGGAAAATCGGGCATTCGCGCTGCTATGTCTGCCAGTATATCAAAGCGCAGCTTCTCAGATTCGCTATGTCGTTTATATGCGCCATGACTTGTACCGATAGCGATAGCCAACGAGTTGATACCTGTTTGTGAGGCGAATTTTTCCACATCAGCTGGATTTGTATAACTGGATTTGTCGCTGAATGTATTTTCATCTTCTATACCGGCCAGCACCCCCAATTCCGCCTCGACCGAGACATTATGTTTAAGAGCAACCGCCACGACGCGTTTTGTAATTTTTACATTTTCATCAAATGGTAATTTGCTGGCGTCAATCATAACCGACGAGAACCCCAGTTTAATTGCCTGTACGCATGCTTCCAGACTAGAGCCATGGTCCAAATGCAGCGCTATTTTATCCTTGGGCGAAATTTTTGCCCCCAAAATAATTCCCTGCAACATATCTGGCCCCATATATTTCAACGCTGATTCAGATACCGCTAAAATCACTGGACTGTTTGTCATTCGAGCGGCATCCAAGACAGCGGACAATGATTCCATGTTGAAAAAATTAAAAGCTGGCACAGCATATTTACGCGCGATTGCGTCTGCGAACATTTCGTTGGTGTTAACCAGCCCCAGTTTTGCATACTTCATAATAAAATCCTTTATGTGACAATTATAACATATTTTTAATGGAAATAGATTGTTTTTTTGGTTTTTTGTTGACGACGGAAAAATTTGTGTCACAATTGTTTCGAATCGGGGGTCAGGCAGAGATAACAGTGTTTTTACACAAAAGGTAAAGAAATGAAACAGGCTTTGTTTGCGTTCTTTGGGGTTGTTATGTTAACAGGTTGTGCATATGACTATTACAACGGCGATGTGCGTTATACCCAGGATGGTAAAGATTGTATCTTTTATTCCGAAGAAAGCGGTCGTCATTATTCCGAAGATATTCGTTCGTTGGACTTGGATAAAAAGATTGTATATCGCAATACAAAATGTCGTGATTTGTATATGCGTGATAATTTTGATTCTGTTCAGCGCACAGAACGTCAGGTTTTGATTCCTGCCACAACTCATTCAGATTGCGGTTGTGCCAAAAGATGTTCAAAAAGAACATACGTTTATGTAAAATAAAGAAAACCGCCATTTGGCGGTTTTCTTTATTTGTTTTCAGTTTCTGCTTCATTCAGATTTTCCTGCGTCTGTGTTGCAGCTGTCTGTGGGGGTGTACCCATCTCGGCTATCAAAGATTGCATCCTGTCTGCTGTTTCCGCATCGTTCAATGCAACTGCGATTGTGTATGCCGATTCTAAATCTGTTCGTGCTGCATCAACATTTCCCAGATTCAAATTCAAGGCTGCAGATTTTTCGAAATAACTCATTGCATAGCTTGACAAAGTTTCACGCTCTTCCATTGTTGGCGTGCCCTGAATCTGTTCAGAAATTACGCGAATTGCGGAAGAATAATCATTGATAGCATTCGCATAATCTGCCAATGCAGTATATGCCTCGGCGCGTCCTGCATAGACTGTTGGATTAACTGTGCCTTCTGGTCTGGCCAGTGAATTCGTGTAATCCGCAATCGCCCCCTGCCAGTTCTTCAGCCACAAATTTAACTGTCCACGCTTTGCATACAAATCTCGCATCTGCAAAGTGTCACTGGGGTTCAGGGCATTTGCCGCCAACGCGTTGTTGATATCATTCATTGCTGAATTGAAATCTTCCAGGCGTATATGCAACAACGCGCGCGCATAATATGCAGTTGCGTTTGCTGGGTCCTGGACCAATGCCGCATTGAAATCATCGATTGCTTTTTGATAATCGCCAGCTTGCATATATGCTTCGCCACGCAGGGTATAAACATCTGTTGAAACGATGCCCGCGTCAATTGCTGCGATTAAATCTGCGATTGCCGCATCAACTTCACCAGCCATCAATTTGGTTTTCCCGTTATTATAGTAATCAGCCGCTTGTAACAAAATTTCTTCGGTAATTGTTGCGGTCTTTGCAGTTGGCTGAACATTATGCGCGCGCCCCAATATATAAAAAGTTGCTGCGATAAAAAATAAAATAATAAACCAATAAACATAAATGGACAGCGACCATGGGTTAAAGCATGGTTTTGCTTTCTTGTCTGTGATTGTTGGTTTGCATGCCACAGGTCGTACTTTTGTAGGTGCTTTTTTATCAGCAGTTTTTTTTGCATGCGTTCTTTTCATGGTAAATATCCCCCCTTCTTCTTTTTATCAAAATATTAGACAGATTTTTTAATCAGGTCAATTGTTTTTTGCGAAATTTTTTGAATGTGTCCAACGGGCAGTTTTCCTAAGCGAATTTTACCATATGAAATGCGATGTAGTTTACGCACAGGGCATCCACACGCCCGCAAAACGATTCGCACTTCGTTCTTTTTCCCTTCTGTAATTGTGACGCGCAAATCATTTCCGCCAATTTCATCTATCTTCATTGGTGCGTATTTTACACCATCTGCCACCATTCCGTGCCTTGCATTATCCAGGCGTGAAAAATCAGTACTGTTAACTGTTGCGATATATGTACGTTCAATATTTGATGCAGGCAGTGTTAATTTGCGCACCAACTCGCCGTCGTTGGTCAGCAATAACAGTCCTGTGGTCTTGTAATCTAATCGTCCGACATATTTCAGATTTTTATATTTCGCATCCAGACAATCATAAATCGTTTTGCGACCTCGCGTATCACGCAAAGTTGTCATTGTGTTAATGGGTTTGTGAAACGCGTACAATTCTGTTGAAGTACGGGCAAAGATTGTTTTTCCGTCAATTTGAACAATATCATTTTCTTTTACGAAACAGACAGGGCTGGTGATTTTTGTTCCGTTTATACTTACATGACCGTTTGCAATCAGTTCTTCGGCACCGCGTCTTGACGCGACCCCCGAATCAGCGATAAATTTTGCAACACGTACGGTCATTTTAATCCTGTTATTTTTGCAACTGCGATTGCTGCGGCCAATTCAGCCCGCAAGATTGTTTTGCCCAAAGAAATCCCGCATGCGCCCGCTGCGTCCAACATGGCAAATTCTGCATCTGAAAAACCGCCTTCGGGTCCAACTAATATAGATGTAATATTTTGTTTATTGCAATTTGATTCTTTTCCGTACGCAGCACGCTCATCAGCAAACGCAACATTGGATAAATCTAAATCTGCAAATTTTATTGGTGATAAAATCTCTGGTACGGTATTGCGATTCGATTGTTCGGATGCTTCTATCACGATTTTTTTCATCCGTTCCCAGTTAATATGATGTGTGTTTGTGCGATTGGTTATCACAGGTTGAATTTTTGCCACCCCCATTTGTGTTACCATGTTCAACAAATCATCCGTTCGCTTAATTGGTGCGAACATTAATGTTATGTTATTTGCTGGATTAACATGCTGCGTTTTTTCACCAATATGCAAACAATCGTTGTCCGCCAGGGTTGCAAAATATTCATTCCCATTACCGAACGCCAAACATTCGCGAGTCCGCATTACGCGCGACAGATAGTGCGTCACATCCCGTCCCACAGGTATAATCATCCCTGATTGAATGTCTTGTCCGACAAAGATTCGTGGAATATTTTTCATGTTTTTTTATATTTCCGTATTTTTTCAATGTCTTTTTTCTGATATAATATTAACACTATGGCAGCAAAATTCAACTTTTTATCAGCGTCGGGCAAGGGCAAAGGGTTAAATATATTCCGGTCCAGTGCATATAAAGAATTTGACCAAAACGGTGTCGCCCGTGAATTTTGGTCAATCCGTTGGTCGATTATCATATGGATTATTGCTGCGGTAATGGTTACAGCATCATTTCCGATTGAGTATATCTGGCGATATGGGTGGTCTCCGGCCAGTCAACATTGGCTGTCGATATATTTGGGGAATTTATGGTCGTCGGCGGGTCTGTCGGTGTTGGCGGAAATACCGGCATGGATTGGGCGCAGTATAATGCGTCCTGATATCCAGTGCATAACACCTTTGTTTCCGATAATCGGGTATTATTTCCTGTCTGATTCTACCATGACCGATGAATTTAACCCCCACAGCAAGGATAAGTTCGACGAAAAAACCGCACGTGTCGCAACCGCAGATGATATTAAGAAAATGGGCCAGGATTACAAGAACAAAGAAGGTTTGTTCAAAGGATTTATGATGGTTCTGGGATTCTTCAAGGGCAAACCATTAATGTTTGATGAATGTCTGTCTACATTATGCGTTGCGCCCCCCGGCACCGGTAAAACCAAGGGTGTTGTGGAACCGACAATTTTGGAATGCGATACGGTCTCCATGATTATTAACGACCCAAAACCAGAATTAAAACAGACAACATCTGGATATCGTTCAACAATTGGCCCCGTATTTATTCTGAACTGGGCGGGTCAGGACGACCCTGCGCGCGGGATTTATTATCCATCTTGGAATCCTTTGTCGCCGGGACATGTGCCTTTTAATACCGAAGAACGCGATTTATACGTAGATTCGATTGTGAATACATTGATTCCGGACCGTTCGTCGTCATCCGCTGACCCACACTGGACAATTACAGGGCGCGCAGCACTGACGGGATACATTCAATTCATTATTTCCAAGGTTGAACGTGCCAAGGCTGACGATTATTTCTATGCCCGTATGTCAAACGGCACATTTAACAGCGAAGACGCCGCCGTATTATCGGATTATTACCTGTCCATGTCGTCTGACCCAAATGCGTATGCAGCGCACGCCTTGTTGCAACGGGGGGAACTAAATGCGATGAATTATGTTCATGTTGGAACATGGGAAAACATTCCTGACGCATGGCGCGGTCGCGAGGCATCTTTTTCCATGATTCTGGATTGGCTGAATGCATCACAAATTGCCATCGCCGAAGATATTGAAAACCGTCGCCGTCAGGGTGACCAGATGGTCATGATGGCGGACCCTGCCAAAGATATGTTTATGAAAGCTGTGGACGAAGCGCGCAGATACGCATATTCTCATCGTGCAATCCAGGAATTAACCCAATTGGCCAGTACCCCCGACAAAGAACGTGGTTCAATTATGTCAACGGCGCAGTCGGGGCTGAATATATTCCGTAATGCCGCTGTTCGCAATCGTACCAGCCATTCAGACTTTCACTTTTCTGACCTGCGCGGTATGGTCGATCCGCGCGACGGCAAGATTAAACCAATTACAGTTTATTTGTCTATTAACATGGTTGATGCCCAGGCGTTGAATCCGATAACGGCAATATTCATTGAATTAATGTCGAATTTCTTGTTGGCGCACAAGCCCGGCGACATGCACCATGGACAAAAGCTTGGGCCGTGTCCAGTCTTGTTTGCGATTGACGAAATGCCAAAAATGCAAAAGCTGCGTGCGATTATCGAAGGGCCAGATCTTGGGCGTGGACAGAAAATTTCATACCTGATTATCGGCCAGGACCTGCACCAGATTCAGGAAAAATATGGTGCCGATGCAGCCGCGACCATTATTTCAACGACCGCTGCAAAAATTGTTATGCGCCAAAATGATCCAGATACAGCAAAACGTTTCTCGGACATGATGGGGTATAAAATGAAAAAGAAAACCGTCAAGGGCCCTGATGGCAAAGACAAAGAAGAAACCACCGAAGAATTACTGTTCACGCCAATGGATATCATGAAAATGAATCCCGAAGAACAACTGGTTATTATCCAAGGACACTATAACCGCCCAATTAAGGCAGAGCAAGAACGCTGGTATAAAAATTCAACCGCAATACAAAAGAAGCTGTATGCCAAGGTTCAAATGGGCGAATGTGCGCCACTGCCAGAATTTTTGGTGCCGGCCCATCATCGTGCGCTGGGGTATTCTGGTACACCACGTATATACGACCCTATGACCCAGGAAATCAAGGAATTGGTTTCGGCGTAATTAAAATATAAATACAATTTGTTGTGTGTCAATTTAATATCCCCCGCAATTGCGGGGGAAAATTTATGGGCACAAGGCCAATTGTTTTAATACATTCTGTACATCGTTGTTCACAGAAACGGTTATCTTGCGTCGCAACCCATCTATGTATGTATAGTTAAATTTGGTATTCTTAAATTCTGGGTGCGCCTGATAGACCTGTTGGAATGGTGCCAGCATAGCCCAGAACCATTGCCGACCCCGGCACAGGCAACCATTGCGCACATCTGCCACAACCACAGATGTAGCCGTATTTGGATACATTGCGTCTAAATCATGGTCAGACATCATCAGGCAACGTGCCCCAAATTCATAAAAATTTGCATCGTCAGACAAGAATTTATAAACCAAGCCATCGCTGGCCCCCGCCTGTTTCAAAGCGTATGTCATGCCATCTGTACAACATGCCTGGGCGGAACGCATTAACATCTTGTATCGTTCTAATAATGGTGCAGCCTCGGGCATATTTGCGTTGAAATTTTCGTTGTAATCAGCAGCATACAAAAATTCGGAAACAGATGCATCGTTCAGCCGTGCGCTGCGAGGCGACACAGTTTCCCGAAAAATTGGTTTTTTGCGCCAAATCTCGCATTCTTCTGTGGTGTCGAATGGGCACCAGTAATCAGCGGTTGTCGTGTCAATCGACATATCATATTCCCCGGTCACGATTTCTGTCATATCATTGACGATATAATCCTGACTCATCATATCTTGCGGATAAGAACCTGTATCAGATTCTGTCCATTCGGTATCTATCCCGATTTCCATCGGATTCAAATCACATTCTGTGCCGACACAATCAGACGCATATGTCTTTTGCAACCCGTAAAGACACAACAAAGACGACAAAATAAATATTTTGGCTTTCATAGCTGTTATTATATCACAAAAATATAATGGATTAAAGTGCGTTTTTTATTGTTAAAGGCATATAAAAACTTTTATACTAATACTGTCTTTATAACTATAACCCAGGGGGAACTGATGAAAAAAATATCAATACTAGCGTTAATGTCTGTGTTTGCAATACCTGCATTTGCGTCTGATTCTAATGTCACACCGGCCCAACACCAGCAAGTGGCAAAAACCGAACATGGTTTTTTGCATGGCGTTCAGATTGGGGCGGGTTTGTCTGCCACATCTGGCTTGAACGGTTTTATCGGCTATGTTAACAAGGATTTTGATTCTTTTTGGGCCAAACGTTTTGGGCTAAGATTTGATTTTGCTACGACCAAGCCGGTTAAATCCTTGATTAACGATGGCATGGATTCTGTATTAGGCGACGACGGGATTGATTTAGGCGACGCATTAACCATTAACAAAGGTAAAGTTGACGCGCATCATTATGCGGCCATGGTTGATTTTTATCCTTTTGGTGACACCTGGTTCCTGGGTGGCTGGCGCATAAGTGGTGGCTATTATATGGGCGATATGAATATGGTTGCAAATATCGCGGGCACAGTTGACGGCGATACTGGTTATTATGAATTTGAACTGAACGGCAAAAAATACGCCTATGAGGGCAATACCATTCATGGTACGGGGCAGTTGGATTGGGAATATCGCGGCCCATATCTTGGTACTGGTTTTGATTTAGGGTTATTCGGTGGGTTCAAGATTTATTTTGATGCAGGTGTTGTCTTTACTAACAAGGCCGCCCAATTGTCATTGGATATCCCAATGGATAATTTGAAACAGTGGGACGGTTCTGCCTGGATTGCGTATGATACTCTGGATTTGGAATCAGATATATCTGAAACATTATCAGATGCCCAGTCAGAATTAGATGATTTCAAATTTTATCCTGTGGTTAAAATGGGATTCATGTATCGCTTCTAACGGCAAAAGCCGCAAAAAACACAATATATGGTTGTGCAATAAAGTGCGGCCAGAAAATATGTTCTTGTGAAATAAAAATCCTGCTGTCCAGCAGGATTTTTATTGGCGTTAACAGCTTATGGTTTGTTCGTATATATGTGTGGCGCGATTAAGATAAAAAGTGCAATTACAGAATATATAATACAGTGTCAAACCTTCTTATCCAAGGGGCCGCCCTTGTCTGCGTGCGCGGGTTTGTCACACTTGTCAAAACAGAATAAAAATCCCCCCGGGACGGGGGGGGCTATATTCTGGGGCCACGCATCGGATTCATTCGTTGTTGTGAACCAGACGTTGTCATCCCGACGCGTCCGACAATAACTTTGTCACCCGTCTGTATTTCATCGGATATAATTTCCGTTTCTGTTGCGGTCGCCAATCCCTTCGAGTAAGGAATCATCACAACGTCACCGTCGCGCAATATCGCCAAATGAGATACCGGTGTTGCGCCATTTGTAATCTCTGGTTCCAGAAAGTTTGCGAAACTGCGCACCAAAAATGCTGAATTTGCTGCGCGCCACACATTGTTTTTCTCGGAAATTATAATTGTCACAAATGCGGTCATTCCTGGCATTAATCTTAAATCGCTGTTATCTACATCAATTACAACAGTATAAACAACGACATTAGAAGTGGTTGTTGGCGACAAACGAATTTGGCGCACGATTCCGTTGAATGTTTCTGTTGGATACGCATCAACGGAAAATGTGACAGGCTGCCCTTCTTGAATAACACCAATATCTGCTTCGGATACAGCGGTTTCGATTTGCATTTTTGTTAAATCTTCAGCGATTTCGAACAGGTCGGGTGTCTGAAACGAAGCCGCCACAGTTTGACCCACATCAACCTTGCGCGAGATGACGGTACCATCAACTGGTGATACAATTGTGGCATAACCTAAATTTGTGACTGCGCGGTCGTATGTTGATTGAGCCCGTTTGACAGATTGTTCGGCCTGTTCATATTGCGTTTGCGACTGTTCCATTTCTGCGCGTGGAATGAATCCATCGCTGTACAGCGCCTTGTTGCGACTGAATTCGTTTTTTGCAAAGTTTCTCTGAGATATTGCGCTGTCCAGCGACGCCTTGGACTCATCAACTGTTGCTTGCAATACGGACGGTTCAATTGTTAACAAGATGTCGCCCTTTTTAACCCTAGAATTAAAATCGACATACAGATTATCAATTGTCCCCGATACCTGTGACCCAACATTAACGGTATTTACGGGCTGGATTTCCCCAGTTGCGGTCACCACCTGTCTCAGGTCCCCACGAGATATATTTATTGTGATAAAATCGCCAAGTTTGTCGGATTTGCCACCAAATATCAACCACGCACCAATTACAATGCCCACAATCAGCAAAAGCCACCATTTATTTCGCCACATAAACCCAAATACCCGATTGAAAAAAGATTTCTTGTTTGATGTTTTGTTATTCGTCATTCTGTGCTTCCTTGTTTAATTCAGTTTTGATTTCGCCAACGGCCAAAGCTACTGCCGCACGTTTTGTAAACAGATCATATCTGGCTGCATTATTTGTCTTTTTTGCGCTTAACAGCTCTGATTGCGCTGTTTGCCAATCCAGCATAGTTGCGCGTCCCACTTTGTACATACCGGCCGTTACTTTTTCAGATTCTGTCGCAGATTTTAACAATGTTTCTGTTTGTTTTAACACAGTTTGTGCAGTTTTGTAATTATGATACGCGGTAAAAATATCCAGTGTGGCATTATCGTTTATCTGTCGTTCTTGTTCGACAGCGCGGTCATAGTTTGCTGCTGCTGCTCTTGCGTTGTACAGGTTTGCAAAACCCGCAAACAATGGCATAGATGCACGGATGCCAATGCTGCCACTGACTTTGTCGGACCCAGCGCCAAATGTTTCAGACGGCGTGTCGTTCCACGACAATGACCCCGACGCAGAAATCGATGGCAAATTACTTAGAAAAACGCTGTTTCGTCTGTGCCATGCAGCATCTTTATTTGCAGTTGCTCGCAACAAATCTGGACGTGTCTTTTTTGCCTGTTCAAACAGTTCTTCTAATGATTTTGTTTCCTGGGGCGTTCCAATTTCCGATGGCAGATCTGCGATTTCGATTTCCTGATTTGCGGGGAAAGACAATTTTGCCAACAAAGTTCCCTTGGCGATTTCGCGATTATTTTTTGCGCGTTCCAAATCCAAATCTCGGCTGGCCAGCGTTGTATCAGCCTTCAGCACATCTGCCTTGGCCACAGAACCTGACTGGAATTTTTTTTGTGCGGTATCTCGTGCGGTTTGCGCAACAGCTCGCAACATCTCGGCTGATTCTACATCAGCGTCCGCATTCAACAGCGCATAATAAGCCCCAATTATTCCATACACATAATTTTGAACGCTTTCATCATAATCAAATCCAGCGGCACGCCACGAATATATAGATTGCTTAACATCTGAAAAACGTTTCCCAAAATCAAATATCAAATAAGACGCAGACAGCGAAGCGCCATACGACCAATCGCCCCATTCTTCGTTTCTGTATGGCAGTGACGCATTTGCCGACGCATTAACACTGGGCAAATAATCTGCATAACCCGCATTTTTTGAAAATCGCGCAGATTCGTACGCCATATAAGCCGCTGCCGTCTGTGGATTTCGACACAATCCTAATTCTATAACTTGGGGCAGGTTTAATTGTTCTGATGGAACAGATGTTCGTGTCATACAATCATTACTTGATGCGACGGCACACATCGGCATCACGCAAAAAATAAAAACAGGCAACATTCTCATGAAAAGCCCCCCCTTGAACAATAATACACTTCATTATACAATTTTTATGTTGAATTACAATTTTTTTTTGCTTAATATGTGACTCACAAGTTAGGGCCTGGTGGCAGAGTGGTTATGCAGAGGACTGCAAATCCTTGGATGCCGGTTCGATTCCGACCCAGGCCTCCACAAATAAAAACACCCCCATTGCGGGGTTTTTTTAATTGTCTGGGTCGGGATTGAACCGGCCCGGTTCGCATGCGCGCCCAGGTTTGCAAGCGACATAAGTCTCCGTCGCGCAGCAAACCACCGCAAGCAGTGAGTCAAGTTGCGTTCAGCAACGGTCGCCAACGGCGATGCGAACATTCCGACCCAGGCCTCCACAAATAAGAACACCCCCATCGTGGGGTGTTTTTATTCGCCTAAACTTGTTGCCATGGTATTGAAAATATTATATGCTGTCCGGTCGAAAGGAATATTCTTATGACATCAGATTTTAAATCCTTGCTGTTATCAATGCGTCCTGCGCGTGCGCGGACGGTTGTTTTGGCGGCGGCTACAGACCCAGCTGCGCTGTCGTCATTGATTATGGCGCACAACATGGGATTCATCAATGCGATTTTGTGTGGCGACGAACATGAAATCAGGCATGTCGCAACCGAAAACAGCCTGGATATTTCAAGCTTTCAGATTATGCATTGTCCAGGCGACATAGAATCGGCGCAAGCTGCGGTCAGATTGGTGCGTGCGGGGCGCGCGGACATTTTAATGAAGGGTAAAATTCACACATCAGATATTTTGCGCGCTGTATTAAATCGCGAAACTGGTATTCGTGGCGATGGTATTTTATCACATATAACGATATTGTATTCCCCGTCTTATCGGCGCACATTATTTTGCACTGATATTGCCATGGTTATGTATCCGGACCTGGCGACCAAGGTGCAACTGATTAACAATGCGGTGTCTTTTGTTCGCAGTATGGGTGTGGAAAATCCACGTGTTGCGCCCCTGTGCGCGGTTGAAACATTAAATCCTTTGATGCAGGCAACGGTTGATGCTGCCGCCTTACACGAAATGAACGTACGTGGTGAAATAGGTGGATGTATTGTTTCGGGGCCTATTGCGATGGATTTGGCTATTTCGCCTGGCGCTGCAGCGGCCAAGGAATATGATGGGGTGATTTGTGGTGATGCGGATATATTATTGTTTGACAATATCGAAGCTGGCAACAATACAGTCAAGGCGCTGGTTCATTTTGGCGACTGGTTGTTTGGTGGTGTGATTATTGGTGCGCGCGCTCCGATTGTTATAAATTCGCGGTCTGATTCTGATATGTCGAAATTATTTTCAATAGCCTGCGCTTGCACGATGTGAAAAAATCGGCTGTTGTGCCGATTTTTTTCTTGCAATTGGGCATTTCATGCCCCACAATCTTCTGGCATTTTTTAATTAAAACGACAAGGAGAAACCATGAGTAATAAATGGGTATATACCTTTGGTAATGGCGCCGCCGAAGGTCGGGCAGACATGAAAAATCTGCTGGGTGGCAAGGGTGCAAATTTAGCTGAAATGAACTTGGTTGGCTTGCCTGTTCCTGCGGGCTTTACGGTGACGACCGATGTTTGTACATATTATTATGCAAACAATCAGACATATCCATCTGACTTGATGGATCAGGTGCGTGCTGGTATTGCACATGTTGAATCTATTATGGGTAAAAAATTTGCGGACCTGGAAAATCCATTGTTGGTATCCGTTCGTTCTGGCGCACGTGTATCAATGCCGGGCATGATGGACACAGTTTTAAATTTGGGTTTGAATGACGACACAGTCAAAGCATTGGCAAAAATTTCTGGCAACGAACGTTTTGCATATGATTCATATCGTCGCTTTATCATGATGTTCAGCGAAGTTGTTATGGGTGCAGACATCGATTTATTCGAACATACCCTGGAACGCATGAAGGAAGACAAGGGCTATAAACTGGACACAGAATTGACCGCAGATGATTTGAAAGACCTGGTTGAAAAGTTCAAAGAAATCGGTGTCAAGATTGGCAAAGTTTTCCCACAGGATCCATGGAAACAGTTGGAAATGGGTATTGGGGCGGTGTTCCGCTCTTGGATGAGCAAAAAGGCCATCACATATCGCAAACTGAACAACATATCTGCAGATTGGGGTACCGCTGTAAATGTTCAGGCGATGGTATTCGGTAATTCTGGTGATGACAGTGCAACCGGCGTATGCTTCAGCCGTGACCCAGCAACCGGTGAAAACAAATACTATGGTGAATATCTGATTAATGCCCAGGGCGAAGACGTTGTTGCGGGTATTCGCACACCCCAGCCTATGAGCAAGGATGATTCCGGCCGTCTGTCTTTGGAAGAAGCGATGCCAGCGGTGTATAAAGAACTGTGTGATGTTCGTGAAAAACTGGAAAAACATTACAAAGATATGCAGGATATGGAATTCACAATTGAACATGGCAAATTGTGGATGTTGCAGTGCCGCAACGGTAAACGTACAGCTGCTGCCGCGGTTCGTATGGCGGTCGAAATGGTAGAAGAGGGCCTGTTAACCAAAGAAGAAGCGATTTTACGTGTTGGCGCGGACCAATTAGACCATTTATTACACCCAATGTTAGACCCCAAGGCTGAAAAGCGTGTTATCGCAACTGGTCTGCCGGCATCCCCAGGTGCGGCTGTGGGTATGGCGGTATTTAATGCCGAAGATGCAGAAAAATGGGCGGCCGCTGGTAAACAGGTTATGCTGATTCGTATCGAAACATCACCCGAAGATATCGCAGGTATGAACGCGGCCCAGGGTGTTATCACGGCGCGTGGTGGTATGACATCGCACGCGGCGGTTGTGGCACGTGGTATGGGAACCCCATGCGTATCGGGCTCTGCTGACATTAAAATCGATTACGAATCCAAGACAATGAAGACCACATCTGGCGTTGTTATCAACGAAGGTGATTGGATTTCTATTGATGGTGCCAAGGGTCAGATTATCGAAGGTAAAATCCCAACCGTATCTGTTGAACTGACGGGTAATTTCGGCACATTGATGAAATGGGTTGATGAAATCAAAACATTAACGGTCAAGGCAAACGCCGAAACACCAAAAGATGCGAAACAAGCCCGTGACTTTGGTGCCGAAGGTATCGGCCTGGCGCGTACAGAACACATGTTCTTTGATCCGTCCCGTATCCAGGATATGCGCGAAATGATTCTGGCCGAAGACGAAGCAGGTCGCCGCGCGGCTTTGGCAAAACTGTTGCCATACCAGAAATCTGACTTTGTAGAATTATTCAAGATTATGGATGGTCTGCCGGTCACAATCCGTTTGATTGACCCACCGCTGCACGAATTCTTGCCACACACTGATGCAGAAATCGAAGAATTGGCGGCGCACATCGGCAAATCTGTTGAATTTATTAAACAGCGTGCCGAACAATTGCACGAACAAAACCCAATGTTGGGTCATCGTGGTTGCCGTTTGGCGATTACATACCCAGAAATCTGCGAAATGCAGACACGCGCGATTCTGTCCGCGGCATTAGAGGTTAAAAAGGCAGGTGTCCGCGTATTCCCAGAAATCGAAGTCCCATTGGTTGGCTCGAAAAAAGAAGTGGACATTGTCAAGGCTGTAATTGATGCAACCGCACAATCATTGTTTGCGGAAACTGGCGAATCGGTTGAATACACGGTTGGTTCTATGATTGAATTGCCACGCGCAGCGGTTTTGGCAAATGAAATTGCAGAATCTTGTGAATTCTTTGAATTTGGTACAAACGACTTGACCCAGACAACATTGGGTATGTCGCGTGACGACACGGCCAAGATTTTGGATGAATATCGTGCTCGTGGTATTTATATTGCCGACCCATTTGCGTCGGTTGATCAGGCGGGTGTTGGCCTGTTGATAAAAGACGCGGTTAACAAAGCACGCGCGACCCGTGGCGAACATATCCACCTGGGTGTATGTGGTGAACACGGTGGTGATCCAGAATCAATTATGTTCTTCCACCAGTGCGGATTTAACTCGGTCTCGTGCAGTCCGTTCCGTGTGCCAATTGCACGCCTTGCAGCGGCCCAGGCGGCGGTACGGTTCCCAAGAAAGAACTAAAAACAAAAATCCCCCAAATGGGGGATTTTTTATTCAGCATCAGATGTTGATTCATCTGTTGATTCGGCCACATTTTCGTCCACAGGCGTCGCCTCAGATTCTGGCGACTCCACAACAGGCGTTGCTTCAGATTCTGGCGATTCCACAGGCGTAACATCGTTCGTACCTGAATCTGCTGGTGCGGAAATTGGCATTGATACAGTTCCGTCAATCGTATCGTCATGAACAGAATACACAACATCGCCCATTTTTACCTTTAACCGCTGGTCGGTATTTTTATTCATCACAACATCATACGGTGTCAGATTCGCGAAAAAGTCCGCCGTGCCATCGCCATCAACGTCAACATGCAACGACGGCGCCGTCTGCTTTGCGCGACGCAAATAAATATATGCGTCATTGACATGTAATATCCGTCCGCATTGGGCCACATCCCACATACCGATGGGGGCGACGCTGCCATCAGGGCATGGGATAATACCCGAATCGTCGGTTTCAGAAAAAGCATATTCCCCACCAGAACAATAACTGTTTTCGGGGCAGATTTCACAAACCTTGCGCCCCATGGGCAAAAAGTACCCACGTTCACAGGTGTATACGGTGTCCTCGTACACAGGCACCATAACGAACGAACCGTCGTACACGCCGGTGTTGTTAAACACACATGCATTTGGCACGACCGCGCCGGGGGCCAAAATTACATCCGCCCCAGCGAAACAGTTTATCGTAATCGGCACTGTCGATAATAAAATCACGCGCCACCGCACCATAACAAATTTACCTTTTTTCTATCCTTTGTCATCCCCGCGCTTGACACCGGGCCCCAGGTCATACTTTTCCTTTTGTCATCGCGAGGCGTCAGCCGTGGCGATCCAGTCTATGTATTCATATTTGATTCTATTTACTGGATTGCCACGCGAACTGCGTTCGCTCGCAATGACAAAAGTATTTATTTGTTCCCCACGGTGTACCGGGTGGCAAAAGCAAACACACACGGGGATACCCCATGGGGGGGTATCTGGTGTGATGTGGATTATTGCTCCTGAGGAAGGAACTTCCACCCAATAAACGTTTTACCTGGTATGGTTGCGGCGCGTATCGGCGTTCTGATATCACCACCGTATGTACACATACCGGCATTGTTTGCGGCAATATCTTCTTCCGCTGCATCACTCCATCTAATTTCGATTTCATTCGCATCGCATGTGAACGCATCTGTAACCCTATACTCCCCGAACATCAGTTTACGGGAAATGTCATTGTCATCCATCATACTCTCCCCACAATATTTCGCGCATTCGGACGCGCATTCTCTCTCCGAGCCGTAGGAATCCCCAGCCACCCACGGGGCCGACTCAATCGCAACCACTCTTGATATATCATATTCACCGAATTCATTAGGCGACTCTGATAGGAATCCCGTCATCTGACAATAACAATGTTTACCCGTGTCCGATGTGTTGAATGATGCATCCTCAGAAAAGGTAAGCACCATCTGGAGTTTAAAGAATTCTTCTTCGCTCGCGGTGCCATCAATTTCTCTAGCGATATAAGTCGCCACATAATTCGCTTTGGCCGCGCCAACAATTGGCGTCAAATCCGAACGAACCTGGTCCAGGGACTTTGTCCCAGCCATAATGGCGTCCATATTCTCCACCACATAGTCCATAACCGTGTTCATGCTCAATGTCGCCTGACAACTGGCACGACCATATACAACACCATAATTAAATTCCGCCGCCCAGGTATTGTTATTGTTTTCAGTCAGGCCATATAAATAGAATTCATTGCTGGAGCTATAGCCGTAGCTATCGTCGCCATTGATATACCCATAATCATTACTCGCCACGGTATAATCAACATCAATCAATGGGCGTTGTTCAATTAGTTTGGCAGTTTCATTCACATGATATCCGTTTTCGCAATCGGTTGCGAAACATGTGTCTGTGCCGTCGCCATAATAATCATTGCCAGACACCGCCGTCGCGTGTTCAATATTTGCCGACTTTAATGTGCACGCGGTATAGCATTGCGTGTTCGATGACGCACCCACGGCGGAATTTGGATAGCCCGATGGGCATGACGTTGCGCCCTGGGATTCGCTTGCATTAACTGTCGCGTCCGTCACACCGGGGCAATAACTGTTCTTGGGGCATTGTTCCGCCAACGTCGCCCCCGCGGGCAAGTATGTTCCCCCAATAATTTGTTGTAACGTGTTTACATATTCCGCCCTTGCGTTCACATAGCCGCTATACGCGCCCACGTTGTCGTATGTTGCCGCATTGGCATACGTTTTGTTTTCCAACATAACTCCATTTGATGGAAATGATTCCGCAAACGCAGGCATTGCCGCACCCAAACCGACGTTTAGATTAGGCATAGTATAGGGAGTCAAAACATGCGAAAATCTGGGAAATTACTTTGTAAAATAATGCCTAATCTAATCGTCCCTTTAGATTCGGCATTAATTTTTCTGCTCTATGCCCCGTATTATACCACTTTGCGCCGTTTTTGACAACGATAATTTTCACAATTATGGGATTTTTTTCATCGGATAAACTTTTATTCATCATTGTATTTGAATTTTGAATTTAATCTGGTACGATTTGACCAGATTATTTTTTATAAACAGGACAACAAACATGAATATAGAATTGGGCAAAAATATAAATCCACGTGAAATCGAAACCAAGATTCAAGAATTTTGGGATAACAACACATTCTGGAATAATGATGTCACATCCAACAAACCATCGTTTTGTATCATGATGCCACCGCCAAACGTGACGGGGAATTTACACATGGGTCATGCGTTGGATTTTGTTGTGGCGACTCAAACCCAGGCGGTGTAAATCATGGCAGATAAACTGATTGAAACGCGTGTTTTACAGGCATATCAGTGCGACCGTTTTGGTAATGTTCGTCCATTGATTTTGATGAACGAATTGCAATCAATTGCCGACCGTCATGCGGAATTTTTGGGCTGTGGTCGCACATATTGCATGGAAAATGGTGTTGGCTGGGTTGTAATGTATTACCTGGTGGACATTATGGAATTACCGCGCGAGGGCGAAGAGCTAACCTTTTCCACCTGGCCTTCGTGCCAGGACGCCCTGCGTGCCACGCGTGATTTTGAAATCCACGGCGCAGATGGTCGCCTGATGGTTCGTGCGACATCTCAATGGATTATGATTGATATGGCGACGCGTCGTCCATTACCGTTGGCAAATCATCTGTCGCCGGATGTGGTTGTACCACATCGCGCGTACGGTTGCGCGTTTGAAAAATTCCCAGACTTTGACACAAATAAAACCCATGTTATGAAATGTCGTTTTGACGACATTGACGTGAACCAGCATATAAATAACGCGGTCTATGCTGTCTGGGCAACGGAAAGCGTTGGTTATCAGTACCGTACACAACATAAACTGCGTAAAATTGATATAAACTTTAAAAAGGAAATCAGTCCTGACACACCTGAAATTCGTATTGATGTTGCGATTGACGGGTTGGTATCAAAACACAAAATCTGTGTTGGCGATACAGTGCACGCAGTTGTCATTTGTCATTGGGACGAAATATAAAAAAACCCCCGTTTGGGGGATTTTTTATTCTGCTTCTTCTGCTGGAACAACTGAAACCGTTCTGCGGTCCCCGTTGCCCTTTTTGAATTTTACAATACCTGCAATTTTTGCAAATAAAGTGTGATCTTTGCCCATACCAACATTCAATCCTGGGTGTACAGATGTGCCACGCTGACGAATGATGATATTGCCTGGGATTACGCGACTGCCACCAGATTTTTTAATACCTAATCTGCGTCCTGCCGAATCGCGTCCATTCATTGATGCGGAACCCGCTTTCTTATGTGCCATAGTTCTGCCCCCTTATGCTTTGATTTCTTTGATTTTCAAAACAGTAATGAACTGACGATGGCCGGCTGTACGGCGATAATTTTGGCGACGTTTTTTCTTGAATACCAAAATTTTGTCAGCGCGTTTCTGTTCAACAACTTCTGCGATAACCTTGGCGCCATCAACAAAAGGTGTGCCAACTTTATCACCGACCATTAATACCTGGTCAAATTCAACCGTACCTTCGGCATTCAGTTTTTCAACCTTGATAATATCGCCGTTTGCAACACGATATTGCTTGCCGCCGGTTTGAAAGATTGCATATTCGCTCATTTTCTTTCTCTTGTGTTTTTTGTGTTTGTTTTATGTTTTTTTGCCGTTTTGGCGAAAAGTTTATGCAAATTCTATGCTTTTTATGCCCAAAGTCAAGTGTTTTGTTGAAAAAATTATGCAAAGCGCATATTTTTAGTTGTTTTTATCAAAAACGCTGAACAGTTCCCAACATGTACTGCCCGCGAACTGGTCGACTGGTATCAGTTCGGTCATCTTGTAACCGCCTTTTTCCAGTATTTTCGCATCGCGCACAAATGTGGCTGGGTTGCATGAAACATAGATTATGCGTCGAACATCGCTTTTAACCAGTTCCTTGCATTGTGCCTGTGCGCCGGCGCGTGGCGGGTCCATAACCACTGTGTCATAGTTTTTCAGCATACCAACCGTTAACGGTTTTTTGAACAAATCGCGCGTCATTCCCGTGCCAACAATGTCAAATCCGTCGGCATTCAGTGAAAAAGTAAAATTCCCCAGCCCACAGAATAAATCCGCTATGCGCCGTGCCCCCGCTGCGCGCGACACCACCAATTCACGTAACGCGTCCGCACCGGCAACGCTGGGCTGTAAAAATGCACCAGACGGATATGGTACTGTATGCCCAGAAAAATTTACAACGGGCTGTTCGGTCTGTTTTATTATTTTATCATTCCATGTAATGCGAACGGCGGGAATTTTTACCGCTGCATCACGAAATTCTGGCGAAAAATAAGGAACCGAAGCAGTAATCGCAATGTCAATTCCATTATCGCACAGTGTTATCAGGCATGCCCCTGCGCCCGTCCATGGCAAATCCGCCAACGCCGGCAAAATATCATTTATTTCTGGCAACAAATTTGGGCAATTTCTAATTGGGATAATGTTTTTGGTGCCTGATTCAAACAAACCAAACGCGTTACCTGCAAATGCAAAGTCGGCGCGTCTTCGCGTTCCGCCCCCCAGCCATATTGCCTGGCCTGTTGTTTTTATTAGTGGCAGATATTGTAATTTTTTTTGCCTGTAATCATCATCTGTAAAGTCAATTTTACAACCACCGCATTTGCCAAAAAATGGACATGTTTTACTCATCAGAAGCTAATACGTGCCCCGACACGGAATTGATGTGCTGTTGGGTTAAAATTTTCAATTGCACTGACGCCAGGTTCAAACATATATAAGTACCTGTATCCAAAATCCAGCGCGAACACAGAATTAAACTCAAAAGATATCCCAGCCAACGCAGCAACCACTGGCGAAAATTGTTTGTCCAGTTCCGTGTCGTTATTTTTCATGTTCCATGACATACCTGCCCCGAAACCGACATAAGGCACGATATACTGCGGGCGAACAGCGCGATATATATTATCAATGCGAGCATCCAAAATTGCGTTTATCATGGCGGTGTCGCCTGTCAAGGTCAGCCCATCCCATTGTGCATCTGTATGCACATAGTTTAATTCCATACGAAATGTGTCATAAAGGCGCACCCCAACGAAACCTTCATAGCTGGTGGTGTTGTCGCCATGAATTTCAATATTATTGTCGCTTGTAAAATCTTGCCACATGGTCCAATTAAACATTCCGCCGATATAGAATCGACGCGTACGTGCCAATGCATTATCGTCAATTCCAGATGGGGTGTACATAACAGATGTATTAACTACCTCGGTGCGGTACACGGACGAAGCTGTTGCGACCATCGGAACAAAACACAAGATTGGCAGAATAAATTTTGTTTTCATCTTTTTTTTTATCCTATCCTAGAAATTCATACGAAAAGACGCCATGATATTGCTGATATTATTATTGCTGTTTTCATGCGTGCCCCAACCAAATCCATTGCCAATCATAGTTTGGTATTGATAAGCAATATCGATACCAATCAGGTCTGTAATCATGATGTTAAATCCCAGTGTTGCACGTGGGGCCGATGCAACAAATCCATGTGCGCCATCGGCACCCTGGAATTCATATGCCCCAATACCTGCGCCGGCGCCTATGAACGGGACAAATATGCGTCTTTTTGCGGTATTGCTGTTTTGTGCATACCGGGGTATTAAATCAACATACAACATTGCGCCGATTGTATGATATGTCGCCCGACATGAATTCAAATCAGAAAATTTAAATGTAGATTCTTGGAAATCAATTTCGGCACGCAGGAACGAAAGTAAATTCCAGCCCAATCCAATTTGCGTTGTATAACTGCCATTACTTTCGTATTTTTCACCATTATACTGTGCCTTATCTGTTGCAAATCCCAGATTCAGCCCACCGCCCATACGCACATACATAGATGTTGGTATATACAGTTCGTATTCGTCATATTTTGCGTTGTAATTTTCAAGTGCAATCACTTCGACATGTGGATTTGCCCCAACGACGTCAATCCCAGCCAGGATTTCGTTGCGAAATTTTTCTGCATTATAGGTTGTGGCATTGGCGCCCATTGTTGCCATTAATATTGCCAGAACTGATATTTTTTTCATATTTATCTGCCCGTTTACTATTATCAAATAAAATTTTATCATAATTTGCGACTTGATTCCAGTCTGATTTATTCGTACGATATAGACATGCGCAATAAAAATAAGGATAAAAAAATAGTCTTGGTTGCTGGGGCATTGGATTTGCCTTTTTTTGCGCGCGATGCATTGCGTCGTGCTGGTTGGGATGTATTCATTGTTGGTTTGCGTGGATTTGTTGATATGCGTCTAAAACCGGACATGGTTATTCGTCTGGGTGGGGCTGGTCGTGCGGTTCGTGCGGTTCGTCGTCTTGGTATTAAAAAGATAACATTTGTTGGGGCGTTGGGACATCCAAATTTTGCTGACCTGCGTCCAGATTTATGGTCGCTTATGACATTGTTAAAAATTATGAAACATCAACGGGGGTATGATTCTATGGCTGTCGCATTAAACAAAGTATTAGAGGATCAGGGCTTCGAAATTGTTGCTGCCCAAGATTTAGCACCAGAATTAACATTCCAAGTGGCTGGTACTCAGACCAAGGCAAAACCAACCGCAACGGACAAAAAAAACATTGCTCGCGCGATTGAAGTTTCGCACACAATCGGTGCCGCAGACATTGGTGCATCAGTTGTGGTTGATAAACAGGTCATCGCGGTCGAGGCGGCCGAGGGTACTGCAAAAATGCTGCAACGTGTTGTTGATATGCGAAAAGATAAACGTAAATCCAGTGGTGTTTTTGCCAAAATGACCAAGCCTGGCCAGGATTTGCGTATTGATATTCCTGCTATTGGGGTTGACACCGTCAATGCGGTTGCGGCGGCGCGCCTGCGTGGTATTGTTGTGAATACAAAAACGTGTTTTGTTGTGAATAAACCTGCGGTTATCGCCCAGGCAAATAAGCTGGGGATATTTATACTTGCATTGGATGAATAAAAACAAGCGTCCGCATGGACGTTTTTTTATTTGTTGACCCAGATATTTGTTTTTTACTAACATATTTTTCATGAGAAGAATGTTGCTTCCTTTGTTTGCGATTGTTTTAAGTGTTCCCGCGTTTGGTGTTCAGTATCGTGCGGCATTGGTTGCAGATATGAACACGGGTCGTGTTTTGTATCAAGAAAATGCAAACGAACCGAACTATCCAGCCAGTTTAACAAAAATCATGACATTGTACCTTGTGTTTGATGCGCTAGAGCATGGACGGTTAAGTTTGGATGATTACTTAATAGTATCGCAATCGGCCGCAAACGCCGAGCCTGTAAAACTGGGGCTGGCGGCGGGGTCGAAAATTCGTGTCGAGGATGCGATTAAGGCTGTCGCAGTGCACAGCGCAAACGATGTCGCGCGCGTTCTAGCGGAAAATCTTAAGGGGGGGCAAGAAGAAACTTTTGCCCAGTTAATGACACGTGTTGCGCGTGAAATTGGATTAAGTAATACTAATTTTGAAAATTCGTCAGGGTTGCCCAATGACGACCATTTGTCGACAGCGCGTGATATTGCGTTGTTGTCTATGGCGGTGTATAAACATTTTCCACAGTATTGGCATTTTTTTGGCATACCAACCTGGACGTATAACGGTAAAACCTATACCAACGGCAACAGGCTGTTAACCTCGTTTAATGGTTGTGATGGTATGAAGACGGGATACACAAAAAAGTCAAAGTACTCGTTGGTTGCAACGGCGCATCGTGGGGATGTGCACTTGATGTCTGTGGTGCTGGGCGCGGAAAACAAAGATGTTCGTGCAAACGTCGTCGCTCAAATGCTTAATCGTGGTTTTTCTATGTTAAGCAGTGGCGCACAACCGGTTGCAAAAAATACATATGTGCCACCAGTACAAACAGCGCCTCGACCAGTTGCGTCAACGCAACCCGCCACTGTGTCCCAGCCAACAACGTTTACATCTGTTTATAATACTGCGACATCTCAGGCAATGCCGAAATATTCTGGAACTGCTGTGCTGTCTGGCGGTACAGGTGTTCAATTTGGTGCGTTTTCATCTGAATCCGCTGCGCAAACCCAGGTTAAAAATGTTAAAAGCAAACTGGGGGTTGATGCGGTTGTTGAAGCTACGGGGACGGGACTATATCGCGTTCGTGTTTATGGTCTGACTGACGCTTCTGCGGGGCAGTTAAAATCAAGTGCCACTGCAAACGGGATTGACAGTTATGTTTTTCACTAGTATTTTATAATTTGTTATGAATCCAAAAATAGAAAAATTAATTAAATTATTTGCAAAACTGCCACGTGTTGGTGCGCGCGGGGGGCAGCGAATCGCCCTGTGTTTATTACAGGATAAAACAGGTCGCGCCAATGCATTGGCCTCGGCGATTACAGATGCGATTGAAAATATTGCGCCATGTCCACGGTGTGGAATCTTGACAGACAGCGGCGCGTGTGCATGTGAATTTTGTCGGGATGCATCTCGTGCCAATGGTCAATTGTGTATTGTACGCGACCTGTCCGATGTTTGGGTGTTGGAAAAATCATCAGTTTTTCATGGCCGTTATCATATTATTGGCGGATTGTTGTCTGGGGCATCTGGTGTATTGCCCCAGGATTTGAATATTGCGACCCTGTCCACTCGAATTGCTGATGAAAATATATCAGAAGTTATTTTTGCTTTGCCCAACACGGTCGAGGGTAAAACAACCCAACATTATATCATGTCATCAATTGGCAAAACATCAGACATAGTATTTTCCGAATTGGCATCTGGCGTACCATTGGGGGGTGATCTAGATTATCTAGATGACGGAACGTTGACATTGGCGTTTGGGGGGCGTAAATCATTATGACGGACATGGTTGCGAATTTATCGCCGGTATCAGAAATGATGCGCGAATGCGGTTTGGAACCGAAAAAGCAATTCGGTCAAAATTTTTTATTTGATTTGAATTTGACGGGGCGTATCGCACGCAGTGTTCCGAACATAGAATCAATCCCCGTGGTCGAGGTTGGTCCCGGCCCCGCGGGACTTACGCGCGCTATTTTATTGGCGGGTGCGCCACGCGTAATTGCCATTGAAAAGGATAAAACAACCGCACCAATATTGTCGCAAATCGTGGACGCGTCTGCCGGTCGTTTAAGTGTAATCTATGATGATGCGTTGCGTGTAAATTTTTCAGAACTTGGTCTGGATGAATATGCGGTGTGTGCAAACCTGCCGTATAATGTTGGGACTGAATTATTGATTGGTTGGTTGCAGAAAATCGCCCAGGGTGAAAAAATTCAATCGCTAACACTGATGTTCCAGCGCGAGGTGGCCTTGCGTATCACTGCGCGTCCCGGCGATGAACACTATGGTCGTTTGGCGGTGTTAACGTCGCTGATTGCGGACGCGCGTATTTTGTTTGATGTCCCGAACACAGCATTTGTTCCACGTCCGCGGGTGCAAAGCGCGGTTGTTCAAATTATTCCAAATTCAGAAAAAATATTGCGTATAAAAAATCTGCAAAAAATCGAGCAGATAACCGCAAAATTATTTGGTATGCGTCGCAAAATGATACGTGGTATTATGCCAAATGTAGATTGGTCACGGTTTGGTTTGACTGGCACAGAACGCGCAGAAAATTTATCGCCAGAAACATTTGCAATGTTGGCAAATAATTTGTTATAGTTTTTATATCAGGGGATTGGAGAGATTATATGTCATTATCATTATTAGCATTTTTTGCAATAGTTTTTATGTTGGTGTACATGTTGCGCATAGCGCGTATTGGTGCGCTGGTTGCATTTTTGTTGACTGGCATATTATCTGGTCCATACGTGTTCGACTTGTTCCAGTTGACAGATGCTTGGACATTTCTGGGTGACATTGGCATAATGTTCTTATGGTTCATCATTGGGCTGGAAATAAATATGCGTCGTCTATGGCGCATGCGTCGCACGATTTTTGGTTTTGGCGCAGCCCAGGTTATGATGGCGGCCGTGATGTTTTTTCCGATATTATCAGGTGTGACAAATTGGACGACAGTTGGTTGTGTGATGGTGGCCTTGATGCTGGCCATGTCCAGTACCTCGATTGATTTTCAGTTGTTAAGCGAGCGCAATCAGTTAAACACAGACACAGGGCGTCAAACGTTTTCTGTATTGTTGTTCCAGGATTTATTATCTATCCCATTATTGGCTATGTTGCCAGCTTTTGCAGGACGCGCGTTCAGTCTGGGGGCGGTTGCCATTGATGTATTGGTGATTTCACTTGCATTGATTTTATCTGTGATTATTATTGGCCGATTTGTCATGACACCAATTTTACATCGTGTCGCCCGTTCTAAATCCAAAGAGGCATTTTTACTAGCCATCATGTTAAACATTACCATTTGGGCAGTGTTGGTTGACTTGATGGGATTGCCGGCGGGATTGGGCGCCTTTTTGGCCGGAATGTTGATGTCTGAAACGGTTTATCGTCATCAAATTTCAGCCGAGATATCGCCATACGCAACATTATTCTTGGCGTTATTCTTTATATCATTGGGTATGGGAATTAACTTGCCTGTTTTGGGTCAGCATTGGTACGTGATATTATTTGGTCTGATTGGTTTTATGGTATTAAAGTTTTTTTCGATATACATGGTTGCACGTGTTCGTGGTGTGAATATGTGCAGTTCTATGAACATCGCGTTGATTTTAACCCAGGGCGGTGAATTTGCTTTGTTGATGTTGCAGACAATGAAGACCAGCGGAATCAATATAATCCCGACCGAGCACAAGGATATCCTGACCTCGATAATTATATTGTCTATGATAGTGACGCCACTGTTGTTAAGGGCAAGTGATTATTTGCTGGGATGTGGTAAATTATTGTCGCGTCGCGCACAATGTTCTTTAAGTCATTCCGCAGAAGGCGTTGTCCCAGAAGTTATTGTTTGTGGCTTTGGTCGCGTCGGTCAGATTGTATGCCAGATGCTGGATGCGCAAAAAATCCCGTATATTGCAATTGATTTGGATGTGAATTCGGTTATGATGGGGCGTGAAATGGGCTTTAATGTAGTTTATGGGGATTGTATAAATCGCAATGTACTGATGGATTTTGGGTTAAAGCCTCGTCGTATAAAATCTGTGGTTGTTGCGTTGGATAATGCCAATACTGCGCGTAAATGTATATTGACTGTCAAGTCTGTTGCGCCCCGTGTGAAAATATTTGCCCGTGCTCGCAATTTGGCAGATTCTCAGTTGTTAATTCGCGAGGGTATCGCAAGTGCACTGCCAGAAACTATCGAGTCTTCATTTGTATTGGGACATGAAGTGTTATCTCATATTGGTGTATCTGATTCCAAGATTGCAGATATGGTGCAGGGAATGCGTGAAAATAATTATTCTGCGCTGTCAACAGCCATAGTGGACAAGCGGGGGTGATGTTTTATTGCTTCCATTTTTTGGGACATTTCATTTGATTTTTGTGATATATGTTGTTATATTTCAACCTGCATTGGAAAGGTAAAAGATGAAAAAAACAACACTTGTTTTGGCAATTATTTTCAGCACAATTTTTCTGGATTTATTATCCAAGGGGATATTGTTGTATTTAATCACGGGTGGCGTCGCCCTGTATGGCGCCGCGTGGGATGTTGTGCCGGTGCCGTACCTGATGGCAAATGTATCTGATTTCTTTAATATTGTGTTCACATGGAATCCAGGGACATCATTTTCATTATTTCGCGCGATGGGCGAAGTTGCACCCCTGATTTTAATTACAGCAACGGGGCTTATTACGGCGGGGATTTTATATTATCTGTTTCGTCGCGCCCAACGATACGAGGTTGTGCCCTTGGCGCTGATTGCGGGTGGTGCAATTGGTAATTTGTTGGATCGTATTCGTTTTGGTGCGGTTATAGATTTTCTGGACTTTCATATTGGTGGCTGGCACTGGCCGGCATTTAATGTCGCAGATATCTGTATTGTTGTCGGTGTAGGCTTGTATTTGTTGAACATATATATTGCGCGCCGTAAATGTTTGAAATCAATAAAGGATGGTAAGTAGTCATGGTTCAGTATATGGATAATAAAAATTCGGGATTTAATATGTGGAACGCGAATCGTGCTGCCACACAGCAAAAGAAATCACCATTTTCTGGTTTTTTGTGGTGGACATTGGTATTTGTTGCGGCTTGGTGGTTGGTTGGTGTATTTATGTCGCCACAGCAGTCTGCGCAAACATCGGTCACAACCTTGACCACAGCTGATTTGTCATCTGTTCCCGTGTCCAGCGCTGCGTCTGATAAAATCACTGCGTCTATCCAGGGACTGCGCATTTCTGATGTTGTCTTGTCTGACTATACTGTCAGCCCAGATTCCGAAGATAATGTCGTTTTACTAGGGTCGGAAAACAATTTTATCGAGGTGGGCTTGCTGTCTACCGGTACCACGGCGCCTGTGTCCACAACTGTCTGGAATCAAACTGGCTCATCCTATACTTGGCGCAATTCCGATGGGGTTGAATTTGTTCGTACTGTTACACCGGATGGTTATACAATTACGATTACAGACACAGTTACAAATCGTTCGGGGCATGATGTTGCAATTGCTCCCTATGCCCGTATTATGCGTGATAATGATATGAAGTCTGCGTCTGGTGTGGCTTCTGGTGCGATTGCCTATGTAAATTCCGACACAGAATCCATTCCGTGGGCTAAATTGGATAAAAAATCCTATGCGTATTCAACAACAACTGGTTTTGCCGGATTTGCAGACCAGTATTGGGAAACTGTTGTCAGCATTGATGCAAACGACCAAACAATCCGAGTAAAAAAATCCGATGATAAATACAGCACAGATTCTGCCGCCGCTGCGATACCTGTTGCAAATGGCGCAACCGCAACAATCACGACAAATATTTTTACTGGACCGCGTGATCAGACGATATTAGATTCGATTGAATCCAAGATTCCGGGTATTTCCGAAACCATAGATTATGGTTGGTTTTGGTTTTTGGCCCAGCCTATGTTATGGGTTTTAAATGGCATTCATCATATTGTAATGAATTACGGTATTGCGATTATTATTATGACGATATTGCTGCGATTGTTGATGTGGCCATTGACGCGTAAATCGTATGTTTCCATGGCGGCTATGCAGAAAATGCAACCTGAAATGCAACGTATTCAGAAATTGTACGCCAACGATAAAATGCGTCTGCAAATGGAAATGATGAAATTGTATCAAACGCACAAGACATCACCTATGTCTGGGTGTTTACCGATGTTGATTCAGATTCCAATTTTCTTTGCGTTGTACAAAGCGTTATTGGTATCGGTTCAGATGCGCAACGCTCACTTTTTGTGGATTTCGGATTTATCTGCGATGGATCCGTACTTTATTCTGCCGATATTGATGGGGGCGACCATGTTCCTGCAACAACGTTTGCAGTCTCCCAAGTTGTCTGCTGGCAATACCAATGACATAGCGGCACAAACGCAACGTATGATGCGTTGGATGCCGATATTATTTACAGTAATGTTTGCATGGATGCCGGCGGGATTGGTTCTGTATTGGACGGTGTCGAATATATTTAGCATCATTCAAATGCAGATTATCAAACGTAAATCCAAATAAAAAAACACCGGGACATCCCGGTGTTTTTTACAATTCGAATGAAGATTTTTCTGGGAATTTTTTATTCAGAAATTCCCAATTTTGTTTTCTTACCGCATCTGTAACATTGACTGTATCGTTTATACAGAACAATGTCGGCGTTGTATGTTTCATTGCTTGTTCTGCATTTTCACAATACAGGGGTGAATTTTTACAACTTCTGTAATTTACCAAATTGTATATAAAGTGTCGTCCTTTCTTAAAGAATCTTCTTTTTCGCAGAACTGCGCGATTATGTACAACATCGTACAGATTTTATGTCCTTTTTTTGCCAACAAAAAACCGTCAGAAAATTGACGGTCGGGCATTTTCAAGGTCATAAACCCAAATGACTCCGTGGCTTTCGGGTTGTCCCTATTGTATAACCACAGATACCCGACCGTTAATGGTCAGGTTGCATATCGACATCATTCGATGCCGTGGATTTATGGGTCTTGAAAACCCAGACCTTTGTTTTTCAGGTCGTATCAATTATGACCGAAAATTTCATTTTTTCAACATATTATATTTTTTTGCAACATTTTATATAATCTGTACGGCGCCTGTATCCACATTTTTTTGGTCAAGGCGGGACAGGTTTTTAATCAAAGACAGCCACCTTGTCTTGTTTTAAGAAAAAAAATATGATAAAATTTATCATCATGAAGAGAGTGTTTTTAGCAATCTTGATTGTTGTTTTTGCTGTCAATGTGCGCGCAGAAGAATTGACAGGTCATTATGACGAAGATGGCCTTTTTTATGATGACTATGTATCCAGTCCTGCGGACGATGCATTAGACAAGATGTACGATGTTTATGAAGCTGTGCAAACCTTTTGTGGTGGTCTGTCGGCGGATTTATCCGAATTGTCAGGTATATCCATTGCAAATGCCGTTGCGACTGGCGTTGGAACAGCGACGGCGACTGGCGCGCTGGCGACCGGTATTGCCAAGGCAAACACGGATAAACAGATATCAGAATTATCCCGAAAAATTTCGGAACGCATTTGCAAGAATGGCGGCTGTGATGCGGCCAGCGTTGAAAATATGTCTGACGAAGAATTTGCTGAAAAAATATTGCCTTTATTGGTTGAGGCTGTTCGACTGGAAAATCAGTCGGAATTAAAGGCCACTCTGGGGCTAAAGCTGGAACAGGATCGTGCCATTGCAAAATCCAGACGGTTGGGAAATTGGCGTACGGGCTTGTTGGCGGGTAATACGGCGACAAGCATTGCTTCTGCGGTTATGGCGGGGCTTAATCGTGATCAAAGTGAACTGATTTTGCGTGTCCGGGCATGTAACGATGCGGTTGAAAAATTGCGGGCTGCGAACCAGGCGGCGATTGCGGCGGGTATAAATCCAATTGATAATCCTTATATGCAGGGATTCAGGGAAACTATGGACAAATGTGGTACCTTGAACCTGGCAGATGTGGAAAAAATTGAAAAGCAAATAAAGGTTGTTATGGGCACTGGCATTGCGGGCAGTGTAATTGGTGCGGTTGGTGTTGGGACCAGTGCGGCCGCCAATTCTAACAAGGTTCGCAACGATAATACTGCGGCAGGCCAACGCAAAGAAAAAACATTAAACACCGTGGCGAACGTTGCGTCTGGTACGAACGTTGTTGTTGGTGCGGTTGGGACAGGCTTTAACATTTCTTTGTTGAACCTGACCAAGAAATTAATACGGGCGGCCAATCAGTGCGAGGATACCTTATGAGATTTGATATATCTAAAATCTTGATATTTTGCATTATCCCATCGGTTGCGCTGGGGGACATTGGCGCTGAAAAACGCAAATACGTCGACTGGAACAGTGCACCATACAATAACTATGTCCGTATTTGTTCTGATGCCGGGTGTGCGACGGGGCAATTTATATCGGCGGCACACGTTTTAACGTCTAAACAGGCGGCCGGTTGCTGTGGCGTAAAAAATAAACCGGCATGCGTTGTTTATACCAGTGACGGCCAAACAATAAAGGCGCGCCTGGTCCAGGCCGGTGGTGGTCTGGCCAATTGTGCTGGCGCCACCAATGAAACCAGTACCGATTGGGGGGTTCTGGCACTGGACAGCCGTAAGACCATTCTAGACAGGTTGAAAAACGAAAAATTTGGTTTTCAGCAATCGGCAAATGCATCAACGCAGGGGAATTTAAAGCGTGCCGGCTTTGGTGATTTAAAGGTTTTGACGTCCAGTGACATCCAGGCGATAAAATCCGCATATTCCCAATGGTTGAAAAAGGTTTACCCATATGACTGGATTGATCGGGGTAAAACTGAAAAAAAAGGGGCAGACCTGGGACTGGGGAAATACGATATTTATGAAAACAATGGTGCGCAATATAAAACATTTTTAGATGAATTCACAAAATTAACGGGCAAAAATTTTCTTACAGAATATCTGGGCGATGGAAGTCGATTAAAATTAGTTGAAAATTGTAAAATAACAAAAACATCTGGCGTTAATCTTACACATAATTGTTCGGCCTGGTCTGGCGATGGTGGCAGTGCCCTGTTAAATTCGAACAATCAAATTGTTGGAATGGCAACGCATTCAGAAAATGTGATTGCTGGCGCGGGGGATATGAATTCTGGTATATCGGTGGGTGGTGTGTTCTCAGCTGTTAAAAAACTGTTTGAAAAACCGGTTGCAGCGGAACGCAGGCCGGATCCTAACCCGACAAATGATACTATATATAGGCATGTAAATGGCGATGTGTTTATGCGAAAAGATGGTTCGGCTGCGTGGCGCAACAATAATATGGGTAACGTTGAGTATACAGTAGCTGATAATCGTGTTATCGGTCGTAGTGGCCCAAAGGGTAAATATAGTCGGGGTGGCAGATTTGCCGTTTTTGCCAGCGAGCAGGATGGCCATGATGCGTTGCGCGATATGTTGCGTCGTGTCTATAATGATAAAACAATCATGCAAACCATGGCTAAATACGCACCAAGTTCGGATAGCAATAACCCCAACACTTATGCGATAGCTATTGCAAAAGAGTTAGGAAAACCGGTGACAACGCTCCTGTCATCATTAACGGATGATCAGCTAGAGGTTATGATAAAGCAAATACGTAAAAAAGAAGGCTGGATCAAAGGTTATATTATAAACTGCAAAGAACAGCCCAGTCGTTGTAAATAAAATGCCACAAAAACATTGACAATATTTGGTTTTGTGCTATATATACTATATAACATAAAAGAGGCAACGATGTTTTACACCAATAATCGTACATCAACGTTAATAAAAAACATTTCCGTTTGTGCGTGCGTCATGTTGTTAATGGCCGCCTGTGACGAAGAAAAACGTCACGAAACAGGCGTTATCCCGCACACCGACGCCACATATCAACAGTATCGTCGTGATTTAGATTCTGCGCGTGCCAGATGCCTGGCCGAAGAACAGCAACAGTCTAAAAACGACAGTTTGCAAATTATTATGGAAAGTATCATCAGGCAGAAATAAATTTGCAAAAAAAATACTTGCATTTATTCTGTGAACATTATAACATGCATAACGCTTTGGGGTTGTAGCTCAGCTGGTTAGAGCGTCTGCCTGTCACGCAGAAGGTCGCGGGTTCGAGCCCCGTCAATCCCGCCAGTATTTACCGCAGTTTCCTGCGGTTTTTTCATATCTTGTATTTGTGATTATTTTTGTGTATAATTATTCCTATAAATTAAAACCAAAGGATATAAGATATGGCGATGGTATATTGTTGTGATTGTGGCACAAAACATTCGGACCGTGCGCGTGCGTGCCCAAAATGCGGTCGCTGCAATACGGATAAATCGGTACTGGTATATGTGCTGTTGGCATTTTTTATGGGAATGTTTGGTGTTCATAAGTTTTATGCGGGGTATTCGGGCCAGGGGATTGCACTTTTGTTGATGGGGACAATTGGCTGGGTTTTAATTATCCCTGGGATTATAGCTTGTGTTTGGGCGTTTATAGATTTTATTATCGGTCTGGTTCATATGAACAATCCCCAAAAAATATTCAAAAAATAAAAAATCCCCATTTTGGGGATTTTTTTTAATCAGAACAAATTCGTCCCAGTTCTTTGTACAAGGCGCATGGTGTTTGAATCCAGAATTTTTTGATGCCAATCATAGCTTTAGTCATTTGAACGCACGACAGTGCGCGTCTAATTTGTACTTTTTGTGGTATGGTCTTATCCAGATAAACAAAATGCCAGCCATGTTGTTTCAGTATTTTTATATCTCGGTTATATAAATTTATCTGAACAACCTTGTTATATCGTATGAATTGATACAGCACCAGTTTATTTCCATGCACAATGATTGGCGCGACATGTTTCATTTCGCCACAAAATATACGCGGCAGAATTTTAGAAGTTTTTTTTGCGAATGCGATAATTATCATTATGTTGCCTTTTTTGTATTCATCTTGTCCCCATGGTCAAATGCCATGGGGTGCAAATTAATCAATCCATCCGCGTTGCCTGGCGGCCACGGTCAAAATACTCATAGCGGTATCCCATTGTCGGGTTGCGTTATTTTCCGCCCATATATGTTGATGAGGAGCGCGTTTTTTATCGCCAAATTTTTTCATGACACTTAATTGCTCGTCTGTCAGCCTGCCTGCCAAGTACAGTTTAGTAATCAGCGTTTCTACATCTAATATCTCGCACGGTCGTCGTGTTATGGCGCCATGCGTGCGCATAAAGTTATTGTTGCGCATACTGCGTGAATGCAAAAACCAGAACCACAGTTGTTCTGCGTTCTGAAATTTTTCCGCCGTAGCAATCACAAATGTTTGTGTCATTTTTTCTTTCTCCTTTGGTTTTTTAGTTCAATATTGATATATAATCAAGGAAAAGATTCCTGTAAAACATTACAACCAATAGTTGAAGCGCGAATCAGAAAACAGATTCGGCTTTTGTTTTTTATAAACGGGCTGCGAATCGGAACGTATTCCAGTGTTTTATATATCCTAGAAATTAAAGAATCTTTTGCGCAAAATGCCTGATATTAAATCGTCTGCAATTTATTTTTTGCATAAAAAAAGGGGGGCGTTCGCCCCCCCCAGTTTATATCAATCGTACCCATTAGTATGATTTGGCCACAAAGACATATGTTGGGTCATTATCGTCCAGACAACGGCGTGTAATTTTGTATTTATCCATTAAATCATCAAATGCTTCATTTGTGGTCATTTCGTATTTAATGCGGAAAAATCCAATTTCACCGTTTGCCAATGCCGCATCCAATGCCGTCAAATCAGCAACATCGTGAATCATATCTGCGTTGCGTTTTTCAACGCGCGCAACCATTGTGTCGTGAATGTCGCGCATAATGTCATTTACGCTTGCGACCAATTCATCAATCGCGATTGTTCGTTTTGATTCACGTCCTAAATCGCGACGTGTGATTGTAACTGTGTCAGATTCCATTTCACGGGCACCAATTTCCACGCGTAATGGCACGCCACGTTTAATCCACTTCCACATTTTGTCGGGCGCGCGCATGTCGGTTGTGTCAACCAAAACACGAACCCCCGCACCGCGTAATTTGTCGCCCAGAATTTCCGCATATTCATTCAATGCGGTGGCTGTATCTTCGCGTGTGATTGGAATAATCACGACCTGATATGGTGCGACAGATGGCGGCAAAACCAAACCGTCGTCATCGGAATGCACCATAAACATAGACCCCATCATACGGGTTGTTGTACCCCACGACGTTGTCCAGCCATATTGCAACTTTCCATCTGTACCCAAGAATTGAATACCAAATGATTTAGAAAAATGCTGGCCCAGGTCATGCGATGTACCAGCCTGCAGGGCTTTGCCATCTTGCATGATATGTTCCAGTGTGTATGTATGATCTGCGCCGGCAAAGCGCTCTTCTGGGGTTTTTTCGCCCATAATTGATGGTATCGCCAAAACATCACGCATATAGTCGCCATACATTTTGTGCATTTTGCGCGCATCAGCGTTGGCTTCGTCATGTGTGGCGAATACATTATGTCCTTCTTGCCAGTTAAATTCAGATGTGCGCAGGAACATACGTGGTCGCATTTCCCAACGCATTACATTTACCCATTGGTTCAATTTCAATGGCAAATCACGATACGATTGGACCCAACGGGACATAGCTTCGCCAATAATCGTTTCGGATGTTGGGCGAATAATATACGGTTCAGTCAATTTAGAATCTGGGTCTGGTTGTAATGTGCCATCAATCATTTTCAGACGATGATGGGTTACGACCGCACATTCTTTGGCAAAGCCGGCGACATGTTCGGCCTCTTTATTAAAAAAGTCAATTGGAATCAATAATGGAAAGTTTGCATTTTGTACGCCGTGTGATTTGATTCGGCGGTCCATTTCATCGCGCATCAGTTCCCAAATTGCCCACCCATAAGGTTTAATTGTCATACAACCACGTACAGGGGCGTTTTCTGCCAAATCAGCCGCGACAATTAAGTTCTGGTACCATTCACTGAAATTTTCAGCGCGTGTTGGTGTAATTGCTGTTTTCATATTCAATATCTCTTTTATTTTTTATTTGTTTTTTTATCTTTTAATTCCATGTACTTTTCCGACACGATTTTGTGCAGAACGTCGGCAATCTGCTTTCTGTCCATACCCGCCAGGGGCGGTGGCGGCAACATTGTAATCTCGACCATAAATCCGCCCAGCATCATGATGTGAAACACCTGGCCAAAAGCACTGCGTTCGCGCGCGCATTTTGGACCCATGTCCATTTTTGCGTTGTCAAAATATGCAAAATGGTCGGCCATCGTTTGATCGTCAATCACACTGCCATCTTTATAGCGATAATGCATAACTACGGGCTGAACCGTCACATTTGAATTTTCAACAAAATTGAACAAAGTGCTTTTAAAAGATTTGACATATGCACCATTTGTTGTTGTACCTTCGGGGAATAAAATCATAGGGTATTTAACAGTTTGAACAGTTTTTTGTACCACCGTCAGCGCATCACGCGCATGTGACGGGCGACGGTCAACAAAAATCACGCCAAACTTTTTTGCGACAAATCCGACCAGAGGCCAGTTTTCCATTTCTTTTTTGGCAATGAAACTGCCCCGGAAAGCGAATGGGAAAGTCGCAATTTCAAACACAGATATATGATTAGCAACAATCATCAATGGACGAGCCTTGGACACAGTACCATGGACAACAATTTTAATGCCCGCCAATTTAATCAAGAACCACATAAACACCGGCATATATCGAACCGCATATCGCTTTGGTAACAAAATCAATATCGGCAACTGGATAACAACCATTACCCAGAACAGCACAAATTTAATTGCGGCCGTTGTTGTATTAAATATATTCTGTTTACGTATTTTTGCCTGAGTCATTTTTATGCCAATTCTTCTTTGTCATTATCCTCGATGTATTCTGCATCGGCTGCATCTTCGCGCAACAAGAAATCAACAAATGCGCGCACAACCTTGAACGGACCAACCACAGGCAAAGTTATTATTTTGCCAACAGTTTTCATAATATTTTCTTTGTTTTCATCTGGTTCGCCCAGTGCATTTTCGCGCCCCAAGAAATGTTTTTGATACGCTGCGTTCATCTTGCGTGTTTCCAGCATAACAAACACATCATACGAGTTAAATGGAGCATCAATAAACACACCACGTCCAAATGTTGCACCCAGACGCAAATAACCCTTAATCAGTGGGGTCATTTGTGCGCGTGCATCAGCCTCGCTTACAAATTCCCGTGGCAGTATATTCATGCGCGATAATTTTGGATTGATTCCATCTGCAAAATTTTCGGTCAAGACGGTTGCGCGCAAACGCAATGGGGTCAGGTGATTGTAATACAGATATGATATCGCCTGGGCGGAATTTGCGGGATTTTTTCCAACAAATGATGCGACTCCGAACACGATACCAATTTTACGTCGCACAATCATTTCCCCCAGTCCTGCCCACAACAGTCGCATTACCAATGCGTTTTCACGATATTCTGGCGCGACACATGCGCGCGACATTTCAGCTATATTACCGGGGTGTTTTTTAATTTTGGACAGGTTATATTCAGTTTCTGTGTAAAAACCATCCATTTTTTCTGCGGCATTACGGTCAATTACACGATAAGTACCAACCACACGTCCCTGATGAAACACCGCCATATATTCAGCAAAGCGGTCATAAGCATCGTATTCTTCGCCCAGTGCGCGTTGTTCTTCGGTTGCGCTTGCCCCTTCTTCCAGACAAAATACCCGATAGCGCAATTGTCGAACTTGTTTTCTTTCCTCTTTATTTCGGGTTAGTCTGACTTCGAAATCGCGGACTTTAATAGCCATAAATAATCCTTATATAAAATTTATGAACAAAGAATATCAAACAAATGGCCGATTTTCAATGATTTTTATTTATATGATTTTTGTGTTTAATGGAATTATTACGTTGGATGTCACAGAGTGTTTCTGTGATGGGCATGAGAACCCGTATAGTGCGTCAGGAAAGACGTAAAAACTCCAACCACCAAGTAATGCTTGGTGTTTTTTTGTAAAAAAATTCAGTGTAGTTAGAACATGACCAATCAAAAATATGAAAATGAATACTGTCCTAGTGCAATTTGTCTGCAAGTTCTGCAATCGCAATCGCATACCAATTCGAATTATTCCATTTTTTTATTCGGTAAAAATTAGGATAGGTCAGATAAGCTGTTATAACAGGCATTGGTGCAACGTCTGTATCAATTCCCGTGGTGGCGACCGCATCCGCGCGCGCCGTTTCGATTGCGGCAATATCTGCGACCAGACCAGCCGTCATATTGTTTTGTGGTATTGGTGTGCCGTCTGGGTTAACTATCCCCATGGCGGCCCATTGTGGTAATGTTAACTTTGTTTTTCCATCCAGTAATGATATATCAAAATCAGCCGGCAAAACAACACGACGCACAATACGTTCATTTTTGTTCCATCCCAATTTATTCAGGTAATTGCCCGCGCTGAACATGGCGTCTGATACATTATTAATTATATCAATTCGCCCATCGCCGTTTCCATCCACACCATACTGCGCCAGGGTGGTTGGAATAAACTGAAAATGCCCCATAGCGCCTGCCCAAGACCCAGATATGGAATTTATATCCAATCTGTTCTTGTCTGCAATTTTCATCAGGGCGATTAACTGATTTGTAAAAAATGTTTCACGACGGCCATCATACACCAATGTAAAAAATGCGTCTGTTAATTTATGTCGTGATTTTACCGCACCATAGTTTGATTCCATTCCCCAAAATGCCAACATAACATGTGGTGGTACCCCGTATTTATTTTCAACCTTCGACAGCAAAGTCGGATATGTATTGCGCATTTTTTGTCCTTGGGAAATTCGCGTCTGACTAACGGTTCGTCCCAGGTAATCGTCCAATGTTAATTTGAATTCGGACTGATTCGCATCGCTGCGCACAATAGAAGGTATGAACGCTGGATATTTCAAGGTTTCGTTTATTGTGTTTTCTGATATTTTCTCGGATACAGCGCGCGCCCGTACAGAATCCAACATTTCGTGCCAGCGGTCAGAATCAAACGAACCACGGTTTGCAAAGCTTGACACAGGTACATAAAACACAACGGCGCACAGCCATACCATGAACTTATTCATCAAATTCCCCTTGTATAAAGTTAGAATGTGTATTTTACACCTACATGAATTCCAAATGATTGCCACGTAGCGCGCTTTAACGAATCGGATACTTTTTCTGTATGGGCAGGAACTGTTTCCAGCCAAGGTACATAGTATACATTACCGTAATCATCGTATAATTCTTTCATAATATATTGTCCATTTTCATCGACTAAATATTGGCTGTATTCAGCAATATACAATTCCCCGCCGATTTTTCCAACATGGAACAAGTTTGTGTCAACCTTTATCGACAGATGCAGATTGTCAGACAATTTATGGTCGTATTCCATCTCTGCGGCATACGAATATGCACCATTATCACCTTCGTCCAAGAAACTGGGGTTCTGTTGCCAGTCTGTACGATTTGGCCATATACCTTCGGACGAATATTTTGGCATGCCAAACTGCATATACATGCGCAGTTTATCCTTCCAGGTCATTTGTTTTTCAATTTCCAGACCGACATAAAATCCAGACCACGTTGTGTTATAGATATGCGTTGTGCCTTCGACTACAACCGGGCCATCACCACCAATAATCACGCATTCGCCAGAATCAACCCCCCATGGGATTGTTCCCATCAGGTTATTATAATCACCCGTAACCAATGTGTCCCCCAGATATGGGAATCCATCAACCGCCCCAGATGCGCTGATATCATTAGTCACCAGTTTTATATCTTCGGGTGACATACATACTTGATACCAGTCATCTGGCGGGGTTGCATTAATTGGCACAGCAAAGTAATCGCCATATTCATTTCCAAACACATAAAATCCATCCTCGGTCATCAATGGCAAATACACGCCTGGGTTCGGATAGTAATGATTGGACATTTCCAGATTATGCTTGAATATTTCATATCCAAATGTTGGCGATAATTTCCATCCGGCAATATCCCAGATATGATGTGCAGACAGTCCAAATCGGAAATAATTACTGCGCCCTGATTGATCCCCCATCGATATAGTAAAAACGCCGTATTCTGGATATTGTTCTTCGAATGGTTTCAGGTCATAGTCCATGGACAGGCCCCCATGAGACATATCTCCGTACGCATATTCGCCATACAAAGTCAAATCAAAATCCCGCATGGCGAAATTGTGACGTATCCCAACACGAATTTCGTTCCAAATCATGTCGTCCCATTCCAAAATCGAATTCACCCCAGTTTCAAACTCAAAATCCGCAAAGCGACGCGAGTATCCTGCGTAAATCGATGTAGCCGGTTCATAAGCAATCGGCAATGCGATACCGTTGGTCGTCATCGCGCCGATAAATGTGGGTTCCCCCCCAGCAACAGGGATTATCACGTCATCGGATGGAACGATTGTCTCGTTATCCGTCAGTGTTTTGAAAAACGATGCGGACTCTTCCTTTGGGCGCGGTACCTGATACGAATATGTTTTGGTGCCCACAACCTGTTTATTCCCAGAACGTCCAACATACTTTGTATATCCCTGATCGGCATATTTGCCATACGATGCTTGATTTTCGGTTTGTGCAGCAGGCGTTTGATAATAATACGGCACCCCCTCATTCGCCCCCAGCGCGACGATTGGTGCAAAAAACATCAGTAAAAATGAAACCTTGCCTGCCTTCATATGGATAATCGTTGCGATTATTATATCATAAATTTAAGGGCTATAAAAGTATTTTCATTTCCTGCTTGCAGACAGTTTTTGTCTGTGTAAAATACAGCAGATATGAACAACATGCCCCATAATATTTACATCCATGTCCCATACTGTATGTCCAAATGCAATTATTGTGCATTTATGTCAACAGCATGTGCATCCCCAGATTGGGGTAAATATGTCACCAACATTTGTGCCGAGATTAAATTTTGGTCGGATAAACTGGGAGCGATAAATGTACCAACTGTGTTTTTTGGTGGTGGCACCCCGTCTTTGATGCCGGTCAATTGTTTTGAAAAAATTATAAATACAATTTGTCAAAGTTTCAATCTGGCGTCTGGGGCTGAAATAACATTGGAATCAAACCCAGGCACATTGGACCGGGAAAAGTTGCGTGATTTTATGTCTGTTGGTGTAAATCGCTTGTCCGTTGGGGTTCAAAGTCTGGACGATACCAGATTAAAATTCCTGGCACGACAACACAATGTGGCTGATGCAACAAGGTTGCTGGACATGGCGCGCAATATGGGGCTGCGTCTGTCAGCAGATTTTATTTACGGCTTGCCAGGTGACACGGTGGCAGATATTGAAAAAATGTGTTTAGCAATTAACAAATTGGGGTTACAGCATTGTTCTTTGTATGAATTGACTATCGAGCCTGGCACCCCATTTGGTAAAATGAATTTGCAGCTGCCGGACAATGATACAATGGCGCAAATGTACACAACAATTGGCGATATTTTAAATTTGTCTCGATACGAAGTATCGAATCATTGTGCCCCAGGTTGCGAATGTATTCATAATCAAAATGTATGGGATGGACAGCCGTATATTGGTATTGGGCGTGGGGCCGCGGGCCGTGTATTGCTGGACGGAATATGGTACGAACAAATGGGGGATAACGCGTGTTTTGAACAGATGTCAAACGGTGCGCGTGCGACCGAGATGTTGATAACAGGTATGCGTACCGTTCAAGGTTGCCTGTTGACACAACATGTAAAAAACGTTATTGATATGAACTGGGTGCAGGCCAATCAGGACTTGGTACGAATCAAAGACAATCGAATTTCTGCGACCTTGAATGGTATGCTGATTTTGGACAAGATAATGCTTAAATTGGTAGGATAAAATGGACAGTAAATTTTGGAATATTATGGGAATTATTGCGGTCGCTGTGACGATTGCGTGGGCGTATTTTTACACAAAGGAGAAAGTTGTTATGGCTGGTATAAAAATGGAAAACATGAACACATTGGTCAGACCTGGCGATGATTTTTACGAGTATGCAACAGGGGGGTGGCAGAAACGTAATCCAATACCTGACGATTATTCCAGATATGGCGCGTTCGAGGTTTTGCGCAACACTAATCTGGAACGCACGCGTGAAATTGTCCAGGGTGACAGCGGTAAGGTTGGCGCACTATATAAAATTGCAATGGACGAAGAAAAATTGAATGCGGATGGTGTAAAACCTGTTGCGCCACAGTTGGCGGAAATTGACAATCTGACCCGTCAAGATTTAGAAGATTATTTGGGCAAAACATTTGCGTATTCTTCTGCATTTTTCAGTGACGGTGTTGCGCTGGACGAAAAAGACAGCGAACATTTTTTATATAATCTGGGGCAGGGCGGATTGGGGCTGTCGCGCGATTATTACTTTGATACAGACGCCAAATCAATCGAGATAAGAAAAAAGTATCATGATTTTATTGCTCGGCAAATGGCAAACTTTGGTGTGCCAGTTGATGTTGATAAACTATACGCCCTAGAAGAACGTATGGTAAAATCATTTTACCCCAAGGAAAAATTACGTGACCCACACGCGAACTATCACAAAATGAGTTTGGAACAGGTCAAGCAAGAGTTTCCTGGTTTTGACTGGGATGCATTTTTAACTGCGCGTGGTGCGACGGCGGCAAAATTTATGAATATCGCCCAGCCCGAAGCGATTGCAGAATCGATTTCAATTATGAACGATACAGATTTTAATTTGATAAAAACATATTTGAAATATCGCATAATCAGCGCTGCAGATACCGTCCTGGACGATAAAACTTATGATATATCGTTTGATTTTTATAACCGTACCATGGCCGGGCAAAAAGAACCAAAGCCACGTTGGAAACGTGCGGTGTCATTGATTGACGGCTCGCTGGGTGAAGAAGTCGGTCGCATTTATGTTGAAAAATATTTTTCCGCCGACGCCAAGGATCGCATGCAGACGTTGGTAAAAAATCTGCAGCGCGCATATGCGATGCGTATGGAAAACCTGGAATGGATGTCAGACGAAACGAAACAAAAAGCGCTGGAAAAATTATCTACATTTCGTGCAAAAATAGGTTATCCGGATAAATGGCGTGATTATTCCGAATTAGAAATCAAGAACGATTCTTTGTGGGAAAATATGATACGCGTTTCCCGATTCGAAGATGCATTCTGGATTGAAAAAATCGGACAAGAAAAAGATCCGACAATTTGGTACATGAATGCACACGAAGTGAATGCTTATTACGACCCATCCACAAACGAGATTTGTTTCCCTGCGGGAATTTTGCAGTATCCTTTCTTTGATGTGGCCGCTGACGACGCATTTAATTATGGGGCAATTGGTGCGGTTATTGGTCATGAAATGACACACGGTTTTGATGATTTGGGTCGTCATTTCGACAAAGATGGGAATATGCGTGATTGGTGGACTTTGTCAGATTCTGATATGTTCGAAAAACGTGCAAATGTGATGAAGGAATTTTTCAACAAAATCAAAATCAATGACGAGATTAACGCCAACGGTGAATTCACATTGGGCGAAAATCTGGCGGATTATGGCGGTGTTTCGATTGCGTTTGATGCATATACAAAATTTGGTATCAAAACAAGTGATTTGGACGGAATCAGTTCCGACAGACGTTTCTTTATTGCGTACGCGGGCGTGTGGGCACAAAACATTCGTCCCGACGAAGAGATTCGTTTGACCAAGGTTGACGAGCATTCGCTGGGTAAAAATCGTGTAAATGGTATATTGCCACATATTGATGCCTGGTACCGGGTGTTTGATATAACTCCATCGGATGCAATGTATGTTTTGCCTGGTGAACGTGTAAAATTATGGTGATAAAACAAGCCCGCTGTATGGCGGGTTTTTTCGGAATTTATGCTAGTTGTCAGGCTGTACGTGTTTGGTGTATATTTACAGTATGAAATACGTACGTATGTTTTGTGTCTTTTTTGTCGTTTCGCCCGCTGTTGCACAAACAAATTTTTCAGATGGGTTATCAGTCGGAGTTGGGGTTTCCGCAACAACCGGCATTAATGTATTGCTGGGGTATCATAATGCCGAATACGAATCGTATTTGTTGCGTCATTTTGGTGTGCGAATTGATATCTCTGGCACAAATGCGTTAAAATCTGCCGTAGATTCTGCGATTGATTCCTTTATGGGGAACGGGCTAGACGTTGGCGACGGTGTACGAATCGATGAAGGTTCGCTTGATGCTTGGCATGGGGCAATGTTGCTGGACTTTTATCCGATGGCTGGTGCATGGCGTATCAGCGGGGGGTATGCGTGGGGTGCGGCGGATTTAACATCTTCAATTTATGGTACGGTTGCGACTGCGCCATCTGGCCGTTTCTATTTTAATTTGGCTGGCGATCATTATTATTATAACGGGAATAATTTTAGTGGTTCTGCGGATATAAATTGGGATTTTCATGGTCCGTATATCGGAACAGGTTGGGATATCGGCTTGTTTTGTGATTTTTCCTTGTTTGTAGACCTTGGTATTATTTTCACATCGCGTCCTGCACGCCTGACGCTAGATATCCCCAACCAGCAACTCTATATATATAATACAGAAACCCAGGTGTGGTCACCGGTTTCAATTCCTCAGCTGGAATCGGACGTTGCATCGGCCCAGCGTGATGCGAATCGTGATTTGTCTGATTTTCGATTGTTTCCCATGGTAAAAGTGGGTTTTGTGTACCAATTTTGATGTATTAGGTTATGATTCGGTTCCGTTTCCGAATCAAAAAAACACTAAAACCGAATCAAAATACTGGGCGTCAAAATAAAAAAAGAAATTTTTTTTCTGGCAAAAAAGGGCGGATTTCTGGCAAAAAATCTGAATCAGAAATTTTTTTAAAAATATTTTCGAATTTCCGCTTGACTTTTTCAAACTTTGAGCGCATACTAAGCGGGCTTTCAAGTTGAGACAACAAAACAAAAGAAACTCAACCCCTGAAATTCTGCGGTTTACGGAACGAACGATGGAAATCAGGTTCTTGTAGAACACGCAAACATTGTGAATAAAAGCAGCTCATCAAAATTCAAGAAGGGATGTGCAGACAGTTGAATTTGGAATATCCAAACTTTGACTAAGTCAAGAGTGCATATCCTAGACAGGTAGTAGGTTTACATATTAAACCTCGTTAAAACTTGTCTTGCGAATAATAATATATGTAAAGACGAACTGATTATTAAATAGTCGGCTTTTGTTTATATGCACGGGACTTACTTAACAGGTTTTTTAGAACTTGAGAGTTTGATCCTGGCTCAGAACGAACGCTGGCGGCAGGTCTTAGGCATGCAAGTCGAACGGGTGAAGCAGGTGCTTGCACTTGTGGATCTAGTGGCGCACGAGTGAGTAACGCGTGGGAAACTGCCCACCACTGGGGAATAACGTTTGGAAACGAACGCTAATACCGCATACGCCGGAAACGGGAAAGATTTATCGGTGGTGGATGTGCCCGCGTTGGATTAGCTTGTTGGTGGGGTAATGGCCTACCAAGGCAATGATCCATAGCTGGTCTGAGAGGACGATCAGCCACGCTGGAACTGAGACACGGTCCAGACTCCTACGGGAGGCAGCAGCTAAGAATATTGGGCAATGGAGGAAACTCTGACCCAGCCATGCCGCGTGAATGAAGAAGGCCTTCGGGTTGTAAAGTTCTTTTAGTCGTGAAGATGATGACAGTAGCGACAGAAAAAGCACCGGCTAACTTCGTGCCAGCAGCCGCGGTAATACGAAGGGACCTAGCGTTGTTCGGAATTACTGGGCGTAAAGGGCGTGTAGGCGTTCATGCAAGTTAGGTGTTAAAGACCTGGGCTTAACCTTGGCGTGGCACTTAAGACTGCATGAATAGAGTTAAGGAGAGGGGAGTAGAATTTCCGATGTAGAGGTGGAATTCGTAGATATCGGAAGGAATACCGAAGGCGAAGGCAGCTTTCTGGCCTATGACTGACGCTGAGGCGCGAAAGTGTGGGGAGCAAACAGGATTAGATACCCTGGTAGTCCACACCGTAAACGATGGATACTAGGTGTGCGGGGTCTGACCCCCTGCGTGCCGCAGTTAACACAATAAGTATCCCACCTGGGGAGTACGGTCGCAAGATTAAAACTCAAAGGAATTGACGGGGGCCCGCACAAGCAGTGGAGTATGTTGTTTAATTCGACGCAACGCGAAGAACCTTACCAGGACTTGACATCCCTTGACCATCGCGTAATGGCGAGTCTCGATCCTTCGGGATTGACAAGGTGACAGGTGGTGCATGGTTGTCGTCAGCTCGTGTCGTGAGATGTTGGGTTAAGTCCCGCAACGAGCGCAACCCCTATGATTAGTTGCTACGCAAGAGCACTCTGGTCAGACTGCCGTTGACAAAACGGAGGAAGGTGGGGACGACGTCAAATCATCATGCCCCTTACGTTCTGGGCTACAAACGTACTACAATGGCGCAAACAAAGGGGAGCGACCCCGCGAGGGTGAGCAAATCTCAAAAAAGGCGTCCCAGTTCGGACTGCAGGCTGCAACTCGCCTGCACGAAGTTGGAATTGCTAGTAATCGCAGGTCAGCATACTGCGGTGAATACGTTCCCGGGCTTTGTACACACCGCCCGTCAAACCATGGGAGTTGGGGACACCCGAAGCCAGTGAGCTAACCGCAAGGAGGCAGCTGTCGAAGGTGGATTCAATGACTGGGGTTAAGTCGTAACAAGGTAGCCGTATCGGAAGGTGCGGCTGGATCACCTCCTTTCTATGGAGAACGTGAGTATGGAAAGCATGCTCGTAGTTCGGTTCTATAGAGAACCCAAAGGTGTACGAGGAGCATCGGATTGTTGTTCAATTTTCAGGGACTAAGTACCCACATATGGGGGTGTAGCTCAGCTGGGAGAGCACCTGCCCTGCAAGCAGGGGGTCATGGGTTCGAATCCCATCATCTCCACCAGGTATGAGAGATGAAGAACTACACAAAACCAATGCTGGCGCATAGCTCAGCTGGTTAGAGCGCGCGCCTGATAAGCGCGAGGTCGGTGGTTCGAGTCCACTTGTGCCAACCACAACTTCATAGGAAGTTGAAACAAAAAGATCATTGACAACCGAATAAAGAAAACGAACAGATATGAGAGAAGCAATAATTTAGAATTTATTGGTCTTTCCAAACGTAGTGGTAATAATTATTACAATTATAGCACAAAGGGTGGATAAACAGAAGTCTTTTCGAAGACGAGTTAAAACCAAGTAACGATGAAAATTGCGAAACTCAAGCAATGAACAAAGAGAACCAAGACCATAAATATATGGAAGTTCAAGCTAATAAGAGCATAAGGTGAATGCCTTGGCATCAGGAGCCGAAGAAGGACGTGACAAGCTGCGAAAAGCCTCGGGGAGCTGCAAATAAGCTTCGATCCGGGGATATCCGAATGGGGGAACCCCTATGATGAAGAATCATAGATCCTGTACTGAATACATAGGTACAGGAGGGGAACGAGGGGAACTGAAACATCTAAGTACCCTCAGGAAAAGAAATCAACCGAGATTCCGCGAGTAGTGGCGAGCGAAAGCGGAGGAGGCCAAACCTATTGTAGAAATACAATAGGGGTTCGGACCGGAATAAGTCTTAAAATTGTTAGTCGAAATGTGTGGGAAAGCATACCGAAGAAGGTGAGAGTCCTGTAGACGAAAACGAGTTTAAGATGTCCGGAATCCAGAGTACCTGCGGACACGTGGAATCCGCAGGGAAGACGGGGAGCCCACTCTCCAAGCCTAAATACTACCTGATGACCGATAGAGAACCAGTACTGTGAAGGAACGGTGAAAAGAACCCCGGGAGGGGAGTGAAAAGAACCTGAAACCTTATGTTTACAAGCACACAAAGCACGTTAAAGTGCGATGTGGTACCTTTTGTAGAATGGTCCGGCGAGTTATGGTATGCAGCAAGGTTAAGAGATTAAGTTTCGCAGCCGAAGGGAAACCGAGGGTGAAGAGCCCGTTAAGTTGCATGCTATAGACCCGAAACCGGGTGACCTATCCATGAGCAGGTTGAAGTCGGGGTAAAACCCGATGGAGGACCGAACCGACCCCCGTTGAAAAGTTGGCGGATGACTTGTGGATAGCGGAGAAATTCCAATCGAACCCGGA